>JAYVIO010000105.1:0-44822 GCA_043770175.1 Verrucomicrobiales bacterium | reverse complement strand
TTGGAGGACCATTTATAAAGATCCATGTTCGCATGCAGGCAGGCGGACTGTTCGAGATCAGGACGGGAGTCGAGCGTGGGCTGCAAGGAATTCAGCGGACGCGCCTCGGGTGTGAAAAAGCGAAAGGCGTCGTAATGCGAGCAGCAGACAGGCTGCGATGCGACGAAAGCGGCGAGTGCTAGAGCGGGAAGGCGCAACTCATAGCCCTGATGCCGCACCTGCTCGGCGGACTGGCGATAGACCATCGCCCATTCGTGCAGGCCGAAGCAGGTGAAGCGCCCTGCCCTGCCGAGGATGCGCGTGCAGAGCATCGCGACCCAGGCAGCGAATTCGCGTTCACGATGCATGAAGCGGCGTTCATCAAGGCGCAGCAGGCCGTTTTCATGCAGGAAGCGATCGGTTTGCAGCCAGGGGCAGGCTTCGAGATCGGCGGCGGTGATCGCAATACTCACACCGAGCGGTGGCACCCATTGTTTGAGCTTGGCAGGAGCAAAGCTGTAATAGGTGAACAAAAAATCATGCACCGGATGCTGCGCGCCACGGCTGCGGCGGTCCACAAAGGCATCGGCATGCGCGGCGACGCGGTCATGATGCGCCTGCATGCGGGCATGCCATTCCTCACGACGTAAAACGCTCATGGCACCAGCAGCGTCGCCAGGCCGAGGAAGGTGCCCATGCTGATCACGTCCGTGGCGGTGGTGAGAAAGATGCTGGAGGCGGTGGCAGGATCAGCGCCGAATTTTTTGAGCGTCAGCGGGATCAAGGCACCGCTCAGGCCACTGACGACACAGCTCGCGACCATCGACAGCCACACCACGACGGCGAGCATGAGAGCATGCGGGTTTTTATTCATGTAGGCATAGACCCACATGCCCGCACCGGCGGAAACACCGACCAGCATGCCGTTGAGCAGGCCAAGCATGCCTTCCTTCACGACGAGCTTGCGCTCCTCCCCTGCCTTCAAATCCCCAAGCGTCATGCCACGCAGGGCCACGGCGAGCGCCTGACAGCCGGTGTTGCCGGACTGGCCGGCGAGCACGGGCAGAAACGCGGCCAGCAGCACCATGCGGTCGAGCGTGCCCTGAAACACACCAACGACGGTCGCGGCGACGAAGCAGGTGAGCAGATTGATCTGCAACCATGGATGGCGGGAGCGCAGGCTGCGCAAGATCGGCGTGGAGAGGCGCTCTTCTTTTTCGACACCGACCATCGTGCCGGCCTGGGCGCTGATTTCGATGGCACGAGCCTCGAACAGGCTCTGCCCGCGCACCAGACCGAGCAGCACGCCGTCCTTGTTGCACACGGGATAGACCGGATAGTGCTTGTTCACGACGATTTTCATCGCGTCGGTGAGTTCGAGATCGGGATCGAGCGTGAAGGGATCACGCAGCATGACATCGACGAGCCTGGTGTCCGGCTCGGCGAGCATGAGATCGCGCATGATCAGCAGGCCGAGCAGCTTGTCCCTGGCATCGGTGACGTAGCCGTAGGTGATGAAGGCTTTCTTCGCCAGCTTGCGCACTTCCTCGATGGTGTCACGCACGGTGGCCTCAGGCCGGAACACGGCCACGGGAGGCTCCATGAGCCAGCCGACGCTGTCCTCGGGATGCTCACGGTTGCTGATCCACTGCCGGGCTTTGTCTTTGGGCGCAAAGGTAAGGGTGATCGTGCGCGTCTGCTCTTCCATCTCCTCCAGCACCTGCTGCGCGATCATCGGGTTGAGTTGCTGGAGCACCTTGGCAGCGTCCTCGCTGGAGGCTTTTTCCAGAAGGTCGGCGGCGTCATGCGCACCACGCCCGGAGACGGCGGCAAGCAGAGATTCGGAAGTCGAGTTCATGCGATATTCAATCGTAACCGATGCGGGCGTGCTTGTCACCGGTCCTGGCGAAAAAAACCTCGCGCAGGACGCGCTGGCGCGCACATTCCCCCCCATGGCTTTGTACGACCGCGATTACATGCGCGAAGCACCGCACCGTTCGTTCACGCAGACGCTGCGTGGCCTCACGGCGTTGCAATGCTTCATCGCGCTGAACATCGCGGTGTTTGTGATGCAGTTCGTGTTTGAGGCCGGCTCCATCCGGCATCCGCTGAAGGGTGACATCCTGCCGCTGGGCGGTGTGAGCGTGCATGAGCTGTCGCAGGGCAAACTCTGGACGCTGCTCACCTACATGTTTGTGCATGGCAGCCTGGGCCACCTGCTGCTGAATGTCCTGATGCTCTACTTCGCCGGGAAAGGTGTGCAGCAGCGCTTTGGCAGCCGTCATTTCGTCCTGATTTACCTGCTCTCCGGTATTGCCGGCGCAGCCGCTGAGATGGCGGTGAACGGCTATCGTGGCGACACTATCACTCCGCTCGTGGGTGCCTCGGCCGCAGCTTTCGGCCTGCTCACCGCCCTGGCGGTAGTGCTGCCGGACGAGGAGATCACCGCCTTTATTTACTTCATCATACCCGTGCGGATGCGGTTGTGGACGCTGGCGAAGGGCCTGTTCCTCATCCAGTTTGCCTTCGGATTGGCGGGTGTGCTATTCGACGTCCTGCCGGAGGGCATGCAGATCGCCTACTTTGCGCATCTCGGTGGTGCAGCACTCGGCTGGTTCTATGCGCGGAGCCTTGGCTATGGTGGCCGGCCGATGACCTATGCCAGCCAATGGCAACCGGAGACGGCCCAAACCAACCGCCAGCCCGCCATGGCACGTGCCCGCGTGCGTCCGGTCGTGGATCTGGAGCAGGAACCGGTGAAGACCGTGTCTGGCAGGCCGGTGGATCCGGTGGAATCCTTGATCGAGGCCGAAATCGACCCGCTGCTCGATAAAATCAACCTGCACGGCATGGGCAGCCTCACCGATGAGGAAAAGCACCGCCTGGAACGTGCCAGCAGAGAGCTGGAACGCCATCGGCAGGGCAATGGCGGCTGAAGCATTCCTCATCTCATGCTTGCCTCACGTTCTGCCCGCCTCGCCGCCACGTTGCTCCTGGCTCTGCTGTTTGGCTGGACCGTTCGTGCTTATCGAAAAGGTGAAGCGCCTGCCCAACCAGTTGCCCCGGCGTCATTGGCCGCACCGATTGAAGAAATACCGAAAACGGCCTTTCCCGACGAATGACACCGAGCGTATCCGTCTCGTCATTCGTCATTCCCGCTCTCATGTCCATCGCCACCCGCAAAGGAGACCAAGGCCAGACCGACCTGCTGTTCGGCTGCCGCATCGCCAAATCCCATCCTCGCGTCCATGCCCTCGGTGCCGTGGATGAGCTCAACGCCGCCCTCGGCCCGCTGCGCATCGCTGCCGCACGCCGGGAGACGCAGGAAATCGTGCCGCAGGTGCAGCGCTGGCTCATCAGCCTGATGGGCGAACTCGCCACCCCGCCCGGTGACGAAGTGCGCTACGCGGAAACCCACACTGACAGCATCTCCGTAACCAACGTCTCCTGGCTTGATGAATGGGTCGCCAAACTCGAAGCCGGTGGCGCCTTGAAGTTCAAAGGTTGGGCACTGCCCGGCGAAGCCGGTGTCATGAGCGGTGCTTATGCCGACCTCGCTCGCGTCGCCTGCCGCCGCGCCGAGCGGAGTGTGATCGATCTGCAAGGCACCCCCGATGCCGTGCCGAATGAGGAAATCATCCGTTTCCTCAATCGCTTGTCAGACGTGCTGTGGCTGCTGGCGCGCTGGGAGGAACTCCTCCCAATGCCATGAGTCTCGGGATCTCGCCACTCATGCGAAAGTCAAAGCAGGCACATTTTTTCAGAAACTCAGAGCGTGGCATTGGCCGTCTCGGCTTCGTCCACGTAGGGCTTGCCGGTGATTTTTTCGATCTTTTCCCGATTTTCCGCCTCGCTGAGCGGCGCTTCTTCCTCACCTTCGGCCTTGGCCGTACCGTGATAGGTCACATTCCATTTCAACCGTTTCCAACCGCCATCGATGCGCTTAAAGAAGTAGTGCAGTTTCGGTTTCCGAAAGCCAAAGCCGTCATCAATGGGGCCGATGGCAAGTGCGACCCTCAACGGCGGTTTCGCAGAGGTTTGCTTGATCTCAACGGGGGGTTGGGACCGGTCTCCTTCGAGCAGGAAGTGGTCGTCCGCCTCTTTGGTCAGACCATCGCGGTGAAAGGCATTGATGGACCAGTCGTAGGCGGGGAAGGTCTGGGCAATGTCCCACATGGTGGGATCCTGATCCTCCGGCAGTTCGACTACATCCTGGATCACCTTTTCAGCCATGGCGGGACGTTTGACCTGAAGAAGGCGTTCGTCCTTCATCCGCTGCGCGCGCAGGACGGGCGTCTCGCAGCTTGCCAAGGTCAAAAGGCACAGAGTGGCGGTGAGAAAAGCGATCCAAGAAGTCATGGCTTCGTACAATACGATCAGAGTTGATGCAGCTTGTAGGCCAATATCGGCCAGAAGAAAGTGGCGATCTCGTGGCTGAGTGCCTGCCACCAACAAAAAAGCCAGATGGTCACCCATCTGGCTTTTTGAATTGATTGAGGTATGAACGCTTACTCGGCGTTTTCCTCGACGTAGCGGACCACGTCGCCGACGGACTGAAGTTTTTCAGCCTCCTCATCGGGAACGTCGATGCCGAACTCTTCCTCGAAGGCCATCACCAGCTCGACGGTGTCGAGGGAGTCGGCGCCGAGATCTTCGATGAACTTGGCTTCTTGGGTGACCTGCTCGGGGTTCACGCCGAGTTGTTCAACGATGATGTCTCTGACTTTTTCTGTGATGTTTTCTGCCATAGATAGGGGGTGGTGAGATGGGGCGGAGCTTTAGCGGCTGCCTTTGCTTTGGCAAGGGGAAAATCCGGGCTTTTTGACGCAGGCGCAATCAACCTCATTCCGACGTTTGCGCAGGCGGCGGCTCCACGCTCTCCGGTTCGTTGATCTTTTCGATCAACTCACCACTGAAACGGCTGAGCAGACGCGCGAGAATCTGGTCGGCGCCGCCGAACTTCAAGTCATCGATCACCGCGCATTTTTCCGCGCCGCCCTTGAGGCGATACCACGCATACGCGAGGCCCTTGTGCTCCCACTTGCGTTTATCAACACGGAAGACATCGGCGTAGTTGATGCGCACTCCTTGTGGAGTCACCCAATGGTCCGCCTCGCCCCGCAGCACCTTGCGGCGATTGAGCAGCACGACGATCCCAACGATCACGGCCCCGCCCATGCAGCCATAGGCAAACCAAAACTGCTCCGCGATTTCACGATCACTGTAGAGCTTCGGCTCTTCCGCCCATCCGTTCTGCGCGGCATAGCTGACCCAGCGCGGCGGTTCGCCATCGCTGCCGGTGGGCAGCCCTTTGGCCTTCGCATCTTTAATCCACTGCTCCAGCCGGCCTTCTTTCTTGGCCGTGTCAAAAGTCGGCAGGAACTCGGTTTTGAACCATTCTTTTTTCTGCGCCAGTGCGACGGACTGCGGATAGCCGCGCACACCGTCATACAAAAACACCAGGCCAAAGACAAGCAGCAGCCCGGCCAGCATGCCCATGCGGCGGAAATACCAGCGCGTGACACGGCAGACGATGGGCGAGATGCTCGCAGTGGTGGGAGGGGCGGAAGAGGGAGATTCCATCAGGGATTGATTCAATCGCAGACGGATGCGGAAGCAACACGGGATTTTGTGTGACAATCTGCGCAAGGATTTGCAATGTCTGCACGCTTCCCATCCTGGAGTTCTGGCGTATGAAGGTACAAAGCTCCTCAACACCATGTTTCACATCGATCCCCTCTACCTCCTCATCTTCTTCGGCACCATGGCGCTGTCGCTCTTTGCCTCCTGGCGGGTCAAAGGCGCGTATGCACGTTACTCGCAGGTGCCTGCCAGCTCCGGCATGAGCGGCGCAGAGATCGCGCAACGCATTCTGGACCTCAACGGCATCCATGATGTCACCGTGCGTTCCACCCAGGGCCTGCTGAGCGATCATTATGACCCGACGAACAAGACCCTGGTGCTGTGCGAAGAGAATTTTTACGGCACCAACGTCGCCGCGCTCGGCGTGGCGGCGCATGAATGCGGCCACGCGATCCAGCACCAGCAGCTTTACGCACCGCTGCAATGGCGCATGGCGGCGGTGGGCATCACCACCGTGGTGGGCAGCATCATTCCGTTTGTCGGCATGGGCCTGCTCTACCTCGCACCGAAGATCGCTATTCCGATTCTCGCGCTCTGCTTTGGTGTCGTGATGCTGTTCCAGCTCATCACGCTGCCAGTGGAATTTGACGCCACCGCCCGTGCCAAGCGCATTCTGGCACAGACGGGAGCCGTCTCCCCCGGTGCGGAAACCGCCGCGATGAGCAAGGTGCTCGATGCCGCCGCTCTGACCTACGTCGCAGCCTTTATCAGTGCGCTCGCCACCTTCCTCTACTACGTCATGCACATGCTGGGCGGCCAGCGCAACGACGACTGAGCGCTGCGGACAAACTTTCAGTGAAAGCGGCGTATGCTCTGCATGCACCGCTTTTTTATTGTCCTCCTTGTCCCACTTTTAGTCTCTGCGGATGAAGTGCCGCCTATTCGTGGTCTCAGCCGCACGAACCTGCTGGAATACCATGCGGCGGATGGCACAAAGAAAATCGCCACGACCGCCGCTGCATGGGAAAGCCGTCGCAAGGAAGCGCTTGAAGGCTTTCAGCGAGTCGCCGGTCCCCTGCCCGGCCAGGAAATGCGTTGCGCACTCGATCCGCAGATCCTTGAGGAGGTTGATTGTGGCAGCTACGTGCGCCGACTCATCACCTACACCTCACAGCCCGGCGGCAAGGTGCCTGCCTATCTCTGCATTCCGAAAACCGCGCTCGCTGGAGCCAAAACACCTGCCGTGCTCTGCCTGCATCCCACGGAGAACAAGATCGGCTTCAAGGTCGTTGTCGGACTCGGCGGCAAACCGCACCGCCAGTATGCGTCCGAACTCGCGGAACGTGGCTTCATCACGCTCGCGCCGAGCTATCCGCTGCTGGCGGACTACCAGCCGGATTTGAAAGCCTTGCAGATGCCCAGCGGCACGATGAAGGCCATCTGGGACAACCTGCGCGGCCTCGATTACCTCGACTCGCTGCCGTTCGTGGATCACACGCACGGCTACGCCGCGATCGGCCATTCCCTCGGCGGCCACAATGCGATTTTTACCGCCGTGTTTGACGACCGGATCCAGGTGATCGTCTCAAGCTGCGGCTTTGACTCGCTGCTCGACTACTATGGCGGCAACATCAAAGGCTACGTGCAGGAGCGCTACATGCTGCGTATGGAAAACTATCTCGGCCATCCGCAGGACGTGCCGTGGGATCACTACGAACTCATCGCCTGCCTCGCGCCGCGCCACGTTTTTGTGAATGCGCCGCTCAAGGATGCCAACTTTCGCCATGACAGCGTGGACCGCATCGCGGGCGCAGCTCTGCCATTGTTCAAGCTGCATCAAGCGGAGTCACACCTGCAAATCGTCCACCCCGACTCCGACCACGATTTCCCCGACACCGAACGCTTCGCCAGCTACGAGCTGATCAAACGCGTGCTCCAGCCTGCTCAATGATTTGAACCAGCCGTGGGCACAGCACCGCGTGAGAAAACTTCGCACCCAGCGCTTTCGCCGCCTCATTCACCGGTCTCGTGCCAAGCTGCATCGCTGCACGAATCTGCCGCACGATTTCACCCACATCACCATTCTGCGCCACGCGTGCATGAGTTGGATCATTTAAGCGGCGTGCCAGATCGCCACCGTGGCTTTGATCCGGGCCGATGAAGAGGAACGGAATGCCCAGCATGAGGATGTTGTAGATTTTACACGGATGAACGATGCCCACAAACGGATCGCCCATCACCACCAGATGCAGATCCGCCGCTGACAGCGAACCGGAGAGTTTTTCCATCGGCTGATACGGCAGGCAGGTGATGTTGTTCAGCGCTTTCTCCTTCGCGAAGGCCTGCACCTTCTTGAACTCGCTGCCGCCGCCGACAAACAGGAAATGCAGCCGTGCATCGGACTTCATTGCATCCGCCGCCGCCAACACGGCATCCAGCGGATGACACGGACTGTGATTGCCCGAATACATCACCACGAACTTGTCCGTCAGCCCATGCCCCGCACGAAACGCATCGCGTGCAGCCACATCGTAGCTGATTGCCTGATCATGCGACCACGGCGCATCGATATGAATGACCTCCTCACGCACACCTTTCGCCTGCAAGCGCTCCGCCATGAAGCGGTCCAGCGCGATGATGCGCGAGGCACGACGAAAGCTCCAATTTTGAATGAACGTCAGCGTGCGCTCGACGATTCCGCCCGCCTTCAGCCAGCCCGCCGCCACCGCTTCATCAGGATTCAAATCCATCACCCACGGCACCACGGCACCGCCTTTGATCTTTGCCGCAATGGTGCCCAGCGTGGAAATCAACGGCGGCGAAGTCAGGCAGACCGTCACGTCGTGCTTGGGCAGGAACAACAGAATGCGCGCCGCATTCAGCCAAAACGTGGCGAAATCGACCAGTCGCCGCCATTTGGCCTGCTTGCCGAGTCCCGGGGTCCAGATGCGGCGGATGTCGATGTCGCGCCACGTTTCCCGCACGGGGTAATGCACCGAGGGATCATCATAACCGCGACTCGAAGCGACCACGGTGACCTGATGACCTGCCTCGGCGAGTCCGACAGCGAGGTCGGTGAGGTGCATGGCCGTTGAGACGTGATCGGGGTGGAAACACTGATTGATGAGAAGGACACGCATGTGGAGCGGAGATGCTGCAAAACTCGCTGGCGGTCAATGGAGAGTCATTGCGGCCTTGACCGTGGAAGCAGCCCACGGAAAAGATGCATTGCCACATGCCACTCCCCAATGAAACACCACGCCCACGGCTCACTGTGCTGGTTCCATGCCTCAATGAGCTGGAAAGTCTGCCGCATTTCTTTGAGGCGGTCATTCCCGTGCTGGAGCGTTGTGCGGGGAAGGAGTGGAGCATCCTGGTGGTGGACGACGGCAGCACGGACGGCACATTTGATCTCGTCATGGCACGGCATGAGGGGGATGCACGTGTGGGTATTGTGGCATTGAGCCGGAATTTCGGCCACCAGGCGGCATTGACGGCCGGGCTGGCGTTCGTGAACGCGGATCACATCGCGATCATGGACGCGGACCTCCAGGACCCGCCGCAGGTGATGGATCTCATGTTTCAAAAAGTCGCTGGCGAGGGTTTTGACCTGTGCCTGGGCGTGCGCGGCAAACGTGTGGCGCCGCTGCTGCTGAACGTGACCTACAAGCTGTTTTACCGGCTGATGAAAGGCCTCGCCGATCATCCCTGGCCGCTGGACGCCGGAGATTTCTCTGTCTTTAACCACCGTGTGCATCGGGCGATGCTGCAGTTGCCAGAGCATGATCGTATGTTGCGCGGCCTGCGCTCATGGGTGGGCTTCAAATCGACCCAGGTCAGCTACGAACGGCCGGTGCGTGGACATGGCCGAACGAAGTACAATGTGTGGAAGCTTATGGCGCTGGCACTGTCCGCGCTGACCGGCTTTACCACCGCGCCGCTGCGGCTGGCGAGCCTGATTGGATTTGGCATGAGCGTGCTGACACTGCTGGCGGGGTTGCTGTTTTTGATCAACCGGCTGTTCCCGAGCTTCACGCTCTTCGGCTACTATGTCGGAGCGAATCCAGGAACGACGACCCTCCTGCTGTATGTCTCGCTGGTCAGCAGCATGCTGTTTTTATGTCTGGGCATCATCGGCGAGTATCTGATGGTGCTGGTGCGTGAGACCAAGCGGCGGCCTTGTGCCATCGTGGCGCGTCATAGCGCCGGTCTGGCTGCAACCTCCGAAGACGGCCAAGTGCTGACGGTGGCCGACTTTTCCTGAAAACAGCCGCCTGATCCTGCCCATGCGTGATTTCGTTTCACTTTCCCAGACACGGTCTGTGAGCATGGGGGATGAGTGGTTCGACATTGCGAACCTGAATCATTTTTGGATCAGGCGTCGGTTTGAGGTGCTGCTGGCCCTAGCGGGTGAAGTGTTGAGGCAAGCGCGGAGCCTGGCCGAGGTTGGCTGTGGTCACGGACTGCTGCAGCGGCAACTCGAGGACGAACTTGGCGTTGCTGTGGACGGCTATGACCTGAACACACATGCGCTGGCGATGAGCGAAAGCCGGCGCAGCGATTTGTTTTGCTACGACATCTTTGAGCGGCGGCCGGAACTGCTCGGAAAACATGATGTGCTGTTTCTTTTCGACGTGATCGAACACCTGGATAATGACGCGGCGTTTTTGGCCTGTGCGGCTGAGCATGTGGTGCCTGGTGGCAGCGTGCTCGTGAATGTGCCTGCGCTGCAGGGCTGCTATTCCGCTTATGATCGTGCCGTGGGCCATGTGCGCCGTTACGACATCCGCAGCCTCGAGGAGACGGCCAGGCGGGCGGGGTTGGTAATCGAGCGGTTCAGCTACTGGGGACTGCCGCTGCTGCCGCTGCTGTGGTGGCGCAAGCTTACCATCCATGGGCGCGGCGATGCGGAAATCATTCGAAACGGCATGCAGCCGCCTGGCGCACTGGCGAACAGGCTGCTGATGTGTTTTTCACGGTTGGAATCATGTCCGCAGCAACTTACCGGCACGAGCCTGATGGCCGTGCTGCGCAAAAAAAACTCATGAACACGCGTGTTCACGCCATCGCGGGTTTCGTGCTCGCCTGCCTTCTTTTCAGCCTGCAGCACTGGAGCGGGAAGCCGGTGTTTAATCCGCATGAGAGTGCCTCCGCGCTGCACTTCGACGAGGCGGTGCTTTACGCGCCTGGTGCCCGGCGCTTCGCCGACACGGGTGTTCCTGCATGGGAGCTGGATGTGATCGAGCTGCGTGACGAGCGCTTTGCCTACCCGGTGACGCATCAGATCGTGCTGGGAACACTGGCACGACTGGTGGGTGGGGTGGAACGTGCCTTTGTCATCGCTCACACGTTATTTCCCGCGTGCGTGTGGCTGGGTTTTTTTGGGCTCGTGGTCGTGAGTACACGCAATGCCGCGCTGTCTTCTGCGGCGGCGTGGGTGGCCATTCTCGCGGCGGCGGCTCCGCGTAATGCAGTGCTGCTTGGCAGTCAGGCGTTGATCCAGCCGCTGGAAATGTGCCGCACGCCGCATCCGTCGCTTTCGACGCTGCTGCTCCTGCTCGTGCTTGGTGGCTTGCTGCAATGCATCACCACGCGGCAACGGGCGTGGCCGTGGCTCACGGGCGTAGCGCTGGGCCTGCTGTTTTACAGTTACTACTTTCACGCGGTGGCCGCCTGGACGGCCGCCGGCGCCCTGCTGCTGTTCGCCTGGCGGCGCATGGGTGCGGCAGTGCTCACCGGGCTGGTGGTGGCGGCTCCCTACTTTCAGTGGACGATGAACAGCATGCGCTCCGGCAACTCCAGGCAACTGATGGAGCGCATCGGCAGCTTTGAACGCACGCCTGACTGGCTGGCGCTGGCCGGGCTGGTGGTGTGCGTTTTCTGCTTTTTTCGCCTGCGTTCGCAACTGCCGGCCAACGACCGGCGGCGGGCGGTGATGTGGCTTTTGACCGCGCTGCTGGCGGGCGCCTGTGTCGTGGCGAACCTGCATCTGATCACCGGCTACAACGCGCAGCACGAGCACGCCTACAACCGCATCATCCAGCCGTTTGGTGTGCTGCTGGTGGCGCTGATTATCCCAAGCGCCGCAGTAACTCGCTGGCTGCCGCAGGCTGCGGCGCTGCTGCTGCTCACGCTGGCGGCGGTGCGGCAGGTGAAAGTGGCCGCGCTCGATCCTCCTGCCGCTCCGGCTGCTTTGGGCGTACTGGCACAGCAAGACGGAGAACTGGTAGTGGGCGTGCTGGATGAGCCGACGCGTGCGCTGCTGCCAGTGCTGACGAAGCACTGGAGTTTTGTGCCGATGGCGTTCCGCACGCTGGCCTCGAACGAGGAAATCCTCACCCGCTTCGTGATCGTGGCCAAGCTGGGCGGCATGACAAAGGCGGCGGCGCTGGAGATGATCCGCAAACTGGGGGCACGCAGCTACTGCTACGGCCTGCTGGATGACGTCGTGCTCAAACCAGCAGACGCGCAGCGCTTTGACCGCATCTGGGACAGCCTTGACCCCGCACAGGCACTGCAAACTCGCAGGCTGGATGTCCTGGTGCTGCCAGAGGGCAAAATTCCCGCCGGGAGCGCATTCACGCCGCTGGCACCGGGTGTGTTCAAATTGCTGCGCTGAAAATGAAACGGGCCGGAGGTGAGTCCGGCCCGTCGAAGTGATCAAGCAGCGCAGTCTGATCAGCGGGACTTGGCCCCGGCTTTTATTTCGTCGTAGATCCACTGGTAAGTGATCGCGAGGCCGTCGCGGAGTTTCGTGCCAGGCTCCCAGTTGAAGACCTGCTTGATAAGCGTGTTGTCGCTGCTGCGGCCATTGACGCCCTTGGGGGCGCTGAGATTGTAGCTGCGCTTGAGCTTCACTCCGGCGATCTCCTCGGCGATGTCAACAAGCTGGTTGATGCTGACCATTTCGGCGCTGCCGATGTTGATGGGTTCGACCCAGTCGCTGTTGAGGAGCATCTGGGTGCCATAAACGCAGTCGGTGATGTACATGAAGCTGCGGGTCTGGTCGCCGGTGCCCCAGATTTCGATCTCGTGTTTGCCGGACATTTTGGCGAGAGCGACTTTGCGGCACACGGCGGCAGGGGCTTTTTCGCGGCCTCCGTCCCAGGTGCCGTGAGGGCCGTAAACATTGTGATAGCGTGCGACGCGTGTCTTGAGTCCAAAGTCCTCGCGGAAGTGGCGGCACATGCGTTCAGAGAAGAGTTTTTCCCAGCCGTAGCCGTCTTCGGGGAGGGCGGGATAGGCGTCGGCCTCCTTGAGCGCGGGAATGTTGTATTCCTTCTGCTTGTCGCCATTGTACACGCAGGCGGAGGAGGCGTAGAACAGGCGCTGCACGCCGGCGTCGCGCGCGGCGAGGCAGAGGTGGGAGTTGATCAGCACAGTGATCATGCAGAGGGCTTTGTTGTTCTCGATGAACCCCATGCCGCCCATGTCGGCGGCGAGATTGTAGATGGTGTGCGCATCCCTGGCGGCGAGACGGCAGTTTTCGAGCAGCGCGAGGTCGAGCACATGATTTTCGACGTCGTCGAACTTCTGGTACCAGTGGCCGTAGGTCTTGATGTCGATGGCGCGGATGCGCTTGTGGCCCTTGGCGCGGAGATCGGCGACGAGGGCGCCTCCGATGAAGCCGCCTGCGCCGCAGACGGTGATGAGATGATCTTGGCTCATGAGGTGGGGGTGTCGATGTCGGGTGGGAGGGAGTGTCTGTGGGCAATTTAAGGGGATTTGCCAAATCTTTTCTCCAACAATCTCATCGCGAGCATGATCTCGGCAAGGGTGCGCTGAAGGGCGTAGAACCAGCCGTGGAGGCCGTCGAAAAGGGTGCGCCGGATGAGGAGGGTATAGACGAAGACGAAGACCGGCCCCAGGATCATCGTGCGACGAATGCGGTCCTGGAGGCTGAGCTGTGTGAGGGAGGTGAGTTTGTCGGCTTCGAGGCGCGCGTATTTGTCCTGGGAGGAAAACCAGCGGCTGAGGGGCTTGCGGTCGTCGTGATCGATCCGGGTCGAGAGCGAAGCAGTCTGGCCGGGGATGCTCAAGATTTGCGTGTGGCCGTCGGGGACATAGCGGCAGCGGTCTTTGCGGAAGAGGACGGTGCGGGGGGGGTAGAGGCTGGCGCGGAGTGGTTTGCCATAGATGAGGTAGCGAAACGAGGCGTGGAAGGCGTCGCATGGCGTATTGTCGGGGATTTGGGCGAGTTCGCCTTCGAAACCGGGACAGAGGACATAGTCGCAATCGAGGGAGAGAATCCAGTTCGTCGTGGTGGCATCGACACCGAAGTTCCACTGCGTGGTGTGATCATCGAAGGGCCTGACGAGAAACTTTATGTTGGGAAATTCGGCGGCGATCGATGCCGTGGCGTCCGTGCTGCCGCTGTCGAGAATAACGACCTCCCTGGCCCAGCGCAGGCGCTCTAGGCAGCGGCGCAGGTTGGGCTCCTCATTCCAAGTGAGGATTAATGGCGTGACTTCGGTCAAGGGGTGGTCAAGTGCTGATGTCCTGATAAAGCTGATGCAGGGCGGCACCCATCGCTGGAAGAGAGTAGTCGCGGCGGGAGAGCGCACGAGCAGACTGGGAGAGATTCTCACGCCGCGATGCGGAGATAAGGAGCGCGTGAAGTTCATCGGCGATGGCCTGCGGCTCGCGGGCGGTGAGTTGGACGGCGTTTTCACGTGCTGCGTCAGCAGCGAGGGCCACTTGATCGGTGCTGAGGCAGGGCAGACCGGCCGCCATGGCTTCGAGGAGCGCGATACCAAAGTTTTCCGAGTGTGAGGGCAGCACGAATATCTCGGCGGCGGAAAAGGCGGCGAGACGCAGTTCACCAGTGACTTGGCCCGCCCAGGTGATCCGATCAGCCATGCCACCGGCGGTCGCCAGCGCCTTGACTTTCGCGACCAAGACTGAATCACCGCCGCCGCAGATGACAAGTCGAGTGCCCGGGTGCTGGGGACTGATTTTGGCAAAGGCGGTGATGAGCAGGTCGAGACCTTTTTTCACGTCGATGCGCGAGAGGAAGAGGATGTTTCGCGTGGCGGCCGTCTCGGGGAATGTTGCGCTGAAAACTGCGCGTGGTGGCAGTGTCTCGAAGGGCGCAAGGTCCATGCCGATGGGGATGACCCGTTGGAGATTGGTGAAACCGAAGCGGGAAGCATCTTCGAGCTCCATGCGGCTGGTGTAGTGCATGGCGGCGGCTTTTTTCAGCATGGGAAAGTCGAACAAGCGGAAGGAGATGGCTTTGAAGAGCCGGCGGCGGTTTTCCATGCCCCAACGGTTCAAGACACCAAGGGGCCGCACGATGTAGGGAACACCTCGCGAGGCGGCGGCACGGCCCGCGATGAGGCTGGCGAAGGAGAACACGGCGTGGATATGCACGACGTCAAAATCACGCACATGAGCGCGCAGCCAGTTTCGCATTGGCAGCGAGCATTTATAGAACTCAGTCTGTTTCGGGAAATAAATCGCGCTCCAGCCATCCTGGGGCGTTTCGATACCGAGGGTGATGCCAGTGAGGCGTTTGCCGGGTCCGTCATCATCGGTGGTAACGGCGGTAATTTGCACGTCATGAGCCGCAAGCGACCGCGCCATGGCTGGAAGCGCGAAACTCGGCCCGCCGGAGCTGTGGGACAAGGAGGGGATGACATGCAGCACACGCATCAGTTCAGCCCGTGGCGCTCCAACCAAGTGTCGAGCATGAAGATGCTCCAGCGCTGATACCAAGTGGGGTTTTTGAAGGGGATCCTGGCCGTGGCATCGGCAAAGGAGGTTCCCCATGTCTCTCCCAGCCACTTCTCAAAGGGAAAGACAAAGCCACGCTTGGGCGCACCGGCCACCCATGCGGGAATTTCCGGGACGGCCTCCAGCAGCATCTGCTTGCCGCTGCGCAAACGCAGTGCGGCAGGGATGCGTGCGAGACTTTGAAAGAGCGTCCGGTCAACAAACGGCACCCGCAATTCCAGGCCATGCGCCATGCTCATCACATCGCTGTCCTTGAGCAACTGGTTGCGCATGTAGAAGCGCAGCTCGCACTCGCTGACGGCATCGCGTGGATCAGCGGCAAGGACATGGGCGATCGGCGGCGTGGGCACATATGCCGGGGAGCAGTCGAGATAGCTCGCCGCCAGCAGGCAGGCGTCGCGTTTGGAAAAAATGCCACGGTAGCAGGCATGAGCATCCCGAATCGTGCAGGGTGTCTGGAGCATTGAGCCGATGCGCCGCAGACGGTTGGAGGGGAAGAACCTCTCCATGAGCCACCCAAGCGTGTGCCCCGATCCCGGTAGGATGCGCAGTGCACGCATGAATGCCGCCAGCCTCGGCACAGCGTCAAAGGACTTGTAGCCTGCAAACAATTCATCACCCCCGAGTCCGGAGAGCACGACCTTCATGCCATGCCGGTGGGCAAAGGACGCCACGGTGAAGGTGTTAAAGCCGTCGATGCTGGGCTGATCCATCGAACGCAAAAAGCCGGCGAACTGCTGACGGGCGGTGTCCGCGTCAAGGCGCATCTCCTGATGCCTGGCACCAAAGTGCGCCGCTGTGTGAGCAGCCACGCTGCTTTCATCCAGTGTTGTGTCATCCACACCGATCGAGAAGGTGGCGATGTCCCGCTGGCCGATATGCTTTGCCAGCGCCAAGAGCGCTGTGGAATCAATGCCGCCGCTGAGAAAAATACCGACCGGCACATCGCTGACAAAGTGGGCACGCATGCTGTCCAACAAGGCTTCACGCACCTCCGCCACTGCCTCCGTGGCGTCTTTTTCCTCTGGATGAAACTCGACCCGCCAGTAGCGGCGTTTCGCCAGTTTCCCAGACTCCCACAGCAGGTAGTGCCCGGCCTCAAGACAGTGCACGTCGGCCAGCAGCGTCTGGGGTTCCGCCACGGAACCTGTTTTGAAATAGCGCATCAAGGCACCGGCGTCGAGGTCGCGGGACGTCAGGCCGGCGGCCTGGAGCGCCCGCAGTTCGGAGGCAAAGGCCAGACGGTTGCCGTTCAGGCTGTAATACAGCGGTTTGATGCCCAGGTGATCACGCGCCAGGAAGCAGCGCTGCCGCCGCTCGTCCCAGATGGCAAAGGCGAACATGCCGCGCAGACAGGCCAGCATCGCCGGGCCGTCGCGCTCGTACAGCCGCAGGAGCACCTCCGTATCCGTCTGGGTGCGGAAGGAGACACCAGCACGCTCGAGATCCGTGCGCAGCTCCCTGAAATTGTAGATCTCGCCGTTGAAGGTGATGTGCAGGGAGCCGTCCTGGGTCTGCATCGGCTGATGACCCGCTGAGGAAAGGTCGAGAATGGAAAGCCTCACATGAGCCAGCCCCGCCGTGCCACTGGCGGAAGCCCATGTGCCACGATCATCTGGACCACGATGTTTCAAGGCTGCGGCCAGAGCGTCCAGTTGGGAGATCAGCCCCAGCCGTTCCACGCCCTCGTTGTTGAGAATGCCAGCGATGCCGCACATAAGCTCAGCGGGAGTTTCTCCCTTCCGGAATGCCAGGCATGCGCGCGCGCCATTGCGCAATGACATCCCGCGAGGCGCCGCTAAAGCGTTGGACGCCTTCTTCCAGACCATTTTGCGCTACGACCTCCCGGGCCGCCACTTGCATGGCTTGGAACTCCTGCGCCGACAGCGCCAGTGCCTTTTCCATGGCCTGTTCCAATGCTTGCAGGCTCCCGGCCTCCACCAACCAGCCAGCTTTCTGTTCCGCGAGGAATTCCAAGGCCGCCCCGGCGCGATCAGTGCCGATTGTCGGCATGCCAGAGGCCAACGCTTCCACCAAGGCCAGCCCCCAGCCATCATAGCGGGAGGGAAAGCAGAAAATGGTGCCCTGGGAGTAACATTCAGGGAGCTTGTCCCAAGGCTGGAAGCCCAGCCACGTTACCCGGTCGGCACAGGGTTGCAGCTTGTTGCGCATCTGGTGTTCCATTTCCCCGGCCCCTAACAACACCAAACGGACCTTGGAATGACGCGCCGCCACACGCACAAAGGCGGCGGCCAGCAAATCACTTCCTTTCCGATGAGAGAAGGACCCCGAGTAAAGAAAGACTCGTTCTGCGGCAGGCGCACGCTCGATCTTGAAAAAGCGGTCCAGATCGGAAAAATACGGGATGTTTTGATAGCTGCGGCTGCGGCCGAACTCGCGCTGGTAGCCCTCGATGCCGAAACGGCCCACCGCCCAGATCGGCGCCGCATGCCGGTGCAGTGGCTTCAGCAGAAACCAACGCGCCATGATTCCCATGACACCCGTCTGCAGAAAGCCCGGACGCTCGCCCCAGAACACCCAGGGACTGCGCTGGCGTGCGCGCTCACGAATGGCCCTGAGTGCGAACAGATCGGTGTAGTAGTTGAAGACGACCAGATCCGCGCTGCGGATGGCCTGCATCGCATCTCCACGCATATGCGGCGCCTCCGAAAGGATCAGATGATTGTGGGCGATGTTGATCCTCGTCACCTCCCATTGGCGGCTGCGGTCATGGCTGGTCAAATAGATCACCTCCAGATGACAGCCGCCCATCGCCGAGAGAGCGTTAAAAAACTCCACCTGATAGGGGGAGGTCAGTTGTGTCAGCACCACGATGCGAGGCGCTGCCGGGAAAATCCTCAGAGCTTCACGGGCACCCGGTCCCGCCAAACGAGCATCCGGTTCATTCCCTAGCAGCGGTGCCAGATCAGCCGCCAGCAGGCGGCTGACACGTGCATAGCCAAACTGCTCCACCACGGCGGCTCGCAGGGCCTCCGGATCATGCCACAGCGCGTTTGGCGGCTGATGTGCGAGCACCTGGCAAACCGCCGCCGCAATCTCGGCCGGGTCATTGGGATCCACCAGCAGGCCCAGCCTGCCGCCATCCAGGGCATCAACCGAGCCGTCGAGGTAGCCGGCCACCACCGGTTTGCCAGATGCCATGGCTTCCAGAAAGACAATGCCAAAGCCCTCCTTGCTGCTGGGCATCACAAAGGCATCGCACAGCCTATAGTGATCGGGCAGTTCCTCCCCCGGCACCTGACCTGCAAAGATCACGCAATCCTCCAGCCCGCGCGCCCTCACCGCGTCTCGTAACAGTAACAAATCATCCCCCGTACCCACCACCAGATAGCGCACCTCGGGGAACTGCCGCCTGATGGCTTCCAGGGCAATCAGCACCTGACGATGCCCCTTGTAGCGTTCGGACAGTGCTAAGCGGCTCACTGTCAGCAGCACCGGCTGATCCGGTCTCAATCCGTAGCGTTTCAGCAGATGCTCGGGCTTCGGACCAATGGCAAAACGCTCTGTGTCGAAGGTGTTTGGCACCACACTGATTTTGGCCGGATCAATGCCGTAGGAATCAATCACCACCTGGCGCGTGTGATGGCTCACCGCCATGAGATGATCCGCCGCAATGATCGCCCTGACACGCAGGCCGTTGCGTTGGTTCCAGGCCTCAATGCCGTGCAGCACGCTCATCACCTTGACGCCGCGCAGCCACTGCAGCAGGCGCAGCGCCGGCAGGAAGTGCAGGTGCGTCGTCACTGCACAACGCGGCCTTTCCCACAGTCCCAGCCCCAGTCCGAACACCACCAGCGCCAGCGTGCGCAGCGCCGGATGAAACTCTGCCATCGAATGAAAGGTTATGCCCATGCGGCGCAGCGGATCATCCGCCACCGGCGCGTCATTCTTGACGAATACACGAATGTCCGCCCATGGATAGGCCTCACGAATCGCCTGCACATAGACCCGCGAAAAGGCCTGAATACCCCCCGCTCCCTCGCGAATGCCGGGAACCCAGATATGAATACGATTAGTCATCCAAAAACATCTCAACCACCGGTTCTGAGGCGGGCCGCATCGGCATCCACCATTTTGCAAACCATCTGCCTGAATGTGGTGGCGGGTCGCCAGTCGATCTCACGCTCGATCTTCGCCGAACACCCGACCAGAGGTATCTCCTCCTCGTCGCGATAGAACGCAGCGTTCGTCTCCACATGATCATGCCAGTCCAGTCCCAGGTGGGAAAATGCCACAGAGCAGAGATCAGCCACACTGTGCAGCACACCCGTGGCCACCACAAAATCCTCCGGACGGTCATGATTGAGGATGGCATGCATGGCGCGGACATAGTCCGGCGCGTAGCCCCAGTCCCGCCGCGCCTCCACATTGCCCAGCAGCAGCTTGTCGCGTGATCCCTGCGCGATGCGGGCCGCCGCCATAGTGATCTTGCGCGTCACAAATTCCGGCCGTCGGCGGGGACTCTCGTGATTGTAGAGAATGCCCACGCCGCAGAACATCCCGTAGCTTTCGCGGTAATTTTTTGCCAGATGGTAGCCAGCCACCTTGCTGATGCCGTAGGCGCTGCGCGGATTCAACGGTGTTTCCTCGGCTTGCGGAGCGGTTTGGGGGCGGCCAAACATCTCGCTGGAGCCGGCAAAATAGAACCGACACTCCGGCTGGAACTCGTTCAGTGCCGCCAGCAGGTAGTGCGTGCTGGCGATGTTGTTCTGGATCGTCTGGTAGCCGTCCGCCAGGCGATCACCGACGAAACTCGACGCCGCCAAGTGATAGCACTCATCGAACGAGGTTTTCGAGATCAGCCGATAGAGACCAGGAAAGTTGTCCAGGCTCACGGCATGAAGCTGGCAGCGCTGATAAAGCTCCGGTGGCACATCCTGCAGCAGATTGCTCTTGATGTGCTCCAGCCCGGTCTGACGCGCCAGACCATGCACCTCATAGCCGAGGCCGAGCAGGTATTCCGCCAGATAGAACCCGTCCTGGCCGGTAATGCCGGTGATGAGCGCGCGCTTCATGAAAAAAGGGGTTGGATTTGGTTGGATTGAGTCGGATCGAATCGGATCAAGGAAGCCGGGAGGTCTCAGGAACGCAGGAACAGACTCAGGTTGTCCTGCCGCTCGTGGTTGATTCGCTGATGCTGAAATCCGGCGGCTTCGACATTCCGAATGAGGGGCCGCGAATCCGCCCGGTCATCATGCCATTCCACCATCAGCGCCTTGACCCGTCCCAGCCAGTCAATGTCACACCCCAGCAATTCCGCTTCGCCGCCTTCGATGTCCATCTTCACCAGATCGACCTGACCACCGGGAAAGCGATCCAGCAGATCGCGAATGCCAACGACTGGAACGCGGATGCCAGCTTCACACGCCCCCGCGTTTGCAAGACGTCCGAGATTCGATTCCACCCGTGTTTCAAACGAAGCCTCGCCCGTGGTCTGCCCAACCGCCGCCCGAACCACCTCCCCAGGTAAGCTGTTGTCGCGGAAGTTCATCTCCGCCACCTCGGCATTTTCAGGAACGGGTTCCACGGCGATCAGAAGAAAATCTTGGTTTGATTGGATCGGATTAGGTCGGATTCGCCTGCAGAACCAGAGTGACGCCAAGCCGATGTTGGCCCCAAGATCCAGGAAGCTTTTCGGCGCAAAAGGCAGTTCACAGGCATAGACCTCTTCCACCAGCACCTCACGCAAGCTTTGCAAATCTCCCCGGTTGAAGCGGTAGTTCACCGTCAGGCCGTCAAGACTCACCTGACGCGCCTTGTTGTAACCCGGCATTCGTCCGAATTTGAGCAGGCGGCTGAACAAAAAATCCCGCCGCAGTTGTGACCGGGAGGCGGCATCATCGGCACGAGCCACCGCTTTTATTCCTTCCCGCCATCCGTGATGAAGCGCCTGAATCATTGGGTTTCAGGCGGCTCGCACCAGACTGCTCCGCCCCACATAGGCCCCAGTTGGCCATCCAGATTACCATTGAGGTCTTGCACACGATACCCCCAGCGGTCTCGCAGCATCCTCACTGCCTGTAACTCGGAAGCATCCTCATCGGCGGCATGCAGTTCAAAGTAAATGGGCGGACGGTGCGCCTCGATCAAACCACAGGCCCCTTCCACCACCCCCAAGCCAGCCCCTTCAACATCGATCTTCATCACATCGGGTGGACGCGCACCCTTCGCCAGCACATCGTTCAAAGTGACGCATGGCACCTCAAGAGTCGTCTGCCAAGCATCCAGTTTGACCATCGCCCCCTCCAGCGTGCCCATCGTATGGTGGGCAGCATCAAAGCAGAAGCGTCTGGGCTGGGAATCTGCGGCCACCGCAGCCTCGATCACTTCCACATTGGCGCAGCGGTTCATGGCCAGATTCCGGCGCAAGATCGTAGCATTCTGCGGAACGGGCTCAAAACTATAAACGTTGCCGCCGGTTCCGACCCGGCGCGAAAAAAACATCGCCATCTGGCCGCAGTTGGCCCCAACATCATAAACCACATCTCCCTCATGCACATGCTTCTTCAGAAAATGCCAGTTCAGGCTGTCCACCCCGAGTGCATAGGTTGCCGCCATGCCAGGCACCACCACAAAGCGCATGCCGCGCACCGGCCCGCGCAAGACGGTTCGCACTTCACCGTGAGGGTACAGTTTCCGGATCAGTTTTTGGACGAGACTCATGGGGGTAGGAGCAAGGGAAGAATGAAAGGTCGTTTCAATGGGTGCCTGTGCATCGCCCAGATTCCTCGACCATCGTTTCAGCAGCAGCCAGGACAGCAGCCTCGGGCTGGTCACTTCACGCCGATACTGTTTATACCGGCGCAGGTGGTCGGAAATCATG
Source organism: Verrucomicrobiales bacterium (assembly GCA_043770175.1). Classification (GTDB taxonomy): domain Bacteria; phylum Verrucomicrobiota; class Verrucomicrobiia; order Verrucomicrobiales; family Verrucomicrobiaceae; genus Prosthecobacter. Next base: position 22,681 of record JAYVIO010000105.1, on the reverse strand, counting down.
CGCAGCGTGGCCAGCAGTTGCTCCACCCGCCTGCAGGCGGGCACGATCGCCGTGACCGGGCAGGTATCAGACGAGGACATGGAAGGAATGGGACAACCTGGCCTGATGGCCATACCGCAGCTTGTCGGCAAGCAAACTTTTCGTCAAACGCGCCTGGTCCGCTCCGGCGGCGGCAGCAGCGCCGCAGCATTCGCCGCACGACCACGCGGCGAGAACCGCCGCTGCACCACCGGCTCCACAAGCGGAATCAGGCTGAGACCGGATAAGGCAAAGATGAAGAAATTGGCCGTGTGGTTGTACACCACGGACATGATCAAGAACGGCCCGGTGATCAGCACCACCGCCAGGCAGAGCGCACGCACCAGGCCCGGTGGGGAGCGCAAAAACGACTGCCACGTCAGCCAGAACAATAGCAGGCGCAAGACATACCAGCAGACACAGCCCAATACGCCAAGTTCGGCCAGCACCTGACCGTGCTCGTTATCCATGGGCGGCACCCCTTGCCGCATGGGCAGTATGCCCAATTGGTTGCGGATGGCCGCCGTGGCCGGATGCGCGGTGCCGATGCCGAAGCCGAAAGCCCCGCCTTCTTTCAAAGCCAGTTCCAAGGCTGCTATGGGATGGTCAATCGTCCGGCCTGTAAAACTGTCGCCTGAGGCCCTAAACCGGGCCTCCCAGTGGGCCAGCGCGTCGGCAGAAAAAAGGAGCGTGCCTGCCGCCGCCAGAACCGCCCCCACGACCAGGGTCATGACAAAGTTGCGGGAGGTGCCCAGCTTCCCCCACATGGCAGCCAGCGCAAAGCCAAGAACTACGAAGCCCATGGAAATGACGGAAGCACGCGATCCACCCATCAGGGCATTGGCCACCAGTACCGGCAGCACGACTAAGAGCAGGATGCGTTTGAACCGTGTCTCGTGCAGGGAAAGCAGCGTGATGGCCAGCGTGAAAAAAATGATCACAAAGGTGGTGTGTCCTGTGAGGTAGGAGAAGGTGCCGGTGATCCGCACATGCTCTCCAAACCCGAAGGTGGTCCCACCAGCCTCCGTCATGCCGGTGGCGAAGCTATTGATCACGCTGAACCGGTCGGACTTGAACTGCAAGAAGCCCAGCAGGCAGATCGGAATGGCCAGCAGCACATAATAGGTCCCCTGGCGCAGCATTTCCTGCTGGTTGCGGAATAGGTAGGGCATCATGAAGGCCATGGGCACATACATGAAATAGATTTTGATCCCATAGCCGGCGAGAAGCATTGAGCCAATGTTGGGATTGAGCGCACTGAACGAAACCATGGCGCAGAGCAGCAGAATCATTCCCCCGGGAACCCGCAACCGGTAAGCCCGCAGTTCAGGATCAGGCGAGAAGAAGAATTTCAGGTACGCTCCAAACAGAAACACATCCTTGAGGAAATAGACCAATTCTTGACCGCTGGGAAGCACCCACTTGCGGATCGCTCCCTCCACCAGCACCGCCACAAAAGCCACCTTCACGGCCGCCCGCCAGTTGGAATAACTCCAGGCAATGATTATCAATGCCCCGACTGCCCCGAGAAAAAGCAGGGTGGAAAGTGGCAGCTTGGCGGCAAGAAAAATCCAGTTCATAAATGTCGGCGCATTAAATTTTCACTTGTTTCGATCTGACGGAGTTCAAACGTGCCGCACCACGAAACGCATGCTAAAATCAGCAGCCGCCAGCTCCTCGCGGTTCAGGGGACTGCCGTCGAGATTCTGCCATGCAGAATACCCCAGGCGCACCAGTTCATCCAGCACCGCTTCTGGATTACGTCCACGCGGGCGGATGAGATGACCATGCAGCTCCAGGAAAATCAGCGGACGATGTTTGGCGAGCGTGTCACGCGCGCCGATTAGCACCTCCTCCTCGAATCCTTCCACATCAATTTTCAGGTGCGTGGGTACGAACGCATGCTTCTCCACCACATGATCCACGCTCACCAGCGGTACCGTGATCGTGTCTGCGCGCTCCTCCGTCGGGATCACAAAAAAATCCGCCCCGCCCGCGCCCGTGGTGAGCATTTTGAGCTCGCCAACATGATCTCCGCATGCGGCATTGATCACCGTCACACGGTCACTCACCTGATTGATGGCCAGATTGTCACGCAGCACCTTCGCGGCCTCATCGGAGGCCTCGATGCCCAGCACACGGGCCTGCGGGCCGCCGTAGTGAAGGGCCGCGAGGGTGAAGACACCCCAGTGCGTGCCCACATCGAGGAATTGCATCCCCGGCGATGCTAGGCTGATGAAGTTTTTCATCTCCCGGCCCTGCTCCGGATCGTTCTGAAACACGCCGAACTCTCCCTCGCACATCGGATGGCACTTCACCGTCCAGCCAGGCATCACCTGCACCTGTGTTACGCCGCCGCCCAGCCGCTTCAGTTTTGAAACCACCCGCCCCAGCGTCACGGAGGGCTTGCGCAACGCATTGCGCACGGCGCGTGGCAAAACAGCGCGGATCAGGTTTGTCAGAGGGTTCGAGTGAATCTGCATGAGTGGAAAATCAGCGTTCGGGCTGCAGCGCGCGATTCACTGCGGCGGCCAGCACGGCGATGGAATGGCCCTGATACCATAGATGCGCCGCAGTGGCAATCTGTTGCCTTTTTGTCTCGTCCCCCGCAGTCCCAGGATCATCAGCCGTGGCCAGGTGCGTGCCCGCCACCAACCCCTCCGCGTCAGGGCAGTCGGAACGCAGCAGCACCGGCACCAGGCCGTGCGCGCAATAGGAGGAAAAGATGCTCGACTTGCCCAGGCAGGACTTCGGGTAGTCCAGGTAGGCCGCGCGCGACTCCAGGAGCAGCGCGCTGATTTGCGGCACATCCAGCAGCCCGCGATTCTCCACCACGATCCCGCCGCCCAAGTCCATCAAGCCCGTCTTGCCAAACGTCACCACCTTCTCAATCCCCAGCCGCTCACAAAACACCCGCAGCTTTTCCATCGCAAAGGCCCGATCCTCCGGCAGGCGGCTCACACCGCCGTAGAGCGCCAGTTGCGACTTCCGCGCCGCCAGCGGCGGGATCACCACCGGCTCGCCAAAATGGGAGATAAGCTGATGCACCTCCGTCTTGTCCGCCAGAGCACCGGACATGACCCGCAACGTCTCCGCCGAGTCCGAACGGTTGGTCATGCGAATGATCGAATCCCTGGCAAACTGTCGGCACACCCAGCGCTGCACCGGCGAGAGCCAGAAACTGCTCTTCCACGGCGGCCCCACGGCATACAGTTCGTGAAAAAACGAGTAAAACCGCCGCTTCGGCCCCGTTTGCAGCATTTTCCGCATCCAGCGCACCAGCCAGACCGGCGCGCCGCGCCGCGAATAGCCGTAACCCACGTAGTGCAGCAGCACCGGCGCGTCCGGTGCGTGCTCGAACGGGATCACCGGCCGCGACGCGTCCAGTCGCCGCACGGGGAAACCCGCCACCTCCGTTCCTCCCTGCCAGGCCGGATTCCACACCACAAAGAGCGTCTGCACGCCATGCCGCTGCCGCAGCGCCTGTGCCAGCAGCACTGCGTAGTCCCCCAGTCCGTTCACACTTGGTGGCAGGTTGGGCACAATTTGGATGATCTGCTTCATCGCTTCAAAACACCCCGGAAAACCTCCAGATATCGCTCTGCCACCACCTCCGGCCGGTGCAGCGCCAGATGCGCCGGGTTCGCGTCCAAAAACGGCTTCAGGCGGCTTTTGTCCTCCAGCAGCCATTGCAGTTTTTCCGCCAGATCATCCGCGTCTCCGCGTCTGAAGGTCAGCCCGGCCGGACCGACGGCCTCCGGCAGTCCACCTGCGTGCGAGGCCACCACCACACAGCCGCAGGCCTCCCCTTCCAGCGCCACCACGCCAAAGGATTCCTCCCATGTGGACGGCACCACCATGATCTGGTGCAGATTCAATATCCGCCTCACCTCCTCCGAGGATGGCGAACCCGCAAACGTCACCTGCTCTTTCAATCCGAGTTCCACACTGAGGGTTTCGAAATTCCCACGCTCCGGCCCTTGCCCGATGATCGTCAGCTTTGGCCGCAATCCGCGCTCACCCAGCTTGCGCATGGCATGCAGCAGGATGTTGCAGCCCTTATGCACCACCAGCCGCCCCAGGAAGGCCAGCTCACGCTCACGCAGCGCGCTTGTGTCGTTTTGAAAGAGCGAGAGATCCACGGGATTGGCGATCACCGCGTCCTGCCTGCCCAAGACGCGCTCCACTGCCCGGCTCACGGCGATGTTGGCATCCGCGAATTTCATCAGGCGGCGCTTGAGTTTCTCACGCCAAAGCACCTCCCCTTCGTCATTGCTCTGATAGTAGGCATGGTTCACCGCCACAAACGGCCGCCACACCAACAACAGCGGCCAGAAGGCCCACAGACTGATGTTCATATGCACAAACACATCCGTGCCGCGCATCAGCCGCAGCCACTCCAGCGGCCCGGGTCGGTGATGCACCGGGAAAGGAAAGTCCACATGCCGCGCCTGATCATGCGCCACGTCAGTGACCACCGTCACCTGCTCCCCGACCTTCCGCCACTCCTGCGCCAGCAGCAGGGCGACGGTCTCGATCCCGCCGAGGTTCGGATGAAAGCGGGTGTGCATCAGGATTCGCATGAGATCGCTTTGGTTTAAAGCTTCGACGGCAAGTGTTTCAAGCAGCCAGCGGCGGCTGCGGGCATCCGCGTGCGGCCATCAGTTCACGGAGCAGCCCACCAGCGGCGTGGCGATATCTGGCGGGATCAAATTCCGCCGCAAATGCCTGCGCGCGGGCCACATCGCTCCGCAGCGTCTCACGGTTCTCGATGTAATGACGCAGCCGCCGGGTGATCGCGGCCGCATCACAGACGGGCACGCGCCAGCTTGCATCGGGCACAGGCGCGCCGGCATTTTCACTGACGATCACCGGCAAGCCTGCCGCCATGGCCTCCAGCGTCACAAAACCAAAGGAATCACCGAGCGTGGGCATCACCAGCACATCATGCTCGCGGTAGCAGTCCCGCAATTGGTCGCGGTTGAGCCGCCCGCTGAGCCGCACCTGATCCGGCAGTTGTTGCAGCATCGGCTGAAGTTCCGGTGAGACGCTTCCCGCCATCGTCAGCGTCGCCCACTCCCGCAAGGGCTGAAGCGCACGCAGGAGATAAGGCACGCCCTTGCTCAGACTCAAGGTGCCAGCATATAGCACACGCAGCGGCATCTCCTTGCCCTGCCACACTCGCCGTTCACTGCCCTCGCTCCAGAAGGCATGGTCCACCCACAGCGGAATGACTCGGATCTTCTCCGGCGGCACTCCCTGGCTCACCAATGCGATTTTTTGCAGATCAGAAACGGCCAGCACGACATCGGCCAGCTCCAGCTCGCGAGCTTTTTGCGCTGCCATGCGTGGAGAGTTCCGCGTGGCCTGGACGGGGAGCTGAAAGTCCTCCGCAGCACGGCGGGCGAACTGATCCAGAAACGCCGAAGGAATGCCCGCACAGTCCATCACGCAGGTTATGCCACGAGCTTTTGCGACTTGCAATGATCTCAGGGAACACGTCTCGCCACACACAAAGATCGAGCAATCACTTTGCTGAAGCTGCGCCGCGACATGACGGTCAAACAGGATGTTCGTATGATAATGCTCGCTGAACCGCCAGGGCAGCAGCTTCCGGCCCAAGCGGTGCAGCAACAGCGGCAGCGGGCATTCGTGAATTTTTTCCATCGGGATCTGTTCCAACCCCAGCGGCCGGGCGGACGGGAAGCGCAGCCAGCGACTGATCCGCGCGCCCCATTTTCCCGGCAGATCGACCAGTGAGCAGGTCAGGCCGGCCAGCTCATCAATTTCATGCGCGGCGAGCGTCAGTTGAAAAATCTGATGCACGCCTGCATAGGCCAGAAAAATCGAATTCATGCGGGACGGGTAAAATACACCAGCGAGCGGAAGCGGCGCGCCTGGAAACCCGCCTGCTGCATGGGCGGGAGGATGGCGTCTTCAATATGCTGGCCGTGCATCTCAACGATGAGCATCGTGACCAGCGGCAGCCAGGCGGCGGCGGTGTCGCCCAGCACTTGTGCTTCAGCTCCCTCGATGTCGAGCTTCAACACATCGATGTGCGTCAAGCCCTGCTCCTTCATCAAGGTGGGCACGTCGATGACTGCAATGGATTCAGCCGCGTCCGCCGGGTCATCCACCAAATGGGATCCCATTTCCTCTCCCGCTATGCCAAGCCGGGTGTTGCATGACCACAAACCCATGTTCAACAGCAGCGCGTTCGGCGCGTAGCGGTCGATGTTCAATTGCGCGAAGCGAAAATTCTCCGGATTGGGTTCCAAGGTGATGATTCTGGCCTGCGGATACCGGGTGGCCCAATGACAGGTCAGGTCTCCAATGAACCCTCCCGCATCGATCATGACCTTGGGATCGGACATCGGCGGGTGCGCATCATACTCGCCCCGCAGGACGTTTTGCACGATGCCATCCACATGGCTGTTGATGCGGCGGAAGGTGAAGGGCTGGCGCAGGGATTTGAATGTCAGCGTGACCTCCGCACCGTCCCGCGAGGCAAGGGCGCGGCATTTGGCGGCCCCTTCCTTGATGAAAATGGCGCGCAAGTTGGCCAGATCACGCAGCGCCTGATAGGCTGCGCGCGGCACGAAGCGCCGGGCGAGGTGACGAAAATCAGCTTTCATTGAATGATGTGCATCAAACCGTCTTGCGCGCCTGGACGAAGACGGAGTCCGCCAGACGCAGCAGCAGGGGGAGGCGTTCCGCGCTCTTGCGCAGGAACTCCGAGAGCACCACCAGGCAGCGCCCGCCGGGCCTCATCAAGTCCACATCCGCAGCCTGAAGCCCGATGCCAAAAAAACAGTCAACCGCGAGCGCCACCGGACCGATGTGCCGCTCAAACATCCGCCGCAACTCCGCGAGGCGCCAATAGCGCACCTCAAAGTCTCCGGCCTCACGCAGGCCGCGCCGCGCTTGCTGCATGAGATTGCGCACACCGGACTGATTGGGCATCTGGGCCAGCAGTGTGCCGCCTGCGGTCATGCAAGCGGCGGCGGAATCCAGCACGGTGGCGACCTCGGCCCGCGCCAGATGCTGCAGCACGCTGTAGGAATACACCACGTCGAAAACCTCCCGGCGGAACGGCAGATGCCTCGCGTCTCCACACACAAAATGTGCCTTCACTCCAAGCTGGCCGGCCACGCGGCGCGCCGCCAGCACCGCGCCAAGCTGGGGATCGATGCCCACTGGAACAAAGCCCTCTTTTGCCGCCGCGAAGGACCAGCGGCCCCAGTTGCAGCCAATGTCCAGCAGCAATCTCCCACCTCCGTTCTTCAATCGAAAATCCGGGATCGGATAGCGCGGCAGGCTGCCCACGAGGTGCCTGTAAAGATTCCCTGATGTGGCTGCGATCATTTGCGAAACTACAGGATCCACGGGGCCGCCCGCCGCCATGGCCTGCACCTCCACGCCGAGGCGCTCCCGATGCTCCGCGTTGACATCGAGCGTGTCGAGCCGCAGCGGATCCTCGGCCTGCGCGGAGCGGGCAGTTCGGGAAACGGCCATCGCTCCGATGCTGTCACTGGAGTCTGGGTGGAAAATCACAGGGACTCCATCGATGATGGGATAGCTCGCCCCTGAATCAGAAACCAAGCCTTCTCCCTTCCGCCGCAATGGCGATCCTGTCACCGGACAGGCAAGCAGACTCTCCAGAAAAGATTCACTCATGGCCGGGCTGCGGGAGGAGGACGGGCGCTCTTCGCAGCTTGAACCAGGTCAGGATGGCGCGCAGGGGGACGGGCTCACGATACGCGCGGTAGGTGACGAAGTAATTTGGGATGAGCCACAACCCTCTGCCCAAGCCCTTGGTCCATCCTTTCTGAATGAGGAACACGATGCGCCGGAAGACATTCCAGACACCGAGCGGAGCCAGAATGAGCGGATAGCGGAGAAATGCCATCAAGGCGACATTGGCGAGCACGCAGGCATTGTTGTCCGGCGAGAAGACCGGCTCTGAACTCTTCAAGTGGCGGACGTGCAGGCCTGGATCATGAATGATCATCCCGCCGAGAGCATGCAGACGCAGGCTCAGATCCACCTCCTCCATGCAGTAGGCCACGCGCAGGGGCACATGGCCGGTGGTTTTTTGGAACCAGCGCTTTGAAAAAACGCAGCCGCAACCCGAGAAGATGTCGATGCGCGTGTAGCCGGGCAATTTTTTCTCCCAATCCTGGCTGGCGGCGCTGAGCACGGCCATCTCGGGGAAGAATCGAAATCCAGCCAGCACACGGGCGAAGTAGTCCGGTTGGTCAGGAAACGAGTCATCGTCAAAATTTGCGGCCAGATCATTCCGTGCCGCCTCGATGAGCCTGTTTCTGGCACCGCCTGGACCGAGGCAGCCCGCGCCAGCATGCACCCGCACATCAGGATGCTGCCGCGCGACCGCATTCACCACAGCCTGGGAACCGCCATCGACATAAACGAGGATCTCTTCGGGCATGGGATCACATTGCTTGATCGCGGCGAGGCAGCGGAGCAGCTCGGGAACACGCTCACAGGCGGGAATGATCGCGGTGACGGGACAGGTCGCGGGCATCTCAGAGGGGTGGCGTGATTTTCCGCAAGGCTGCCTCCATGATCTCGCAGAAGCGAGTTTCAGTGTATTGCAGGCTGGCAGCCTGGGCTGCGGCACGAAACAAGGCTCTCCCTCCGGCGTCAGTGGCGAGCCGCCGCATGACGCGGCTCATGTCTTCGAGATCGCCGCATTTGAACGTGAGACCCGCGCCAGCAGCGGCGATAAGATCGGGATGAGAGCCGGTTTGATCGGAAAGCAGGAGCGCCAGGCCCGACATGGCCCCTTCGAGCACGGAATACGGCCAGGGATCCTGCTGTGAGGGGTGCAGCAGCACATCCGCCGCCTGCAGGATGCGTGGGATTTCGGTTTGATTGCGGAAGCCCCACCCGTGAACGCGTTCAGCGACGCCCAGCTCCGCAGCAAGTTTTTTCAGCGAATCTTCAAGCGGGCCAGAGCCTAAAAACCAAATGCGGCAGGACACATCCTTCAGCTTGGAGAGCACCTCGACGGCATCCTGGGGGCGTTTGCGCGGGTCCAGCTTGCCTGAGACGAGAAAGACTGTGTCCTGATCTCCCGCGCCGGCTTCAGCGCGGAAACGCTGGCGGTCCGCAGCGGTGGCGAACTCATTTTTACGGTACACCAGGTTGTCAGGCACGCAGGGTATCCAGCTTGAGGACTCCGGCCTGGCGCCGCGTTGATTCCAGAAGGTTTTGTTTTCATCGCCCTGAAAAAAAACGTGCCGCGCCTTGCTGGTGAAGATACGCGCGAGCAGCAGCCCTTTGCGCGTGCCGCCTGATCGGCTCGGGCCGCCAAAGGCGTCGCCATCTCCGCGGATGATGATGGGCTTGCGGTGCATCACAGCCCACAGCCACGCCTGCCACTGGATGGCGGCGCTGTAACCGTTGAGATGCACCACATCGGGATTGTAGCGGGAAAGCTCCCGGAAAACATTCCACCGCCAGGTGCTGGTGGAGGCCGGCTTGGAGCCGCTGGCGGGTTCCTCGAGCACGACGGAGGGAAAGCGCGCGGTGGATCTGTTATCCCAGTCGATGACGCGGTTGAAGCCGGTGTCGAGCATGGTCTTCGTGTGGCGCGCATAGATGCCCAGCAAATCGATGCTGCCGCGCTGATGCAGCTCATCGAGCACGTTGGTGAAGTACTGGATCTCGTGCGTAAAGACGAACGCCACCCTGGGCTTGCGCACGTGCCCGGCGGACAGTGAGTTAACCGCGCTCTGAAAAACAGCGACATCTTCGTCCAGGCTCCATTGATCGATGAGGTCGAGGCTCACGCGCCCAGCCTGCTGACAGCGCGAGGCTTCACCGGCCCAGGGGCGGAGTTTTTCGGTCAGATCTCCAACATCGCCAGCGCGGAAGATGTCACCATTCACCCCAGCGCGCACGAGATCGGCACCCGAGCCGACACGATCACTCACGATGACGGGCTTGCCCGCGTTCATGACCTCGTTGACCACCAGTCCCCAGGTTTCAAAGACGGAAGGCAGCACAAAGACGTCACAGAGGTCGTAGAGCGCAGGCAGCTCAGTTTGATTGCGGAATCCGAGGAAATGCACCACGCCGGGCGCGATCCGGTCGGCGAGCGAGACCAAACTCGATTTGAGCGGCCCGTCGCCGACGAGCAAGAGGGCGATTTTTCTCGCCGATGTCTGAGCGAGGCGTGCGACGGAGTGAATCAGTGTGCCGATGTCCTTTTCCACCGCCAGCCTCCCACAGAACAAGATGACGGCGGCGTCAGCCGGCACGCCAAGAACCTCACGCAGTTTCTCACGCCCCGGCGCCGCCTCCGCCACGCGGTTTTGGAAGAAGCGATTGTCCACCGCATGTGGCATGAGGAAAATCTGGCTCTCATCGACGCCATATCGCTGGTACAACCTCCGATTCAGCGTCCCCATCGCGAGAAACAGCGCCACCTCACGAAAGGCCCTGCGGTAATAGGCACGGTGGAGGAATCGTCCGACGAAACCACCCCGGATCGAATGAAGCGATGTCTCACCACGCAGAAGGATGGGACATCCGCGCTCACGCGCCACCTTCCAGGCGGCGACGACGAAGGGGGTGCTCCACCCATGCAGCCAGAAGGCATCGGCTGGACGATGCTGCGTGGCCTGCTCGATCTGCGTTTTGAAGCGCGCCACTTGCTCGCTCCTGCTGCCCTCGATTAAGTCACGGTTGAGGACGGTATGCGGGTAGCCATCGAGCAGCGGCACATCCCACGAAACCTTCCGATCATAGCCTGGATCGAAATAAGAACGGCTGGTGTTATCCGTGGAATAATAGACATGCAGTTCGATCCCTTCCGCAACCAGCCGCCGTATCAGAGGACTCTGATATTGGATTGGATGTGTTAGGAAGTAAGCGATGCGCATGCAGGATCGAGCTGATGGGTCAAACCCAGGCGTGGTATTCGAAGGCAGATTTCCCACCGCCAAAGGGTTTGCATTGGTAGCCGAGCCCGCAGACGTAGCGTGCGGCGCTGCCGCTTTCGATTCCCAGCTTCTCCATGCGCGGTGGATTTTCCTCAAAGCATATGTGCTTGATGCGCTTCTCCCGCAGGAGCCTTTCGGCACCTTGCAGCACGAGGTAGTCAGCCCCCTCGCAGTCAATTTTGAGCAGCGCGATCTCCGGCGCGTCGATGACCTCGTCGAGCCGCGCGGCTGGCACTTGTACCACTCCCTCGCCAGTCTGCGCGCTGGAAATGCCGCCCCATCCGGTCTGGTCCGGTGGTCCCACGTCAAAAGAGATCACGCTTGCCGCGTTTGAAGCCGCCACTTCCAGTAAGTCTATGCGTTTGGTAAGCTGGTTCATGGCGATGTTTTCACGCAAGCTCGGCAGCACCTTCGGAGAAGCTTCAAAGGCGATGCTGCGGTTGTTCTCCGCCAAACCGCACCACAGCAAGCTGAAGTAGCCAAAATTGGCCCCTACATCGACGAGCAGACCGCCCGATGGGGCGAGACGTGCTAAATACGCGGTCAACTCCGGATCATAGACACCGGTGAAGGCCAGGCGGCCGTGCGCGGTGTCTGACGAATTCAAATTCATTCGAAGCGCGGGGCACAGGCGCAGCGGCGCGGCGTGAAAAGCGCCGGGCAGGCGCTGCGCATGGCCTCTGAGAAAATGCGAATACACTTTGTCCGCCAGCGCGGCTGGCATGCATCGCAATAAGGTCCGGAGCAGCGTGATTGTCATGGGTGCGGAACTTGTCCGGTGGTTCACGGAGATGTGTCAGGCAAGAATAGATAGTTTTGCGGCGAACCTTGAATCCCGGCGAGTTGCTGCAAGGTGGTTTCGTGGTAGCTCCAGCCGCTGAGCATGGCGCGCAATTCCACCAGATGCTCGTCCTTGACCTCAATGATGAGATGCGGACGCGAATGGCGAATGGTCTGCTCCGCGCCGCGCAGCACCTCCAGTTCGTGACCTTCTACATCCACCTTGATCAAGCCCACATCGGTGAACTGATGTGCGTCCAGCGGGCTTAGCGGGATTGTGAGCTTGTTAAAGCTGGTCGCCTCCGGGCAGTTATGCTCGTCCAGACTGGCCCAGCCACTTAAGGTGACTCCGTTAGCAATCGGTATAAATAACTGTGCCTCCCCGCGCTGGCTGGAGACTCCTTCGTGGATCAGGGTCAGGTTGCGTAGCCGCGCGGCAATCAGAGGCTCGGCCACTTCTGGATTGGGCTCAAATGAAATGACCTTGGGATAGCAGTGGGACATCTGCAGCGAGTAGAGCCCGAAATTGGCGCCAATGTCGATGGCAGTGCCCCGGCAGGGGCCGATCTCCCGCAGATGATAAGCCTCCCGCTCGTTTTCTGACAGCATCCCGTAGGTCTTGACCAGCAAGGCGAGCTGCAGGCGCGCGGGAACCAGGGGCAGAAGGCGATTGGCAGCCGAGAAGAACTTGTTGGCGAAAGAAAGCATAATGGATCAGAAGTGTCCGGAGTGATCCGGCTTTTTGTCTTCTTCGAATCTGTTATTTGTAATCCTGGAGTAGTCGAACTCCGGGTCTTGAAAATAACCTTCGCCCGGCTTCCGCGTATTCCAGGTCGAGCGGGCCCTGCGGCTTTCCAGAAGCTGCGGCAGTCTTCGCATCGTGAGCATCAGCGCCTTGAGATCCAGCCAAGCGAGATAAAAACGGAGCTTGAACACGTCGCGCAGCAACCGGTCCACGAAACATCCGAGCGGCAAGATCACCGCCGCAGGGCTGAAACTCTTGATGCCGATCGCCAGGAAATTCGAGAGGCCATGCACATACCGCTTTTTGCCGACGACGGTGCCCACGTTTGGAAGCGTCTGCGCGTTGGAGGCTCCCACGGCGTGGCCGAGCACCGCGTCCGGCACGGAGAGACACTGCCAGTCCATCTGCCAAAGCCGCAGGCAGAGGTCGGTGTCTTCGGCATCAAGAAAGAAGGTTGTGTCCCACCCCCCTGATTCTTCATATGCTTGCCGGCGGATAAGGCAGGCACCCGCGTTGGCCTCCGAAACCCTTACCGTGGTGCGCAATCTGTGATACAACGCTCTTCGAAAAGGGTATGGCACAGCGCGGTTCCAGAAGCAGGGCGTGAACCAGATGCCACAGCAGTACAGGCTCTGACCGTCGTAGCGGAGCTGTGTGGGCATGACCGCTCCAATCTGCTCTTTAGAAAGCAGCGCCTCCACGCACAATCGGAGGCAGTCCGGTGCAAACCACATGTCCTCATTAGAAAAAAACAACAGGTCGTAGCTGGCGTGCTTGAAGCCCTCCGCGTAGCCGGAGACCAAGCCGGTCTCGGGCGGGTGCTGCACGACGCGCACGTCGGCATAGGAGGCGAGGATGGCCAGGGATTCGTCGCGGCTGTTGCGGTCCACGATGATGATCTCGAGTTTGACGCCCTCCTGGGCATGCAGGCTCTCCAGGAGGCGCGGCAGATATTTCGCGCCGTTGAAGTTGCTGACGATGACGGAGATTTCGTGCATGAAGATGGGCAGGGGGCGGTGTCAGGCTTTCCAGGAGGGGGGGAGGTTCTTTTCGATCTCGATGTTGCCGAATTTCACCGGGGTGCAGGGGCCTTTGGACTTCACCCAGGCGACCATGCGCTGGATACCCTCCCGCAGGGCGATGGGCGTGGGTGGATCGAAAACGCGGGAGACTTTGGAGTGATCGGAAAAGGCGTGCAGCACCTCATTGCGGGCTTCGAGGTGCCGGGTAGCGCATTTCGCGCCCATCGCGGTGGCGATCTCCTCTGCGAGCACATTGACCGTGTAGGGCGTGTCCGCGCCGACGTTGAAGACCTGATTGCGTGCCGCGGGCACCAATGGCGCGCGGGCGATGATGGGCGCGACGTCATCGACGTGTGAGAAAGCGCGGGTCTGCGTGCCGTCGCCAAAGATGGTCATCGGCTGGTCTTGCAGCACTTGGTTCATAAAGATGCCGATGACGTTGCGGTACTTGTCGGCCACGTTCTGGCGCTCGCCATAGACATTGTGCGGACGGAAGATGATGTAGTCGAGGCCGAACATCTCATGCGCGGCGCGGAGGTCGAGTTCCATGGCGTATTTGGAGATGCCATACGGGTCTTCCGGCTGTGGCACCATGTCCTCGGTCATCGGCGTCTGGCCTTTGCCATAAACGGCGATGGAGGAGGTGAAGACATAGGTTTTGACGCCGTGGTTCACGCACTCATTGAGCAGGTTGATGGAGGCCAGCAAGTTGGTCTCGTAATTGAAACGACGGACGAAGTGGGACAGGCCTTCGGCGGCATAAGCGGCCAGGTGATACACCACATCAAAGCTGCGCCCGTTCCAGAGCGAAGCCACAAACACGGGATCACGCAGATCCCCCCGGATGAACTCACACCCGGCCGGAACGTTCTCCATGAACCCGCCGGACAGATCGTCGGTGGCAAGAACTTGGAAGCCGAGTTTGAGACAGTGTTCGACGACGTGGGAGCCGATGAATCCGGCTGCGCCGGTGACGAGAACGTTTAATGATGTGTGGTTGCTCATGGACAGAATTTAGGTTTTGAGGATCAAGCCTTGACCCGTCGGAAGAGATAGAATCGGCACGTGATAACGAGAAGCGAGACTGTTGAAGGAAGAGTAGGTAGCCTCAAACCCGTGATAGGCATAGTCATCCAGAAGGACTACAGCACCGGGAACGAGTTTCGGCCAAAAATACTCAAAGGCCGAGGCGTCCGCCTGGGCGCAATTCATGTCTATGGACAAGAAGGCCACCTTTTCAATGGGGACTGTGTCAAGAGTCTCGGGCACCCTGCCGCGAACCAAGTGGACACGTTGAAATTCCGCGAAATTCCGCTCCACATCTTCAAAGCATTCTGAGAATAACCGATTGTGGTCAAGCCTGCCCGATTTGATCTCCTCGGCTGACAAAAGCTCCGTCGCAATTCCTTGAAACGTGTCAAACAAATAGAAGGAACGGTTCAAGCGGTTCCAGTCGAGCGACGACATGATGGCGGAAGATAGAAATCCGCGATTCACACCACATTCCACGAAATCTCCTGGAATGCTTGCTGTGTGCCTGGCAGCCCACAAGGCGACATGCAGACGCCATGTCATGAAGCCAAGGTTTGGGTCGGCTTGGAGTCCACGCTTCAGGGCGTGCTGAAAAGCTGCGTCCTTCAAAAAGTCATGGTTGTGGACGGTTTGAAGTCCGTCGCTCTCGTAACGGGCCTCGCCCTTAATTTCGCGCACGATGCGGACGCCCATCAGGCTCAGCAGATGTTTGATAGTGCTTCTCATTTAGACTGACTCGTTCCGTATGGTATTTCGATCACCCCGATGCCAGCCCAGCCTTGGGCTGGATCGGCAATGAACTCCTCGTGCCGGTAGCGAGTCTTGAGCTCATTCCAGAGTCGATCGACTTCGCAATGCGCAACATGCTTGTGTGGAAGAATGTCATGAAACAGGACCAAGCCGCCAGGCCTGACCAGTGGCGACCACAACTCAAAGTCCGCCCTGACGCCTGCGTAACTATGATCGCCATCGATGAAAAGAACATCAATCGGAGAGCCCTCCAACTTTTCCTCCGCCAACTTCCGTGTGGCAGGTGCGTGGCTGTCGGCTTGGATCAAATGCAGGCTGACCTCCGGACGGTCCGCGACAAATTCCCGGTACAGGCTCTGTTTGATGGCCGGATAGCCGCCACCGTGAATCCCTCCGGGCAAATCCACCGAGATAACCTTGCTGGATGCAATCCGGCACCATCCCAGCAGGGTGGCTCCCTTCGCGGTGCCAATTTCCAGGATAACGGCAGGCTTTGCGGCCAGCACACGCTTCTGCATCTGCAAGAACTCGGAGGGCACTTGCCAGGATTTCATTCCAGCAAACCAGCCTTTGCCGCCATAGCTCTCAGTGATGGCGATCCATCCTTCAGGTGTATCTGGATATTGCCGCAGAAGCGCGCGAACCTCAGCCAGTGACGCCTTGAGATGAATTGGGGCCAGGAAATTGCGATAGCAACGGCCAACGAAATTGCGAAAGGTCATTCAGCTAGTTTTGGTTGTGTTTGAGTCGTGTGAAAGCGTCGGAGTTCTTGAGCAGCGATCGCCGTCCCCAGTAGAATTGCGGGGACCGTTGTGACTATCATGAGCTTGGCAGCTCCAGCCACAGACGAAACATCGAGCACCATGACGGCGCCCACTTGAGTCGAAAGAGTCAGTGGTATGTTCAGCCAAACCCAGCGCACCCACCCCCGGGAGAAGTTGAGAGTCCAAAACACCTGGTTGAGAAACCCAAGGACGATGGCCACCGTCACAAGGAAGAGTTCGTCGTGGAGATGGGCATACTTGGGGCCAAAGAGCAGGAGAACGGCTTCCGCCTGCCAGAGAACAAGACCGAGAAAGGCGGCCAGTACGAGTCCGTAGCCGCCAAGGACAGCGAGAAACAGCCGCAAGAGACGCCGTGGCTCCTGACAACGGGCAAATGCCGGGCCGATGATGTAGCTGAGCGGTGCTGCAATGAAGTTCGAGAAAAAGCTCAACCGGTTGAGTGCGCCGAGATCCGCCACTTGCGAGGTGCTGCCCAGCACGCTGAGCAGTCCGGTCGCCAACTGGCTCTGGATGCAGTTGAACACATTGTTGGGATACATCTGCCGCATGGTTCCGGTGATGCGATGCTTGAAGCTCAGGGCCTCGTCCGGTTCCACGGTGGCATCGAGCAAGCCAGCCACCTGCCGTTTGATCATGAAAGCCTGAACCCAGGTGGACGCAGCCACCGCGATGAATACAAGGTAGATATTGACAAAGCCCAAAGCTGCCGGGACGAGCGTCAGCACCGAGCGCGCAAAGGCGTTGCCGAGATCCGCCACCTGAAGGTTTCGAATACGGGAGTGAAGGCGATTGACGGTGGCCAGGATGATGCTGCGGGTGGCCATCCATTGCGGCCCAACAACGAAAACCACGAGCGCCAAACTGGTCCACCAAGGAGCATCTCTTTCTGCGAGCAACCAGGCGAGCAACGGTGTGACCACGGCTGCTGCGACCATGGCGGTCCGATTCAAAAGCTTCATGGCCGCATGAATGAGAGCGGAGAGCCGGGGTCTTTGGTTCCACACCTCTCCGCCACTCGCCGTCACCGCAGTAGCGATACCGCCATCGTTGAGCGAACTGAGCACTGCGGCCATGCTGCTGGCGATGGTGAACCAGGCATACTCGGTCTTGGTCAGCGTGCGCACGAGCACAATAGCAACCACCCCACTCATGAGTTGTACCAGCACTTGCGTACCAGTGACGCTCAGAAATCGAAGGCTCCATTTTTTCAGCCATGAACGTTCTGTTTTCAATCACGTTTTTCGGATACTCCCTGTTTGACCAGCCACGGATGTTGAGCGGCGGCGGGCCAGCCAGTTGCCAACGTGGTGCCGGTAGTTCTCGATGCAGACGGGCTGAGGCGCAGCCAGGCCGAAGTCTGCCGTGCACACCTCGAAGCCGGCGGATTCCAGGTGCCGATGGAGATCCACGGCGGAATTGCCATGACGAAGGGAATTGGGATCGCCCGCCTCGACGAGAACCTGACGGGTGCGGGCCAGCAGGGAAGCGCCGCCACGCAGCACGGCGAGTTCGGCCCCCTCGACATCGACCTTCAGGAGATCGCAACGCGGAAGGCCGGGAAAGAGCTGGTCCAGAGTGGTGGCCGGCACGGTGATGCCCGGTGCTGGAAGGTCGATGCTGGATACTGGATGCGGAATGGCAGTGCCCACAACTCCTCCGCTGCGCTCTCCTGCGTTTATGGTTCTCGTGGCCATTCCATCCGAGGCCATCGACCCGATGTCCATGCTGAGCAGGCAGTTCATGTCATCGCGCCGATCATTGGAGAACGGCAGGTGGCACCCCGGCGGGCCGACGTCGGTGATGGCCACTTCGTGGGTGATGACACGCCCGGACAGTCCATTGAGCTGGAGGTTCTCCTGCAGACAGCGATGAATCACGGGATGCGGCTCAATGGCATGAACGGTGCCGGACGGGCCGACGGCGAGCGCGCCTTCGATGGCGGTGGAGCCGATGTTGGCCCCGACATCAATCATGGTATCGCCGGGCCTGAGCAGGGAGCGAATGAGATCCAGATCCGCATCGCGATTCCGACGGTCGAGCCAGAGCTGCCAGGCGAGATTGGCCGGATGCAGGCGGAGCCGGAAACTTCGCAGCGCGAAACTGTATCTGGCGCCCCAGCCAGTGCGCCAGAAGAGCTGCGCGAGCAGGAAACGGACGGGCTTGGGATGGCGGAGCAGCGAGGTGAGGGCAGTTTTCAGTGTTCAGTTCGCGGTTCGCGGTTCGCGGTTCGCGGTTCAAGGTTTCAGGTTTCAGGTTTGACGGCGTGAGTTGGAGCCGCAGGTGCTGGGAATGACGGGGACAGGATGTCCCCTCTCCTTGGGATGCTGCTGCTACCCGCCGAGCGCTTCACTGCTTCTATGAAAAACGTGACGTTTCAATGGGCGGAGTCTGAGGGCTGAGAGATGGGATGGCGAGTCAGCCTTCCAACTCGGCTGAAATCGTGTCAAAAAAAGCGGCCACCATGCCGGGCAGGAGTTCGGCGACTTCCAATGCATGGCGGAGGACGATGGCCAAGCGCGCTTGGTCGAGTTCCAGATCATAGGCATGCGTGACCCCACGACGAAACCCGCGCAAATCTCGCAGGGCAGGCAGGACCGGCGGCTGGTAGAGCGCCGGGCGCACACCGGGAATGGTAATGCTGAGGCGGTGAATGAGCTCCGCATGCCAGCCGCGCTCGTCATCAATGTGATTTTCAAAGGCCTTGGCGATGCGCAGCCCCATTTGCTCGATGATGTTGAAACAACGCACGAGCTGGTAGGCACAGCTCTCGTGGCCGCTGGCCCCGCCCTGCCGCAAACGATCCACCGCAAACGCCGCTGCCTCGGAGGCAACGCGCACGTCGTCCTCTACCTCGGCCTGCAGGGTGATGAGGCCTATGCGATCCATGACTCTCCTTCGGTGATGATTTTGTGCCGCAGCCGGGACTCGGGCAAACAAACGACATCGACGGGCCGCCGCATTTCCTCGTCCAGCAGAGCGGTGAGGGTGTAGATGGACATACCGTCAGGCAACGATTCCACGGCGAGATCGATGTCTGAGGCGGCATTGAAACGGCCAGGCTCCAGCAGCGATCCAAACACCCATACCTGCCGGCCCGGAAGGTGACGGTGAAGCACCTCACGCAGATGTTCGCGCACGGCGCTCCACTCGGTCAGGCGATCAGCCTGGCGTCGCGCGTCGCGCTGTTGGAGAAGATCGAGCATGACTTTTTAATTAACGATGCGCGACGGCCTGAATCCACTCCTGATTCTCCAAATACCACGCCACCGTCTCACGGAGGCCGGTTTCAAAAGTGTGAACGACGGGGGTCCAGCCAAGCTCACGCTGGATTTTTCCGGTCATAGGGGCTCCTCGCCAGCGGCACAAAGCATTTCGTTTACGAGGGCGGCGGTGAGAAACATGCCGTGGAGGCGAAGGGACTGAAGCAGCGGGCGCAACGCCCCCACATGCCCCGCACGTTTTGCACGCAAGAGCAGTCCGAGCGTCCCGATGCAGCGCAGGCCTTGATGAGCGGCCAAAAGACGCCCGCGCCGGTCATCCATGAGCAACAGAGCCTGGGAATGGCTGAGCGCGAGGGCCAGTGCGGCGGCTTCACCGGCATCCACTTGCGTATGGAATACTTTCCTCACCGCCTCGTCAGATGTGCGCACATGCTTGCTGAACAAGTTGATCAACATCGGAATCTCCGGCTGCGTGCCGCTTTTGTGAATGAGTTCCTCCCACACGACATCAGGAATCCAGACTTCGTCCGCCAGTTTCAGCACCAAGTCAGCCTGGGAAACCTTCGCCAGCAGAATCAAGGGGCTGGCATCGCAGATGATCAGCGGCTCAGGCGTGAGCGAGGTCATGTTTGAGCATGTCGAGGTCCATGTTGATCACTGACACACCCAGGCGTGAGATGGATTCCATGAACGTCCAGATCGGCTGACCTGCCATTTCGGCCGCTTGTCCGAGTGTCAGGCGGCTGGATTCATAAAGCTTGGCGGCCAAAAAAACGCGCAGTTCACCAGCCAGTTCCGCGACAGTCGTTCCGGCCCGCAGCAGCCAGCGGTCATCGACGGGGATTTGCAGCATTGTCATGGTATGAAGGTAGCCGCCATTCGAAAGACTGCCAAGTTCAGCCTTTCACGGCTTTGATCCAATCCTGATGCTCCAAATACCACGCAACGGTCTCGCGAATGCCGGTTTCAAAGGTGTGGGCGGGACGCCAGCCGAGTTCGCGCTCGATTTTGCCAGCATCGATGGCGTAGCGGCGATCATGGCCGGGGCGGTCGGTGACGAAGGTGATCAAATTGCGCGAGTGGCCGCCGAGTGCGGTTTGGAACTCGTCGATGAGGTCGCACATGAGCTGCACGAGGTGGAGATTGGCCTGCTCGTTATGGCCACCGATGTTGTAGGTCTCGCCGGGCTTGCCGGTGGTGAGGACGGTCCAGAGGGCCTGGCAGTGGTCGCCGACGTAGAGCCAGTCGCGGACGTTCATGCCGTCGCCATAGACGGGGATGGGGTTGCGGGCCAAAATGCTCTGGGTGACAACGGGAATGAGCTTTTCGGGGAATTGATACGGGCCGTAGTTGTTCGAGCAGTTGGTGATGACTGTCGGCAAACCGTAAGTGTGATGGTAAGCGCGGACCAGCATGTCGCTGGCGGCCTTGCTGGCGGAGTAGGGCGAATTGGGGGCGTAGGGGGTGGTTTCGGTGAAGAAGCCGTCCGGACCGAGGGAACCGAAGACCTCGTCGGTGCTGACGTGGAGAAATCTGGATGCTGGATGCTGGATGCTGGATGCTGAATTGAGCCAGAGGTCGCGGCAGGCTTCGAGGAGGTGGAAGGTGCCGTTGATGTTGGTGGTGATGAAGTCGCCGGGGCCGGTGATGCTGCGATCGACGTGGGACTCGGCGGCGAGGTGCATGACGTGCGTGATGTCATGCTGGCGGACGACGCGAAGGACTTCGTCTTTGTCGCGGAGATCAACTTTCTCGAAGGTGTAGCGGGGATGGACGCCGTGAATGCCGTCGAGGTTCTCGAGATGACCGGCGTAGGTGAGGCAGTCGAGGTTGACGAGTTTGGTGATCTCCGGCTGGTCAATGACATGGCGGATGAGATTGGAGCCGATGAAGCCTGCACCGCCGGTGATGAGGAGATTCATGCGCCTTTGATGCCGACTCGACGCACTTCAGCAGCGAGGCCGGAGAGATATTCGCGATATTCACACTTTGGCATGTCGGTGACATGCGTTTCAAACTGATCGAGCGTGAGAAAGCCGCGATAGAGGGCGGCCTCTTCGGGACAACCGAGCTTCATGCCCTGACGCTTTTCAATGGTCTGCACATAGGCAGAGGCTTCGTGCAGGCTGCTGCTGGTGCCGGCATCGAGCCAGGCGGTGCCGCGACTCAGGCGCTGGACGCGCAGTGTGCCACGACGCAGGTACTCCTTGTTCACGTCGGTGATTTCGAGTTCACCACGCGGAGATGGCTTCAACGTTCGGACAATGGAGACGACATCGTTGTCGTAGAGATAGACGCCTGGCACGGCGTAGTTGCTGCGCGGCTGCGCAGGCTTTTCTTCGAGAGAAACCGCCCGGCCTTCGGCATCGAATTCGACCACGCCGTAGCGTTTGGGATCGGTGACATGATAGGCGAAGATGGTGGCACCTATTTTGAACTCGGCGAAGGCACGCGGGAAGGCATCGCCGCCA
This sequence comes from Verrucomicrobiales bacterium, assembly GCA_043770175.1. Lineage (GTDB taxonomy): Bacteria > Verrucomicrobiota > Verrucomicrobiia > Verrucomicrobiales > Verrucomicrobiaceae > Prosthecobacter. The sequence continues at coordinate 887 of JAYVIO010000105.1, read as the reverse complement.
AAGAAGATGTTGTCGCCGAGGATCAAGGTGACGGGGTCTTTGCCAATGAAATCCGCCGCGATGAGGAATGCCTGCGCAATGCCTTCGGGTTTCGCCTGCTCGCGATAGTCAATGGAGATGCCCCATTGGCCACCATCTCCCAGGAGCTGGCGAAAACGCGGCAGATCGTGTGGCGTGGAGATGAGACAGAACTCGCGGATGCCGGAGGCGATGAGCACCGTAAGCGGGTAATACACCATCGGCTTGTCATAGACCGGCTGGAGCTGCTTGGAGGCAACCTGCGTGAGCGGATAAAGGCGGGAACCGGCGCCGCCTGCGAGAATGATACCTTTCATATCCTAGCGGGTCACCATCCAGTCATTGAGCACGAGCACGTCCATTTTGGTGCGCAGGAAGCAGTCCAGCGCTTCCTGGGGTTGGCAGACGACGGGTTCGTTTTCGTTGAAGCTGGTGTTGAGGACGATGGGGACGCCGGTGATCTCTCGATAAGCGCTGATGAGACGATGGTAGCGCGAATTGGTCTCCTTATGCACGGTTTGCAGGCGGCCGGAACCATCAACGTGGGTGGTGGCGGGGATTTGCGGACGTTTGTCCTCACGCACTTGAAAAACCTCCATCATGAAGGGCACGTCGTCGTCCTGCTCGAACCACTCGTTCACATGCTCGCGCAGAATCGAAGGTGCAAACGGGCGGAAGGACTCGCGGCGTTTGATCTTGAGATTGAGGACGTCCTTCATGTCGGCACGGCGCGGATCGCCGAGGATGGAGCGATTACCGAGGGCACGTGGGCCCCATTCCATGCGGCCTTGAAACCAGCCGATGACCTTGCCCTCGGTGATTGAAGTGGCGGTGGTTTTGCAGAGTTCGCCTTCGTCGTCGAAACGACG
>JAYVIO010000104.1:0-5365 GCA_043770175.1 Verrucomicrobiales bacterium | reverse complement strand
TCAAAGCGCCGGTGCGGCCGACTTGAATGTCGATGGCGAGCAGTTTCGTCTCCGCCTGCTCTGGCTGGTATTTGTAGGCAATGGCCCAACGCGGTGCTTTGCTCGTCACGCCGAGTTCGCGTTGATCAGCGAAGCTGTTCACCTTGATGACGGCACCATCGGTTTCGTAGGGCAGTGATTTGCGCTTCTCATCGAGTTCACGGATGGCTGTGAGCAAACCTTCGGCACTGTCTGCATGCCAGATGAGATCGGCTTTGCGCAATCCGGCGGCATCGAGCAACGCATACACATCGGTCTGCGACTGCACGTCGCTGGCTTCAACGAGGCCGTAGAAGACGATGTCGAGCGGACGTTTGGCCACGATCTTCGGATCGAGCAGCTTCAAGGTGCCCGCGGTGGAGTTGCGCGGGTTGGCAAAGCGCTGTTCACCGGCTTCGTCACGCTCCTCGTTGAGTTTGGCAAAGCCAGCCTTCGACATGAACACCTCGCCCCGCACTTCAAAAGTCTGCGGACCATCGTTGGGCAGGCGCAGTGGCAGGCGCTTGATGGTTTTGAGGTTGTTCGTTACGTCGTCGCCGGTTTGACCATCACCACGCGTCGCGCCGTGTTTTAAAACACCGTTTTCATAGCGGATCGTGATCGCCACGCCATCGACCTTCGGTTCGATGACGCAGTCGATCTTCTCACGGCCCAAACCTTTCTGCACACGGGCAAAGAACGCGGTGAGTTCTTCCTCGGAGTAAGTGTTGTCGAGGCTCATCATGCGCACGCTGTGCGTGATCTGCGTGAAGCCTTCGAGCGGAGCGCCACCGACACGCTGTGTGGGTGAATCGGGTGTCAGCAGATCAGGATATTTCGTTTCAATGTCCTGTAATTCACGCAGCAGCACGTCGAACTCCTTGTCCGAGATCACCGGTTTAGCCTCGACGTAATAGAGGCGGTTGTGGCGGTGCAGTTCGGCACTGAGAAAGGCGGCGCGGGCGGCGGCTTCGGCGTGGGTCATGGTGCTGATTTGATTAGCCGCAAAGAGGCGCAAAGAAACGAAAAATCGTCACTCCTTCTCCGGCACCCACGGTGAGTCGCGCATGAGATACTTCATCAAGACCGAGGAACCGAGCATGAGGGCGGCTTCGGCAGCGAGGAAGGCCCAGAACCAGCCAAGATGCCACATCCAACTGGCGAGACCCCCGATGATGCCGGCGGCGATCATGACACCGGCCATGAGCAGGCAGCCGGTGCTGGTGTTTTTGATTTCCTCAGACGGCTTGGAGAGTGGCAGCCAAGTGCCAATGAGGCCGGTAACGAGGGAAAAAGTGGGCAGAAACAGCACGGCGGGCAGGGTGAGCACAAGCGGAACGAGCGACTGCTTCCAGGCGCACATGATGGCGGTCTGCACCGCCAAAATGGGAAACGTCAGCACGGCGAGCACGGCCTTGCGTGAACCATGAAACAACGGTGTCCAATGCGGCAGCGGGGCGAGATGAAAAAACGCGGAGGCACGCCAGTGTTCGGAGCAGTGCAGAAAGACCATCGCCTGCAACGGCACGATGCCCATGAAACAGGTGGCGAAGGCCTGCATCATCAGGGAGGCGTCAAAATCACCTGCACGACTGCCACCGGAGAACATCAGCACCAGGGGCATGATGAGCATGGGGGCGATGCCTGGGTAGAGCCGCAGTTTGACCTCGCGATCACGCGCGAGGTAGGCGGTGGTGAGGATGAAGGACTGACGCTCGACGGGATCGCGCAGCCACCAGCTTAGCGGCGGCAGCTTCACAAGCGCGGCAAGCCAGCGTCCACGCGGCTTTTTGCTGTCTTTGATGGTGCCGACGGATTCATTCAACGACATGAGGCCCTGGCCGTAGGCGTTGCCGAGTTTTTCAAACGCCAGCCAGCTCGTGATGGCGGTGACGAGAAAACCGATGCCCGCAGGCAGCCACAGCATGGCTGGATTCAGCGCCGTGCCGCCGATGAGGGCATCGATAGCGCCAAACCACATCGGCGGTAGCGCCAGCAGCCAGCCGCTGACGTGATCGAGGTGCTTCATCGTCTCGAGATTGAGCATGCGCGGCAGGATCTGTCCGCTGACGATCATGAAAATGGCCAAAAGGGACTGCAAGGTGGCAATCATGTTGTCGAGACGCTCGCGGCCAAACCATTTGAGGCAGGCGTTGTACACCAGCACGATGCTGGCGGCGGAAAAAACCATGAGCAGCGCCGTGGAGAGCAGATGGGCGGGAATGAAGCGCCACGTGGCTCCCTTGCTCCACAAACCGGTGATGAAGCCGGCGAGATTGAGCGCCAGTGCGAGCAGCAGCGAGAAACCCGCGAGCACGCTGCATTTCGCACGGAGCAACTGCTGCGGTGTGACTGGACGATGCAGCAGAATTTCCGCCTCCTCTTTGATAAACAGCATCGTGCCAGCATTCGAGGCCAGCGTGAGCGAGGCAAACATAAAGGTGAAACCATGCAGAGAACTGGCGAAGATGAAGCTGTCTGCTTTGAAAGCCAGCATTGCGGGCAGGATGCCGATCGCAGCGTAAATGAGCAGCGTGATGCCAAGACCGATCTGGCGGCGGGTTTTCTGCGCCCCGGCCTGCTGCGTGGTACGACCGCGAAACAGCAGCTTCCAAAAAAGGCCGCGCAGCACCTGCTCCGGCGATGGCGAGGCGGGGGCACTCATGACAGCATGCTTTTGGCAAAAGTCTCAGCACGGGCTTCGAGGCCGCTGAGTCCGGTCAGGCGGGTGAAAAGCTGCTCCAGCGTGTCGGCACCATGCTGGCGCTGAAGCTCCTGTGGCGTGCCTTCAACGAGCAGTTTCCCCTCGGCCATGATGGCGACGCGATTGCACACGCGTTCGACGACATCGAGGACATGGGAGCTGTAAACGATGGTTTTGCCTTCGCGGGCGAGTGTTTCGAGCAGCGCTTTGAAACCGACGGCGGCGTTGGCATCGAGGCCGTCGAGCGGTTCGTCGAGCAGGACGACCTTGGGATTGTGCAGCAGAGCGGCAGTGATGACGACTTTGCGCCGCATGCCTTTGGAGTAAGCGCCGAGCAGCTTCGAGGTCAGCGTTTCCTCATCCAGTTCGAAGAAATCTAGAAACTGGCGGATGCGAGGCCGCGCCTCATCCTCGTGAATGCCATAGAGAGCGCCGATCATGAGCAGAAACTCGAGTCCGGTGAGCGATTCATAGACCGCCCCCGAATCCGGCACGAAACCCATGAGCCGCTTGGCCTCCATCGGCTGCGTAACGACGTTCACGCCGCAGATCAGCGCCGCACCCGAGTCCGGTTGGAGCATTCCCGTGACCATTTTGAGCGTGGTGGTCTTCCCTGCCCCGTTTGGCCCCAGCAGACCCACAATCATGCCTGGCGGCACTTCCAAGCTCAGATGATCGACGGCGGTTTGTGCGCCGAAGCGCTTGGTGAGACCCTGGATGGAGATCATGGGGCCGGATCATCCGTGGCTGGGTTGAGGTTGCAAGGCGCGGTTCAGTATGACCAAAAGGGATGAAATCTAATAGATATTAACTAAATCCTTGCCGTTACCACTGAAATGAGTATATCTTATATAATTACAATAATATGCCTGCATTTCCCTCTCAACTGCCAACCCGCCTGCGCTTTGTGGTGCTGCTGGTCATTTTGATTCTCGGCATGCGCCAAGCTGCGAAGGCGCAAAGCCCTGGACTGGGGCCTACTCTGCCGCTGCCTGCGGGACAGACGAATGCAGGTGTCTATGTACCGGTCGGTGATGGAGCCACGATCAAGGTCAATTTCCCCAGCGCCCCGATCCAGGCGATCATCCCGTTTTACACCCAGCTCACCGGCAAAAAGCTCATCCTCGACTCCAGCCTGCAAGGCGAGCAGCTCCGTATCATCTCCCCACAGCTTCTGACCAAAAAAGACGCCATTGCCTTTATCGAGGCCACACTGCTGCTCAATGGCTATGCAGTCATCAACCTCGATGCGACCACCGCGAAACTGATCAACCACGCCGGGGGAAAAAGCCCCACCGCCGACGGCTTGAAGGTGTACAATTCCATGCGTGAACTGCCACAGAGCGAGGAAATCTGCCATTTCGTGCTGCCGCTTCAGCACATCTCCGCCGATGACGCCTCCAAGGCCTTTCAGCAAGTGATCAAACTGCACGCGTATGGTGCGATGACGCCAATCTCGAACGACTCCGCGCTCATCATCACCGAAAACAGCGCCACGATCCGCAGCATCTGCGAGATCGCCCAGATCGTCGATGTGCCCCCCGCCGAGATCGCCAATGAAATGATCAAATTGGAGCGCTCCGACGTGGAGCTTGTCGCCGAGATCGTGAACGAGATTTTCGAGCAGGAGGAAAAAGTGCAAAAGAGCGCACCAGCCCCGGTGGCCGCTGCGCCGAATCCCGCCGCACGTCCCGGCATGCCAGCCGCGCCGGCGGTTGCAGGCGCGAGCACCTCCGATACCAATCCCGCCGCTTCGAAGGTCAAAATCTTCCCTTATCGCCGCACCAACGAACTGCTCGTCATCGGTCGTCCGGTGGACATCGCCTACATCAAGGGACTCGTGCAAAAACTCGACAAGCAGGACGACGGCACCAACTTCCTCAAGCGCCGCCTCAAATACCTCGACGTGATCGATTTCCTGCCCGTGGCCTACAATGCGCTGGCCAAGGACACCGACATTCAAAGCAATGAGGGCGGAGCCGCCGCCGGAGGTGGCAGAAGCAGCAGCAGCCGACGGGGTGCCAAACCCAGCTCCAATTCGCCCTCGACGGATGCGCGCAACAACAGCCAGGGCGGCACCAATTCCGCCTTTGGCATGAACAACAACTTCGGCAGCACCAGCGGCATGAACACCGGCTCAAACGGGGGCAGCCGCACCGGTCTCGACGCACCGGAGGAAGTGGGTGCGCCGGAGTCCATGATCGTGGGCAAAACATTGCTCATCGCCGATCCGCAGTCCAACAGCCTCGTCGTGGACGGTTCGCCTGAGCACATCGCCCGCATCGACCAGCTTTTGCAGGAGATGGATATCGAACCGCAGCAGGTGTACATCTCCGCCATCATCGGCCAGCTCAGCCTCGGGAAAAACTACAACTATGGCTTCGATTTCCTCAAGCTCCTGGATGATTTCAGCGTGCGCCGCGCTGATGCCACGGACGCAACCTCGTCCGGTTCATCGAGCACCGGCACGCTGACCAACGGCGGCATCCAGTTCCCCGCGAGTTTCAGCAATTTTTCTTTCAATCAGTTGAACTTCTACGGCCAGATCGGCTCGTTGAGCAGCTACATCAAGCTCATTGACGGCAACAATGATTTCAAAGTGCTCGCCACGCCCAGCGTGTATGCCAAGAACGCCGCCAAGTC
>JAYVIO010000103.1:0-5393 GCA_043770175.1 Verrucomicrobiales bacterium | reverse complement strand
TGCCGGTTTTTGCCCTCACAGGCCAGGAGGGCCGACTTTTTCATCCACTGGCCTTTGCGAAGACATTTGCAATGCTTGCTGCCGCCGTGCTCTCGATCACACTGGTGCCTGCTTTGTGCGCCATGCTCATGCGTGGCCCGTTTCCGGCGGAAGATCGCAATCACCTCATGCGCGTGCTCCTGCGCCTCTACGATCCGGTGCTCGATTTCGCAATGAAACACACGCGGCTCGTCTTGTTGCTCGCTGCAGCCATTTTGGCCACCTCGCTGCTTTTGGTGCGGAATGTCGGCAGCCAATTCATGCCACCTTTGAATGAAGGCAGCCTGCTGTTCATGCCCACCTTTGTCCCCGGCACCTCGCTCACCGAGGTGAAACGCGTCATGGCCTGGCAGGATCAAGTTTTCGCCAGCATCCCCGAAGTGCAGCTTGCCGTCGGCAAGCTCGGTCGTGCCGACACCGCCACCGATCCCGCGCCCATCGAGATGATCGAGACCACCATCACGCTCAAGCCCGAGCACGAATGGCGCAAAGGCATGACCCGCGACCACCTCATCGCCGAGATGACCGAGCGCCTCAAACAAGTGCCCGGCAGCATCCCCGGCTTCATTCAGCCCATCGAAGGCCGCGTCTTGATGCTCGCCACCGGCATCCGCGCCCAGCTTGGCATCAAGCTCTTTGGCGATGATCTCGATGCGTTGCAAAAATGGGCCATCGAGGTCGAGAAACTCGTGCGCGAAGTGCCCGGAGCCACCGGCGTTGCGGCGAGTCGTGTGCAAGGCCGACCACACCTTCAAATCGAGCCAAACCGCGATGCACTCGCCCAACGCGGCCTGCGAGTCGATGAAGTGCTCGACGTAATCGAAACCGGCCTCGGCGGCAAAGAAGCCGGTGTCGTCATCGAAGGCCGCGCCCGAGTCCCCATCCAAGTGCGCCTGCAACGCAGCGAGCGCGAGGACATCGAGCGCTTGCGTGATCTCATGGTGAAAAACGTGCCCCTCGGCCAAATCGCCACCATCCAGCGTGTGGAAGGCCCGAACGAGATCACCAGCGAAAACGGCCAACTCCGCATCGCCGTGCAAACCAACGTCCAAGGCCGCGACCTCGCCTCCTTTGTCGAAGAGGTGAAGTCGCGCATCGCCACCGACATAACGCCGCGCCTGCCCAAGGGCATCACCATCGGCTACAGCGGCGATTACGAGCACCAGCAGCACGCGCAGCGCACGCTGCTGTTCATCGTGCCGTGTGTGCTGCTCATCATCTTCCTGCTCCTGCATCACATCTACCGCAGCGCCGCCGAGGCCGCCCATGTGCTGCTCGCCGTGCCTTTCGCTCTGAGTGGTGGCTTGATCCTGCAATGGGCGATGGACATCCCCTTCAGCGTCGCCGTCTGGGTCGGCTACATCGCCCTTTTTGGCACCGCCATCCAGACCGCCATCGTGATGGTCGTGTATCTTGAGGAAGCAGTCGCCCGCGCTGATGGCCGCGATTTCCTCCAGGCCGTCAAAGACGGCGCACGGCTGCGTTTGCGCCCGAAAGTCATGACCGTCGCCACCATCATCGCCAGCCTGCTCCCCATCTTGTGGAGCACGCAAACCGGCGCGGAAGTCATGAAACCCATCGCCGTGCCCGTGATCGGCGGAATGGTCAGCAGTTTGATTCACATCCTCATCATCACCCCGGTGATCTTTCTGTGGATGCGACAGTCATCGCCGCCAAGCAACGCTTCCACCCTGTCAAACGGACAGTGATGGTCCTGTAGTACAACCCGCAGAACGAAGAATGACAGTTCTGTCATCAAATCGCCCACAGCCGAGTCATGTGACGGTGGTTGGATGGGATACGATGAAAACACCCCTTCTCTCAGCAGCTCTGCTCTCTCTCGCCACGGCATCAGGCTTCGCCCACACTTGGAAAGCCGCCGCCGGTGGCAACCAGGAGGCGATGCGTCAGCACATTCTGAACGAATGGATGCAGGAGCATGCGCAGCCCACCTCGGGCGAAATCAAGCCGGTGACTGTAGCCTCGGCGGCCTCCACGCTCCAGCTTGCTGCCGCAGCCGTGGCGAACGCGGCCAATGCGCCTGCTGCCGCGAAACCGTTTCTCGCTTTCTCCAAGCTCGAACTGAAATGGGACAAGGATTTCCTCTTTGTCGGTTCCAACGGACTGCCTGAGCACAACATGATGATCGGCATCACCGCATGGCAGCAGCAGGTGCCGCTGCCGCAGAATTACACAGGTGACAATGCGTGGCGCATTCCGCTGCATCCGATGCCGGCGAAGACACCAGCGCTAGTCGAGGGGCATTTCCTGCGTGGTGCCATCGCGCTTGGTGTGAATGGCATTCCGATCTTCAACCCGCAGAACAATCGCGGCGAAGTATCCTATGAAATCGGCGAACTCGACCAGTGGGGCGGTCATTGCGGTCGTGCGGACGACTATCACTACCACATCGCGCCGATCCATTTGCAGGAGATGGTCGGCAAGGGCATGCCCATCGCCTATGCGCTCGATGGTTATCCAATCTATGGCCTCACCGAGCCGGATGGTTCGCCGATTGGCAAGCTGGATGAATGCCACGGCCACGAGGACGCGAAGATCGGCTACCACTACCATGCTTCGACGAAGCGTCCGTATTTACAGAGCGCGTTTCATGGCGAAGTGGTCGAGGCAGACGGGCAGGTCGATCCCCAGCCGCGTGCGCAGCCGGTGCGTCCTGACACGCCGCCCTTGCGTGGTGCAGAGATCACCGGTTTTGAAAGCACGGGGTCAAACAGCTACAAACTCAGCTATCAAGTGGGCAGCGAGAAGCGCTCCATCTCGTACAGCATCAACACGGACGGCACTTATCCTTTTGAATATGACAACGGGGGCGAAGGCAAGACGACACAGGTTTATACCCAGCGTGGTGGCGGTGGCAAAGGTGAACCAAAGGGCAAAGGAAAAGGCAAGGGTGGTCCCGGCAAAGGCATGCGGCCCGACGACAACCCTCCCGCGACGCCCAGAGAAGAACCTCGCGCGCAGATTGCAACAATCAGCATGGATGCGAATGGCGATGGTATCGTCACTGCCCAAGAGTTTGCCGACAGCGCGAAACGCGAGTTTACCACGAACAAGAGTGGCGGCACGCTGGCCGATGCGATGTCAAAGGCGCGCACCGATTTTACTTCGCTGGACCGCAATCGTGATGGCCGACTCGACGTCGGCGAACTGCCTGCTGTGAATGCTGCGCCGACGGCAGAACCGACGAGTCGTCGTGGCGGAGCGCCGGTGACTGGGTTCGTTTTGACCAGTCCTGAGGTTGAGGATGGCGGCAATCTGCCCGCCGATTACACCGGCGATGGCAGCGGCGCGACCCTGCCGCTCGAATGGAAAGGCGCTCCCGCAGGCACGAAGAGCTATGCTTTGATCATGGATCATCTCGCTCCTGGCAACGAAATGAAAAGCTATTGGGTGATGTGGGACATTCCCGCGAATGTCACGAGCCTGCCGAAAAATGTGAAGGGTGTCGGCAAGCTGGGCGTCGGATTCAAAGGCGAGATCGGCTACGAACCACCGCATTCGCAAGGGCCGGGTGCGAAGACGTATGTGCTGCATGTCTATGCGTTGTCCGCCGCGCCGACGCTCAAAGGATCATCGTCGAGCGTGAATCGCGAGGCGCTGCTCGCCGCGATTGATGGCAAAATTCTCGCCAAAGCAGACCTGAGCGTGGTTTACACGCGAGGAGGAGCTGTTGGTGCGACTGGCAACGGCGGGCCTGGTGGAACCACGCCACCGATGCGGCCCGAAACCGCCATGCAGCCGCCCCAGCCGACGCCTGCGCAAGGCCAGGGCGCAGGAGCGCCCAAGGGCGGACAGCGCAAACCATGGATGCAGATGCATGGAGCCGAATTGGATGCGGATCAGGACGGCAGCGTCACCATGATCGAGATCCTCGCGGACATGAAGATCGCCGCTGCCAAATACGATGCCAACAAGGACGATGTCATCACGCCCGCCGAGATCGAAGCCGCAGGTGATATTCGCGAAGGTGCTGCCTTCGCCGGTTTCATCTATCGCCACGCCATCGAACTCGATGCGAACAACGACAGCCGCCTCACGAGTGCTGAACTGAGCGACGCGGCGAAATATATCTTCGGCACGGCGGATCTGGATCACGATGGCAAACTCACCACTGCTGAAGTGCAGAGCGCCCCCAACGCCCCCCTGGGCAATCCTCCTCCACCTAGAGCCGATCAACCGCCTGCAACACCAACAACCGCTGCTGCACCCGGCCAAACCACTGCTGGTGGAGCGCAGCCGATGCAGGCTCCCGGCGGTGAAGGCAAAGGTGGCGGCAAAAAGAAAAAAGGCGGCGGCCCGCCCGGACTCATCAAGCCGAGCATCGCCGACACGATGAAGCTCAACGTCTATGCCGACAATTGGTTCATGCTCTATGTGAATGGTCGCCTCGTCGCCGTCGATCCAATTCAATTCACGCCGCACAACGTCGTCAGTGTCGATTTCCTCCCCGAGTATCCCATGACCATCGCCGTGCTCGCGAAGGACAACGCTGATCCGAAGACCGGCATGGAATACGGCACGAACATTGGCGACGCCGGCTTCTGCCTGAAGTTTGCCGACGGCACCGTGACGAATGCGACTTGGAAGGCCAAAAATTTCTTCCATGGCCCCGTGAATGGCGACACTACGAATCCGAAGGTCATTCAGGAACCATTGCCAGCGAACTGGTGGGCCGTCGATTTCGATGACAAAGCCTGGAAGCAGGCCAAGGAATTCACCGTCGAGGAAGTCGATCCGAAGCAGCCTTACTTCGACAACGACTTTGAAGGCTCGAAGTTCATCTGGTCCGACGACATCGCGCTCGACAACACCGTCATCTTCCGCACGAAGATCGAGAAGCCTGAGTGGAAACAGCGCTGGAACACGAAGCCTGATCTGGACGTGACGGGAGCACCGCTGCGTTGATCCACGCACGCATCCGCAGCAACTCATGTGCCAAACACGGCTCCCGACTATTTTATGATGCTCCTGCGTGTTGTGTTGATCAGCCTCATCGCGTCGTGTGTTTGCACGCTGAAGGCTGCATCGCGACCCAACGTACTTGTCATCGTCGCGGATGATCTCGGCTGGGCGGGCGTGGGTTTTCACAACAAGGCGATGGTCACGCCGAATCTCGACCGGCTTGCCAAAGAGGGCGCGGAGTTGCAGCGCTTCTATGTTTATCCCACCTGCAGTCCGACACGCGTTGCGTTGCTCACCGGTCAGATGCCACGCCGCTACAACGTCATCTCCGCGTTGCAAGGTGCCGAACCCGGCATGCCTGCGGGTGTACACACCATCGCGTCAGCATTCAAATCATCCGGCTATCGCACCTCGCTCATCGGCAAATGGCA
>JAYVIO010000102.1:0-16105 GCA_043770175.1 Verrucomicrobiales bacterium | reverse complement strand
TTTCATGCGCTTCGCGTGCTTGATGCAGCAGCGGCTTCAGCTTTTTGAAGTAGGCTTCGCGCTCGTCGGCCTTGCGATCACTTACCAGCCGGTCGAATCGTTCGACGCCATTGCCCAAAGCCTCGGCAAACTGGAGGTAGGCCTGCCCGATGAAACCAATCGTGTGGAGACACTGGCGCATGCTGAGGTCGGCCTTTTCGATGCGCTTGGAGATGTGGATTTCCTGCTCGCGGGTGAGCAGCGGCACCTGACCCATCTGGCGCAGGTACATGCGCACGGGGTCGTCAAAGACATCCAGCTTTGCCGAAGCGGCGTCGCGTTCGGCCGAAATGCGCTCACGGGCGGCGAGGTGGCGTGCTGCCACGCCTTCGACATCTTCGGTGATCTTGATTTCCATCGCGCGCAGGCGCGTGATGAGGGCGTCCATCAGGTCTGGCGTGACGAAGCCTGAAGGCAGCGCCTCGTTGATGTCATCCCAAGTCAGATGATCGTGCTCGCGGGCAGTGCGGATGAGATCTCGCAGACGTGCCTGCACGTCGGGCGAGTGGATGTCGTCGTGCGTGACATTGGCGAGCTGGGCGAGGCTGCCGGTGTAGCCACTCTTCGGCGGACGACCACGACGGCGCTTGAGCGGCTGGCCATCAGGGCCGACGGCGGTGACAGGCTTCTCCTTGGGCGGATGGATGCGTGGCCTGCCGCGACCACGCTTCGTGGGAACGGCGGCATGGCCCGCAGCGGTGCTGTCACTCGCTTTGCTGGCTGCGGCTGGGGAATGGGATCCGTTGGGAGAACTTTTGGAGACGGCCATACATGCCTCGGGGGTTCCGGGAGCGTCGGTCAGGGAGTATGACTATCTGGGGAGCCTTTCGCACGGTCAAGGCATTCTTTGAGCAGAGCGCTTAACCCGACCAACTGCTGCTGGAGTTCGTCGATTTGCTCAATGGTGACACCGGGCTGGCGCTGGCGTGCTTTGGACAGAGTGATCAGGCTTCGCAACCGCACAATTTCCAACGTGTAGAGCGCCTGCCGTGCTTCTGCCAGTCCGCCGGGCGGATGCGGACGTGCCTGCAACTGCATGAACGCCGCCTCCTGATGCCGGTCCAGCCCGGCCATGAAGGCGGGTTGCGAGGACTCATCCAGCGGGTTGTAGCGGCTGTGTACGAGGAGGGAGAGCAGATCCGTGCCTGGCACGTCGCGCAAAATGTCCTCGCAGCCGGTTTCACGCAGCCAGTGCAGCACTTCGGCATCACCCAAGGCCATCTGGCAGAGCAGTACGGCGGTCTTGTGCTGGGAGGCGAGCAGCTTTTTGGCATCATCGGCCACGTTGAGCGCTGCATCCGGCGTGCGCTGCTGTGAGCCGCTTTTCTGCTCGTTGCCAGCCCGTTTGACCATGGCGTTGAGCTGCTCCTCGGAAATTTCGAGCAGCTTGGCGACTTTGTTCACGGCGGTGATGCGCTGGGCCACGCCGCTGAAGATGCTGATCGCGCTGGCCACTTGCTCCGCCATGCGTACGCGCTCGGCCATGCCGTCGCCCTTCGCACTGGCGCGCATGTGGCGGATCTGATGCTCCAAAAACTCCGGTGCCTCCGTGATGATGGTGCGCAGTGCGTCCGCACCCTCTTTGCGGATGAGTGAGTCCGGATCTTCGCCCAAGGGCAGTGCGGCGACGCGCACATTGATCCCCTGCGGGGAGAGAATGCGGAAGGCTTTTTCCGTGGCTTCGCGGCCCGCGTTGTCGCTGTCGTAGCAAAGAATGACCTCGTTGCAGACACGCTTGAGCATTTTTGCGTGATGCTCGGTGAAGGCGGTGCCTTGTCCGGCGACGACGTTTTGCAAGCCGGCCTCGAACACCATGATCATGTCGATCTGTCCTTCGCAAATGATCGCTTGGTCCGCTTTGGCAATGAACCGCTTCGATTTGTCGAAACCGAACAGCACGCGGCTTTTGCTGAACACCGGCGTCTCGGGTGAGTTGACATATTTGCCGGTGTTTTCCTTCTTTTCGAGCAAACGGCCGCTGAAGGCGATCACGTCGCCATTGTCATTGCGGATGGGAAACATCAGGCGGTGCTTCCAGCGAGGGTAGCTCCAGCCGCCACGGCCGTCCTCGTCCTGCTTGATCGCAAAAATGCCAGCCTCGATCATCGCCTGCTCGGAGAGCTGCTGCTGCGCCATCCATTCGCGGTAAAAGGCCCGGTTCTCCGGCGCGTAGCCCATCTGCCAGCGTTTGGCCATCTCCGCGTTGATGCCGCGTGCTTTGAGGTAGCCACGGGCCGGTGCGGCCAACTGATGCTTCATCAGCAGTTGGTGAAACCACTCTGCTGCCTCACGGTTCGCCCGCAGCAGCAGAGTACGGTGTTTTGCTTCCGCTTCGGCATTCGCGTCCCAGACTTCTTCGACGATGCGGATGCCTGCCGCGTCCGCGAGACGCTTCACGGCTTCCACGAAAGAAAGGCTGTCATGCTCCATCACAAAACGGATCGCTGTGCCACCAGCACCACAGCCGAAGCAGTGATAGGTGCCGCGCGAGGGACTGACGTTGAACGATGGCGAGCGCTCGGTGTGAAACGGGCAGAGACCCACATAATTTGTACCCGCCTTGCGCAGCTTCACGGCACGCCCCACCAGCGCCACGATGTCCGTGGCGGCAATCACCTGCTGGATGGTTTCCTCCGGGATGCGCGACATGGGGAGAGAGTGCGAAGCAGGACGTTCGCCGCAACTTCATGACGAAATCTTTATTGGCCTCGCCCCGGCCTCTCGCTATAAACATCCTCACCATGCAATCCAGCCAGCCCTCCTTTTCCCGTCGTCGTTTCCTGACCACCAGTGCTGCCGCGCTGGGCTTTCCCACCATCATTCCTGCCACCGCACTCGGCAAAGGTGGCCGTCCGGCGCCTTCGGAGCGCATCACGGTGGGTGCCATCGGCTGGGGCACCATCGCAGGTGACTGGACACCTTCCTTTTTGAGCAATCCGAAGTGCCAGGTCATCGCCGTGGCCGATCCGATGAAGGAATACAATCATTACGGCTACGACGGCAAGGAAGCTGGCGGACGCGAAGCCGGGCGCAAGATCATCGACGAGGCCTATTCAAAGGCGGACCACAAACCGGCCAAGGTTTGCACCGCTTATGCCGATTTCCGCGAAATGATGGAGAAGGAGGACCTCGACGCCGTGCAGGTCTCCACGCCAGACCATTGGCACGCCTACATGGCCATTTACGCTGCCCGCAAAGGTAAACACATCTACGGGCAGAAGCCGCTGGCGCTGAACATCGCCGAAGGCCGCCGCATGAGCGATGAAGTCGCGAAGGCTGGCGTCACCTGGCAGACGGGCAGCCAGCAGCGCAGCGATGTCTATTTCCGCCTTGCCTGCGAGCAGGTGCGCAACGGCCGCATCGGCAAGCTCAAAAAAGTGCGTGTGGGTCTCCCCGGTGGCCACAAAAACTGGAACGGCATGGCCGACCAGATTAATTCCGCCCCGCTGCCGCCTGACTTCGATTATGAGATGTGGCTCGGCCCGGCGGAGCAGATGGACTACCGTCCGGCGCTGCTGCCGCTGAACTGGCGGCACAACTTCAATTTCTCCGGCGGCATGATCACCGACTTCGGCGCGCACCACATCGACATCGCGCAATGGGGCATGGGCACCGATTTGACCGGCCCCGTCGAAATCAAAAACGTCAGCGGCAAGATGGACGCCAAAGCGCTCTACAACACCGCCAGCGAGTTCACCTTCGAGTGCGTGTATGAAAGCGGCGTCGTCATGCACGTGGCCAGCCCCGAGCACGCACTCATGCCAGAAGTTGCCGCGTTGCAGGCGGACCCAAAGAAGCCCTTTGACCACGTCGGTGTCTTCTTCGAGGGCGAGGATGGCAAATGGATCTACGTGAACCGTGGCAAGATCCAGGCCAGCAATCCCGACATCCTGCGCGAAAAGGCCCGTGAAGGCGAAGTTCATCTTTATGAGAGCAAAGATCACACCGACAACTTCCTCTCCTGCATTTACGACGGTAACCCCACCGCCACGCCCATCGAGGTCAGCCACCGTAGCATCAGCATCGCGCATCTCGCCAACATCGCCATCCGCAGCGGCAGTGCTGCGCTGAAATGGGACCCGAAGACCGAGACCATCGCCGACAACGCTGCCGCCACGAAGCTGCTTTCGAAAGAGTGGCGCAAGCCGTGGGCGCTTTGATGGTCTTGAACGCCTCTTTTCGTATGCCACACCGCCGCTCGCAAATCGCCTGCATAATCGCCGTTACGGCGATCTGCTGGCAGTGCCTGGCATGGGCGCAGGCGCCTGAAACAATCAAAATTGGGCCGCAAAAACCGCTGGAGACGCTGCCTTCGCTTGCGCCGCCGTTGCCTTCGCCGAACCTGCCTGCGGGGCCGCTTGTTGAGACGAAGCCTGAAGTGCCGGTGACTAAGCCGGCACCGCCGCCGCTCCCCACGAACGACTCGCTCGTCATCACAGGCCCGTTGGTGCAAGCTTACCTCTACGTGGAGCCGTATCAGACGCGCTTTGAGGTGCTCTTTGATGCCGCCACGATGCTGGCGTGGCTCTCGCCTGACGAAACGGTGCCGAAATCTCTCACGCCTGAGCAGCAGAAGCTGTTGTGCGAAAAGGCGGCGGTGCGTGCCGCTGAATGGTGCGCCCTCAGCACTGCGGATGAAGCGCTGCCTGTGCCACAACCGCTGGTTTACGTCATCAAGGGCCTGCCAGGAAACACGCTGCCGCTCAAGGACGATGAAGAGGTGGCACTGAACCAGGCCATGCTGGGGTTCATCTGGGAATTCGCCACACCGCCCGGACCGGATGAGTTGAACGTCACCTGGAAAGGTTGGATTCAAGGCATCACAAAGCTGCCTTTGCGTGTGTTCTTTGGACCGTTGAGCGAAGTGGGGGAGATTCACGCCTCCGTCAAAAACTATCGATGGCGCAATCAAGGCCGCCTGCCGCGCCCGGCACCGCTGGCGGCCGTGCCGCAATTTGAGGTGCCGCAGCCGACGCGTGTACCAGTTGGCGGCATCCTCTGGCTGCTCGTCGGCATTGTTTTTTACACCTACCTCAAAATCACGGATCACAAGCTGCCCGGCGGCAGCCTGCCGTTTATTGCCGTCTGGCTGCTGGGGGCCGTGCTCATGAGCCAGTTGCTGGTGATTCCGTTTCACAATGGCTCCTCCAGCCCTGCCGTCACGCAGGTCGATGAGGCGCAGAAAATCGTTTCCCCGCTGCTGCGCAATGTGTATCGCGCTTTCGATCATCATGTCGAATCCGATGTCTATGACGTGCTCGCCCGCAGCGTCGATGGCGAGCTGCTGCGCCGCCTGTATCTCGAAACCATCCAGGCGCTCACGCTTGATGGCCGCGAAGGCACCCGCGTCACTATTGCTGAATTTTCCGCCACCGTGGACAAGGTGGCTGAGAATCCTAAAGGCGATGGCTTCGTGGCCGATTGTAATTGGATGGCCCGCGGCATCGTCGGCCACTGGGGCCACAGCCATCCGCGTGTGAACATCTACAACGCCCGCATCACCATCACGCCCGCCAAGGGCGAGTGGAAGCTCACCGGCCTCGAAGTGCAGGAAGTGCGGCGCTTGTAGTTCCCGTCTGGCTGCAAATAGAGGCCGGAGTCGGAGCGTATGAGTCTGCATCATGCGTCTTCTCCTTCTTGCTCTCACGGTTCCCGCCCTCGCCGCCGACCTCCCGCCCGATAAAGGCAATGAAATCCCCGCCAGTGGCAAACGCCCGGTCGTTGTCACCGGCAAATCATCGCTCGCGTTGCCGAAGTTCGATCTGCCTGAAGGCTACACCCTCAGCGTTGCCGCCGCCGCTCCGCTCGTCACGCATCCCATCATGGGCTGTCTGGACGACAAAGGCCGCCTCTTCGTCGGTGATGGCGTCGGCGTGAACTGGAACAAGAAACAGCTCGAAGAGAACCCGCCGAACCGCGTCCTCATGCTGGAAGACACCGACAAGGATGGTAGCTTCGACAAAAGCACCATCTTCGCCGACAAGATGACCTTTCCGCAGGGCGCGTGCTGGCTGAATGGCTCGCTTTACGTTTGCTCCCCGCCAGGCCTCTGGAAACTCACCGACACCGACAATGATGGCGTTGCCGACCAGCGCGAGATGATCGTCAGCGGTTTCGAATACACCGGCAACGCCGCCGACGTTCACGGCCCCTTCCTGCATCCCAACGGCCGCCTGTATTGGTGCCACGGCCGCAAAGGCCACAAGGTCGTGCAAAAAGATGGCACACCTGTCGATGAATCTCTCGCCTGCGGCATCTGGAGCTGCCAGCCCGACGGCAGCGATGTCGCCTGGCACTCGCTCGGCTGCGGTGACAACCCCGTCGAAGTCGATTTCACCCCCGATGGCGACATCATCGGCGTGCAGAACCTCTACTACACCCAGCCGCGTGGCGACACGATCATCCACTGGCTCTACGGCGGCGTCTATGAGCGAAGTGACCAGCTCAAAGCCATCGCCCATCTGCGACGCACGCTCGAAACCATGCCCGTCATGTATAACTTCGGCCATGTCGCCGTCAGCGGTTGCTGTTTTTGGAAGAACTACCGTAGCCACGTTCGCCAGAACGTGGATCGAGCGTCCCCTCACCACGCTCTGGCGAGCGCGGCTACAACGCCGCAGCAGTTCATGGTCACCCACTTCAACACCCAGCGTCTCGTCCGCATGGAACTCACTCCCGAAGGCAGCACCTACAAGGCCGTCGAAAACGAATTCCTCAAACTCCACAACCCCGACATCCATCTCACCGATGTCATGGAAGACGCCGACGGCTCCCTCCTCCTCATCGACACCGGTGGCTGGTTCCGTATTGGTTGTCCCAGCTCCCTGATGGCGAAATCGGATTTGCTGGGTACGGTGTATCGCATCAAGCCGAAGCAGCCACGCCCGGCACCGCAACTCGTGAGGAGTGCGGACGCCCCCGTCCGCCAACTGGACGTCAAAGCTCGAATCGCTGCCATTCAATCGGGCGATACACATGTTCGCAGGCGCGCATTGGAATCGCTACAAGAAGAGATCAAGCGGTCAGGTGAGTTCATC
Organism: Verrucomicrobiales bacterium; assembly: GCA_043770175.1. Taxonomy (GTDB): domain Bacteria; phylum Verrucomicrobiota; class Verrucomicrobiia; order Verrucomicrobiales; family Verrucomicrobiaceae; genus Prosthecobacter. Next base: position 9,029 of record JAYVIO010000102.1, on the reverse strand, counting down.
GCACCTGATGAGCTTCGTTCCGCGCTCAGAGCCTTGCTGAAGATCGAATTGGATCCATCCACGGAACACTCGCTTATCCGCATTGCAGAGGAGGTTCCCTTTGTTCACTGGGATGAGTTGAAGAAGGCCGGCAGCAATTTGGAACTCAGGCAGATGTTTCGATGCGTGACCTATGAGGATGGTTATGCGTATCATCAAGCGATGGGTGTTGCTGTGGCGCACACGGACTCAGACGATGCTGCCTTGGCCGAAAGGGCTCTCAAAGTTGTGTTAAATGATCCTGACACTGACACGGATCACATCAGCCGGTTTGAAGGCTGGGTTGCCGAGTTGAAAGTGAATCAACGCCGCCTCAAAGCTCTAGAGAGCGTTTGCACGGCATTCATCTCCAAGCCCAACACGCAGGCATTAATCACCAAAATGCTCGGACACGCCGCCGCAGACGTGCGAAACACTGCTTTGAGTGTTCTGGCCGCTCAAACAGGCGGAGTCACCAATGAAGCTTGGTTCCAGCACCTCGAAGCACTTCTCGCCACACCCACGCCCTTGCTGCTGGACGCGATCAAGAAACTCAAGTCCCCGCACTTCGACGCCGCGCTCCAGGCCATCGCGAACAACAGCAAGCGTCCGCTTTCCATCCGCTTGAAAGCGCTCGACTCGGCCAGATCGGTCAAACTCACCGGCGAAACCTTCGATATGGTCAAAAACGTCCTGACGGATGCTGGATCGTCGTCTGCGGCGAAAATCCAGGCTGCGGGCATGCTTGCCGCCGCACCGATGACGAAGGAGCAGATGCCGAAAATCGCCCCGCTGTTGGCCACTGTCGGCCCGGTGGAGTTGAAAACGCTTCTGCCTCTTCTCAAGCGTCACAAGGATGCCGACATTACTCGCAGTCTCGCCCGCGAGATTGCGAAGAACCCAGCCATCGCCAGCCAGCAGGAGAGCTTGTATCGCACCGCGCTGGCTGATCTGCCGCCGGACATTTTTGAAACGATCATCCTGCCTGCTTACAACACCGCTGCGGCCGCCAGCGAGGCAAAGAAACGTCAGCTTGGTCCGTTGGCGGACAAGGTGATTGCCATGGGCAACCCCGCGAGAGGGAAGAAGAACTTTGAATCAGGCAAAGGCACCTGCATCGCCTGCCACAAGATCGGTGAGGCCGGTCGTCCCATTGGTCCCGATCTCTCCCACATCGGCGCCATCCGCACTGAGCGTGATTTGCTCGAAAGCATTCTCTTCCCCAGCAACACACTCTCCCGCGATTACGAGGCCCACGTCATCGAAACCAGCGATGGCCAGCAGACCATGGGCGTCATCAAATCTCATACCGCCGAAGGTCTGCTCGTCGTGGACATTGCCGGTCAGGAAAAAACCATCGCGCATCAAACCATCACGGGAGACACGACGTTGACGACAAGTCTCATGCCCCTGGGCCTTGATCAAACCCTGCCGGAGCCGGAGTTGCTCGATCTCGTGGCGTGGCTGCGGAGTTTGAAGTAGCACGGACATTCTTGTCCGTGTCTGAATCACGGGCTGGAAAGCCCGTGCTACGTTTTATTCCGCCAGCAGGAAGCGCTTCGCGGCTTGCAGATGCTTCTTCTGCTCCGGTGGCAGTTCGGGATACTTCAGTTTCATGCTCTGCATCTCCTTGAGAATCGCGGCGCTGACGATGAGACGCATGTTTTTCTTGTCGTCGGCGGGAACGACATACCACGGGCATTCCTCGGTGGCGGTGGCTTCGATGGCGTCTTCGTAGGCCACCATGTAGTCCTTCCAGTGGGAGCGTTCTTTCACATCGCCCTCCTCAAATTTCCAGTTCTTGCTCGGCGTGTCGATGCGGGCCAGGAAGCGCTTCTTCTGCTCCTCCTTCGAGACATGCAGGAAGAACTTCACGATGCGGATGCCGTTGCGATGGCAGTAGGTTTCCAGGTTGCGGATGTCCTTGAGCCGGTCGGCAAAGAGCTTGTCGATGTTCTTTGTCGTCTCAGCAGGCAGGCGCTGTATCTTCGTCACGATCTCCGGGTGAATGCGGCAGACGAGCACCTCCTCGTAGTAGCTGCGGTTGAAGATGCCGATGCGGCCACGCGGCGGCAGCACGCGTGTGGTGCGCCAGAGGAAGTCGTGGTCCAGTTCGTCATCCGTGGGCCGCTTGAAGGCATGCACCTCCACGCCCTGCGTGTTCACGCCGCTCATCACATGCTTGATCGTGCTGTCCTTGCCGGCGGCGTCCATCGCCTGAAACACCAGCAGCAGTCCCTGGCGGTTCTGCGCATACATCTTCTGCTGCAGGTCGTCGATCTCCGTGCGGAACTCGGCGATGAGCGACTCGTAGTGCGCGTCATCCTGGTAGAGGTCCTTCACCTTGGTTTTCGCCTTCTTGATGCGAAACGGTTTGCCATCGGGCACACGGAAGTCGTCGAGATCGAGCTTGAGTTTCATACAGTGGTATAGTCGGTAAGCGAGCAGGGGCAGTTACGCGAGAAAACAAAAAAGGGCGGGGATGAACCCGCCCTTTTTGAAACTGTCTTTTCCCTTGGCCTGATTAAGCGGCAGAGGTAGGAGCGTCGCCAGGAGCGCCCGGGGCCTTTGGCAGGGTGAAGCGATAGCGGATCTTGCCACGCTTGGCGGCGGCGCGGGCCTTGCGGCGGGTGCGCTGGATCGGGGTCTCATGGGCGCGCAGGCGGCGGACTTCTTCAAGGATGCCATCCATTTCTAGCTTGGTCTTGAGACGTTTGAGAGCGCGGTCAACGGGCTCGCCTTTGCGGATCTGAATTTCGGTCATAAACGGGTCTGGGTGGTTTGGGAAAAGGGCCGGAAGAGTAGGGGAATGAGGGCGGGCGTCAAATGGAATGTCAGGCTCAGGCGACGAGAGTCTGTTCGCGGTCTGGGCCAACGCCGAGGAGGCTGACGCGGGCACCGGTGAGTTCTTCGAGGCGCTTGAGGTAGTCTTTGGCCAACTGGGGCAGGTCGGCGAACTTTTTGATGCCGCTGAGATCCTGTTTCCAGCCCTGGTGGGTTTCATAGACCGGCACGCAGGCGGCGAGGTCGGCGGCGGTGCTCGGCGGATAGTGGATGGTCTTGCCGCGCAGGGTGTAGGCGGTGCAGATCTGGATGGTTTCGAGGCCGTCAAGACCATCAAGGTTGGTGATGGCGAGTTCGTCGGCACCGTTGATCATGACGGCATAGCGGACGAGGACGGCATCCAGCCAGCCGCAGCGGCGGGCACGGCCGGTGGTGGCACCGAATTCGCGGCCCATGTTGTGGAGCATGTCGCCGATGTCTTCGTTTTCGGTGACGAAGGGACCGCTGCCGACGCGGGTGGTGTAGGCTTTGCCGACGGCGACGACTTTGTCGATCATGCGCGGCGGGACGCCGGATCCGGTACAGGCACCTCCGGAGGTGGTGTTGGACGAAGTGACGAAGGGATAGGTGCCGTGGTCGATGTCGAGGTAGGTGCCCTGTGCGCCTTCAAAGAGAAGGTTTTTGCCGGCTTTGATGGCCTCGTGCAGATACACCGTGGTGTTGGTGATGTGCGGGGCGAGCGTCTTGGCGGCGGCGAGGATGATTTTGACGGTTTCTTCGACCGGGACGATCTCGACGCCGAGGGCCTCGAAAGTGGCGTTGTGACGGGCGAGGCGCTCGCGGAGTTCCTCTTCGAGAATCTCGGGCTGGGTCATCAAAATGGTGCGCAGGCCGTCGCGCTCGACTTTGTCGGCATAGGCGGGGCCGATGCCACGACCGGTGGTGCCGATCTTCTTGTCGCCGCGCTGAAGCTCACGCGCTTTGTCGAGTCCCTTGTGGTAGGGCATGACGAGGTGGGCGGTTTCGCTGATGAGGAGGTTCTCCGGCGTGATGGTGACGCCCTGGCCGCGCAGCTTGGCCATTTCTTCCAGCAGGCCGATGGGGTCCATGACGACGCCGTTGCCGATGACGCAAACCTTGCCCTTCCAGAGGATGCCGGAGGGGATGAGGTGTAGGATGTATTTGGTGCCGTTGCTGATGACGGTGTGACCGGCGTTGTTGCCGCCGGCGGCACGCACAACGACGTCGGTGCCCTCGGTGAGGTAATCGACGATTTTTCCTTTTCCTTCATCGCCCCACTGGGCGCCGACAATGATCGTATTAGACATGGGATTTTTTTCTTGGGATGACGGCGCAAAGGGCCGCTGGGGGGGTGAGTTCTAGACGCACAAGCCACACGATCACAGCCGAGAAGACCGCAGGATCGCTCCGTCAACGGAGCCGGGTGCCGCGAACGCGTGCGTGATGCTGACTTAGGATGCGCCCATTTGCGTTGCGAAATAAACCGCCGCGCCACAGGCTGCGAGGGCGACGATACCGAGGAGTGTGAGCAGGCCGCCACCGGGATTTTTTTCCTTCACCTTTTGGCCGAAGCCATGCCGCAGCCTGCCATTGTAGGGATGGCTGCCGTAGCCGCTGGACGGGGTGGAAACGGTGGTGGTCGGGGCGGTGTAAACAGCTTCTTCGCCATCGCCGACGAACACGCAGTCCACATTGCCGAGCTGGAAGGTAGTGCCGTGATCAAGCGCGATGCTTTCGACGCGGGCGCCGCCGATCTTGGTGCCGTTGGTTGAACCGAGATCGGTCAGCGTCCAAGAACTGCCGTCGTAGGCGACTTCACCGTGGTGGCTGGACACCGAGTCATCGGCCAGGACGAGCTGGTTGTCGTCGGCGCGACCGAAGGTCATGCGTTCGGCGTCGAGTTCGAGAGTACCGGTGGCACCTGCGGGGGTGGTGAATTGAATGCGAGGCATAGTGCCGAAGTTTTAGCAGGCCGGGGCAGGGGAGGCAAGAGGGATTCACGCGGTTGGCTGCGGGCTTGCGCGGGCGGGCGTTCTCGCTAGGGAGACAGGCAACCATCCCCGCCACTGCTGTGACCCACTTTTTTGAAATCCTCGGCAAGTTCGACACTGAGAGCGACTGCCACAAGCTGCTCTACGCCCCGCATCCGCTGCCGCTGAAGTATCGCGAAGGGCGTCTATATAAATTCGAGTTCGAGGGCGATGCCGAGGCGCTGACGGCCTTTGTGCAGCACGTGCTTATTGATGCCATCAGCCAGGAAGCGCGCACCGGCGGCCAGCCGGCGTTTGAAAAGGCCGCCTTCGTGCTCGAATACGGCATGAAAGGCGCAGCGTTGGATCTCGAGAAGGAAATGATCCTCAATTACTACCGCAGCATGCCGAATCCCGGCTTTGAGCTCAACAAGCTCACACTGCGCACCCGCATCTATGTGTTTGGGGAAGGCGCCGAGCCGGCGCAGTTTGTGCGCGACATTGTGAACCCGGCAATTCACACGCACGAGGTGCTCAAGGCGGCTTAATCAATTGCTGCGCGGCTCACGATAGCAACGGCTGGCAAGTGGCGTTCTGGTTCCCGCCATGAACCCGACCACCACGAATCGTCTTCTCTCCCTCGATGCATTTCGAGGTTTCATCATGCTGTTGATGGCCTCTTCGGGCTTTGGCATTGTGCAGATGGCGGCGGCGAATCCGGGTTCGTGGTGGGAGTTCATCAAGCCGCAGTTTGAGCATCAGGCCTGGCAGGGCTGCTCGTTGTGGGATCTCATTCAACCGAGTTTCATGTTCATGGTCGGCGTGGCGGTGCCGTTCTCGTGTGCGAAGCGGCGTGAGCACGGTCAGTCGTTTTTTGGCATGGCGTGGCATGCGCTCTCGCGCTCGATCCTGCTGGTGGCTCTGGGGGTGATGCTGGCCACGCATGCGGGCGACAAGCACACCGTGTTTCTGTTCACCAACGTGCTCACGCAGATCGGCCTCGGTTACTTCATTCTGTTTCTACTCTCACGCCTGGGCTGGGAATACATGGTGGCGGGCATCATTTTGATCCTGGCAGGTTACTCGTGGTTCTTCATCCAGCACCCGCTGCCGTCAGCGCAGGATCTGGCGGCGATCGCCGGCATGAAGGGCACGGAGCAGGCGATCTTGCCGGGCTTCTCCGGCCATTGGAACATTCACACGAATGCCGCTGCCGCGTTTGACCGCGTGTTTCTGAACAAGCTGCCGCAAGCGGTGCCATTTCAATTCAATCCAGGTGGCTATCAGACGCTGAACTTCGTTCCTGCGCTAGCCACGATGCTCGGCGGTGCATTGACGGGCCATTTCCTCATGCGCAGCCCTCACACGGACAAGCGCAAATGCGCCACGCTGCTGATCGCAGGCATTGTTTTGGTGCTGGTGGGAACGGGGCTGGATCTCAAGGTGCTGCCGGTGGTGGGAGCCAAGTTTGATCACCTCACCGTCATGCCGGTGGTGAAGCGTATCTGGACGCCGTCCTGGGCCATCCTCAGTGGTGGCTGGGTGCTCATCCTGCTGTCGGTTTTCCATTGGCTGGTCGAGATCGCAGGCATGCGGCGGCTGGTGTTTCCGCTGGTCGTTGTCGGCATGAACAGCATCATGATTTATCTGCTGCACAGCCTGTGCGGCGGCTGGATCCGCGACAATCTGCACAAGCATCTGCCTGACGCGGCCTTTCCGGCCCAGTGGATGCCGGTGATCGAACGTTGCGGCGTGTTGTTTGTCCTTTGGCTGATCTGCTACTGGTTGTATAGGCAGAAAGCTTTCCTCAAACTGTGATTCCACGTCTTTTTCTCCTCGCCATCGCCTATCTCACCGCCTGCCAGAGCAAGCCGGCCACGACAACACCTGCGCGTGATTTGCAGGAGGAAGAGCGAATGCACAAGGCCGGACTCATCATGCTGCCTGACTTGCAGCATGCCAGTGCGTGGGAAAAGCTCATCCACGTTGATATGGGGGTGCCAGCGCGAAAAATCGAGGTGCAGGCCGGTCCCGGCTTCACCACGGTGATCATCAAGGACCTCAAAAACCGGGCCGACGCCGAGGGAGTGGCCCAGGAACTGCGATTGGTGGCCGAGAAAACACCTGAAAAGTTTGGCCCCACAAAGGTGGAGGTCCGGCTCATCAATGCCGCAACGACGATCAATCCTTTTGTGCTGCCCACGCAGTCCAGTCCAGCCACTCCTAATCCTGGCTCGGTTCTCCCAACGCTTTCATTACCGCCGCTCCTGCCCGCCGCCCGCTGAGCAGTGCGCCGTTGATGGATACATCCTCGCACCAGTCTCCACAGCGGTAGAGGCCGGGTTCGATCATGGCGGCCAACGGACCTTCACCGAGTCGCAACTGCCGCGCCTCTGGCTGCGCATGCCGGATCTGGTAAGTGCGCAGGTGCCGCCATTTTGCGACGACTGCTTCACCAAACCAGCTTCGCATCTGTTCACGCACGACCTGTTCCAACTCGGTGCTTGAAGGCGCGCCGAGGATCGAGGCGGAGATCAGATGCTGACCGGGCGGCGCATAGTGCGGTGAAATGCGTGAGAGCACCGCGATGCTGTTCACCGGGCCACGACCATCACCATCGAGATACAGAATGGGATCACCCGGCGGCAGTTCATCGGTGGTGAAGTACATGCAGGTCGTCGAGCGGCTTGGCAGCAGCGGTGCAGGAGTTCCGGTTTGCGGCAGCAGCCGATGCGCCACTTCCTCGCTCAGGGCGACGATGACATGATCCGCAAGCAGCACCTCACCGCTGCCCAGCGTGACTTCACCGGCGCGCACACCTGAAACCGGCGCATTCAGACGCAGGCTGCCCGGCGGCAGAGCCACGGCGAGTTGATCGGGGATCGACTGCATGCCACGCGCAGGCAAAGTGCTGCCGCCACGGTCAAACATGGCGAATAAAAACAGCAGCATGCGGGCGCTGGTGCGCAGATCCTTCTCTAAAAACACACCGCCGAAGAACGGGCGGAAAAATTTGTCGATCATGACCTCGGAAAAGCCGAAATCGCGCAGGTAGTCTTCGCTTTCGACATCCACGAGATAACGCGGCGGCTCTCGCAGGCCGAACACTTCCTTGCGCAGCAGCAGCGTGGTCCATTTGTCCCGCAGCGTGACGATTTCATCGCGGAAGTTCTTCATCGCCGTGAGCGGATGTGCCAGCGGGTCAGCCATGCGATGAAAGCGGTCCTTCACAAATACATCCGCACCACGGTAAATCTGGCGCAAGTCGAGTCCGTCGTAGTCCAGCACACGGCGGGCTTCGGGATATGCAGGCAGGAAAACCTGAAAGCCACGGTCGAGGAGGAAGCCATCAACTTCATCCGTGCGCACGCGGCCACCAACGGCGTTTGAGGCTTCCAAAATCGTGAACTGACGGCCTGCTGCTGCCAGTACGCGGGCACAGGCCAGCCCCGCGAGGCCGGCGCCGACAATGACAATTTTGGACTGCTGATCTCTCATCTATTCTTCCGCGCGTGCATCATGGGCGTGCCTTTTGCCTTTGCAAGCGTGGGAGCCGTGGCAAGCATGCCCCATGCCAGCAGCACGCAGTCCCCGCATTCTCATCCTCGGCGCCACCGGCGGCCTGGGGCGTGCGCTGCACCGCCATTTTGCTCCCAAATGCGAAACGGTAATCTGGGGGCGGGCCGAACTCGATTTCGAGCAACCTGCAATGATGCCGGAGAAACTGGCGGCACAGCCCTTTGACGTGCTGCTCAATGCGGCGGGCATGACCAGCCCGGATGCGTGCGAAATGTGGCCCGAGACCGCCCAACTGGCGAATGTGACCGCCCCGCAAATCCTTGCCGAATGCTGCCAGGCTCGTGGCGCCCGCATGATCCATTTCAGCACCGATTATGTGTTCAGTGGCGAACCACACGAAAGCTGGGTTGAAGATGAGGCGACGCAGCCGGTCAATGTCTATGGCCGCACCAAACGCGACGGCGAACTGGCAGTGCTCCAGGCGAGTTCCAACGCGCTCGTGGCACGCGTGTCGTGGTTGTTCGGCCCCGACAAGACCAGCCATCCCGACACCATCATTCAGCGTGCCTTGCAGACGGCTGATCTGAGTGCGGTGGAGGACAAAGTTTCCGTTCCTACCAGCAACGCCGACATCTGCGGCTGGATTGAGCGCTTGATGCATGCTGATGCCACCGGAGTCTGGCATCTCTGCAACGGCGGCAGTGCCTCATGGCATTC
>JAYVIO010000101.1:0-5406 GCA_043770175.1 Verrucomicrobiales bacterium | reverse complement strand
CACATAAGGCCGCGGAAGTGTTAAAGTCGGGCTTGTTCAACTACAGGGGCATCTGCTGGCTCGCTCAGGCTCGCAGCAATGCACCCTTTAATGTTCGGCTTGTTGTGTGTCGTCGGTTGATTCATTGGCGTAGTCTTCGGATCAAACGAGCAATCCGCGATGGTCTCTCAGCAGGCGTCGTCAGGGACTGATAGTCTCCGAGTGAAAGGACGGCCTGTAGTCTGGTGGCTCGACATAGTATGCCATGTCGAAGGACGCGACCGCTGGGCAGACATGCAGACTCCACGAAACGGCAGTCGTCCAGGTCACAGAGCACGTGGTCGGGTGACTCCTCAGTGATGCCGGAAAAGCGGAGCAACTGTCCAGAAGGCAGGACACCCGTCTCCGAGTCGTAGTAGTCGTCAAGGATCGCAACCGTATCGTAGGCCCAAACAAACGTGACGTGTAGGTCTGCAATCACTCTACGCCAAGTCGTCTGCGATGATGACTCTGCATCAAGCGCCGCTGTCTCAACGGGTGCATTGCTCATATTCATGTCATGATGTCGGACGGTCCAGTGGCCCTAGACTCCGCTTCTTAGCCGAACGTTGTTTAGCCACAATAATTTGTGGGCGAATCAGATTCGCCCACAGTTTTTTGTGGAATAACCGGGTTGGGGTGCGGTAAAAAGGGGCCGTTCACGAAAAGAAAGGGTTTTGATGAATGAGCCGATGGAAGCGAAAAAGTCGCCGGAGGTCAAGCCTAGGTGGAGGGGTGGGAGCATGCCAGGCAGCGCGGCTGGCAGGTGGGGCGCAAATGACGAATGACGAGCCGAGCTAAGCGAGACTGACGACCGAAGGCAACCCGACCCACAATAACCGAGATCTGAGAACTGCGATTCCCATGTCAACTCCGCTCCGCCTTGTGCTTCGCAAAGATGGCGAGGCAACGATCCCGCTCGGTGTGGTGATCGACCATCGGCAGCACATAACCCGGCGCGAGGCGCAGGCCGGGCTTTGGGGGCTCGTGGAGGAGCGGAGCGGGCACATCGCGGAGTTCCGGCACCCATTGTTTGATGTAAACGCCCTCAGGGTCGAAGCGGGAGCTTTGGAGCCAGGGGTTTTGGATGCGAAAGTAAGGAGCGGCATCGGCTCCGGTGCCGGCGGACCATTGCCAGCCGCCGTTGTTGCTGGCATTTTCGCCATCGACGAGGTGCTGCATGAAGAAGGCCTCGCCGAGACGCCAGTGGCAGTGCAGATCCTTGGTGAGGAACATGGCGGTGATCATGCGTAGGCGGTTGTGCATGAGGCCGGTCTGCAAAAGCTGGCGCATGCCGGCATCGACGATGGGAAAGCCGGTGGTGCCGGTGGCCCAGCGCTGGAAGTCGGCATCGCTGCCGGGCCAGGGCAGGCCGCGCCAGTCAGGAGCGAACTCCTCATCGAAGACGTTCGGGTAAAACCACAGGATGGCGAAGTAGAACTCCCGCCACGAGAGTTCTTTGATGTAGGTGCTGGCTTTTTCGATGTTCGCGCACCGCTGATAGAGCTCGCGGATGCTGATGAGGCCGTAGCGCAGATCCTGGCTGAGCATGGAGGTTGTCTGACCTGCCGGGGTATTGCGATTCGCGGTGTAGCCTTGCAAAATGCCGGTGTCGATGAAGCGCTTCAAGCGTTCTCGCGCTGCACGTTCACCAGCGGCGGGAATCTGCGCGGTGCAGTCGGGCAACTGCCAATGCGCGAGCGTCGGCAGCGGCAGGCTCATTACTTTTTCATCGGCCTGCGGTCCCAGCGTGGTGATGCGGCCTTGGGGTGCGTGCTTGTCGAGCGCCAGCCAGTTCTTGGAATAGGGCGTATAGACGCGGTAAGGCTGCCCGCTAAGCGTGAGCACCTCGTCAGGCTCATGCAGCACGCTGTCTTTGTGCGCGTGGCATTCGATGCCTAGCCGCATGCAGACCTCACGAACTTTCTGCTCCATGGCACGACCGTAGGGATCGTAGTCGCGATTGAAATAAACGGCGCTGGCCTGGGTGTCGCAGATGAGGCGCTCGATCTCGGCATCGGCACGGCCACAGCGGATGATGAGGCGGCTGCCGAGGGTTTCGAGGTTCTTGGCAAGGGCTGCGAGGTTGCCGCAGAGAAATTGCTGCCGGTTTGGGCCAGTCCAGCCGTGTTGCTGTTTCCAATCGCTCAAAATATAGACGGGGATGACCTGCTCGGCGGTCTTTGCGGCGGCGTGGAGCGCGGTGTTGTCGGTGAGGCGGAGATCGCGGCGGAACCAGTGGAGAACGGTGCGTGGCATGAAAAAAGGGTAGGGGAGATGACAAAATACGGTCAGCCGCCGACAAAAGCCGAGGTTAAAGTCAGTGGCAATGTCACGGAGGTTCGTGATGAATATTCCATTGCGCTGCCGTTACTAGAAGCGCCATATTTGGCACCCTCACCCCCTGATTCCCACCCATGTCTTCGTCAGCCCGAGATCACGATGAACCCAAGTTCTACACCGCCGCTTGGATTGCCACGCTTCTGTTGATCGTGACCTTTGTGATCGGCTTGCTGATCTTCCCCCCGCTGTACGATGCGCCGAAGCATGAGCCGTCGAGCTTTGTGCTCTTCATCGGGCGCTTCCACCCGATCCTGCTGCATCTTCCAGTCGGCGCGCTAGGCATGCTATGCGTGTTTGAACTCATCTGCTCCACCCGTCGCGGCGAGGAGAAATTTGGCGAAGCCTCGCTGCTCATGCTCATGGTCGGCGCTGCCGGTGCGGTGATGGCGGTGATGGCGGGCATCATGCTCTCGCGCGAAGGCGGCTATGTGGGTGGTAATTTCACGCTACACCAGACCATGGGCATTCTCGGCACGTCGGGCGTGCTGATCGCGCTCGTGGTGCGCATCACGGCCATGGGCCGTGGCAGCATGGAACTGCTCAATGCCTACCGGGCGCTGTATTTCATCAGCTTCGGCATCATGGGCCTCGGGGCGCACTTTGGCGGCAACATCAGTCATGGGAACAAATTCCTCACGGAGCATGCGCCTGCCTTCATCAAGAACCCGATGATCGCCATGGAGAAGTTTTTGCTCGGCTTTGTGGAGAAGCCAAAGACCGAACCCGAACCGACGCCAGAGCCTAAAACCGAACCGAAAGTGGAACCCAAGGCCGAACCGAAAGTAGAGCCGCCAACAACGCCACCCACGCCTGCTCCCACTCCCGCAACTCCTGCCAGCGACGAGAAACTCGTCTTCCAGCACGTCATCCTCCCGGTCCTCACCGCCAAGTGCAACAAGTGCCACAGCGAGGAGAAATCGAAGGGCGACCTGCGCATGGATACCTTTGAAATGGCGATGAAAGGTGGCGAAAACGGCAAGAACTTCGTTGCGGGTAACCTTGAAGAGAGCCTCAGCATCGCCCGCATCATGCTGCCCGACAGTGACGACGAGCACATGCCACCCGAAGGCAAAGACCAGCTCACCCCCGAAGAAATCGCCCTGCTCAAGTGGTGGGTTCAGCAAGGAGCCAGCGGCACGCAGAAGGTCAGCGACGCCGCATTCCCCGCCGAACTCAAAGCAACTGTCGATGGAATCCTGAAAGGCTAGTCCAACTTCCGCCTTTTGTTGCCTTGTGCTATTTCTGCTGCAAAACCGTCTCATGAAACCAACCCAACTCCTCCTCGCCCTGGCACTCGCCATCACCGCGCATGCCGCCGATGACAAAGCCGCCGCCGATCCCGCCGTCACTGCCGCGATGCAGAAGGTGAACGCCACCGGTGCCTCGCTGATGCCCATCGCCGCCGACGCGAAGGCCTTCCGCTTCACCGCACTGAACGTCGCCAAAGAATTCGGTGATGCGGGCCTCGACCCGCTGGCACCGATCGCCGACAAGATCGCCTCGCTCGACATTGCGCGCAGCAAGGTCACGGATGGCGGCCTCAAAGCCATCGCAGCGATGAAGAACCTCAAGGAATTGCACCTCGAAGGCACCGCCATCGGCGATGCTGGTCTCGATCATCTCAAAGGCCTCGCCGAACTCGAATACCTCAACCTCTACAACACCAAGATCACGGATGCGGGTGTCGCCAAACTCGCCGGACTCAGCAAACTCAAGGCGATCTATCTGTGGCAGTCCGGCGTCACGAAGGCAGGCGTCGCTGCGTTGAAGGCCAAACTGCCGAGCGCACACATCAACACCGGCTGGACCGCCGAAGACGATGCCAAGCCTGTAGCAGTGGTGGCCGCCGCACCTGCTGCTGCTGTTCCGGCGAAACCTGCCGCAACGCCTGCCCCTGCCGCTGCTAAACCGGCGGCAACGCCTCCTCCGGCCGCTGCCGCACCTGTGGCAGGTGGCAAGCTCGACCCCGCCATCGCTGCAAAGGCGGTCATTTATAAAGACATCGTCGCATCGATCATGAGCGCGAAGTGCATCGCCTGCCACGGCACCGAGAAAAAGAAGGGCAAACTGCAGCTCCACGACTTCGCCGCCATCATGAAAGGCGGCGGCGACGGCGCGAACACCGTCGTTGCAGGCAAGGCAGCCGACAGCCTCATGCTCACCCGCATCAATCTGCCCGCCGATGACGACGAGCACATGCCGCCGAGTGATGAGAAGCAGGTCACCAAGGAAGAACTCGCCATCTTGAAGTGGTGGATCGAAAACGGTGCATCTGAAACCGCCACCGTGGCCTCCGTAAAAGCACCTGCCGATGTCGAAGCAGCGCTCGCCGTGTTGCTCGCCAAAGGTTTGCCGAAGGCAGATGCTGCTGTTGCCAAAGCCGCCAAGCCGAAGGCCAAACCGCTCACTGATGTCGAGAAAAAGCAGGTCGCCGAGATCAGCGCCAAGATGCAGGCGCTCAACGCCTCGCTCATGCCGCTCGCGCAGGACACGGAGCAGCTTCGCCTCGGTGTCATCAATGCCGCCGACAAGTTTGGCGACAAAGAACTCGCCTTGCTTGCCCCCATCGCCGCCCAGGTCGTCTGGGTCGATCTTGCCCGCAGCCAGATCACCGACGCCGCTGCTGACACGCTCGCGAAGATGACCAATCTCGAACGTCTGCATCTTGAGAACAGCAAGATCACCGACGCAGGCATCGCCAAGCTCGGGGCGCTGCCAAATCTCGAATACCTCAACCTCTACGGCACCAAAACGACGGATGGCGGCATTGCCAAACTCGCTGCGGCCAAAGGATTGAAGAAGCTGTTCGTCTGGCAGACCGGTGTCACACAAAATGGTGCCAAGGCCCTCGAAGCGCAGCTTCCCGGCCTCAAAGTGAACGTCGGCCTCACCGAAGCTGAAATTGCCAAACTCACCGCTCCTCCTCCTGCACCACCCGCGCCACCGCCTGCTCCTGCAAAGGCCGCCGACCCGAAAAAGGCTGATCCCAAAGCCGCCGCAGCTCCCGCGCAGCCAGCTGCCGCTGGCAGTGACGTCATCAAGACG
>JAYVIO010000100.1:0-5413 GCA_043770175.1 Verrucomicrobiales bacterium | reverse complement strand
GCCCGTGGCCGGGACGCACGGCGATGACGTGGCCGAGGATGCGTTTGCCGGACAACATCAAGTCGCCCACGATGTCGAGGATCTTGTGACGCACGAATTCATCGGCAAACCGCAGCGGCTGCTTCGACAGCAGCGTGTCACCGCGAATCACGACCGCCGCTTCCAGCGTGCCGCCTTTGATGAGACCCTTCTCCATCAGCGGAGCGATGTCCTCGTAATACACAAAGGTGCGCGCGGCGGCGATTTCTTTCTCGTAGGTTTCAGGCGTGATCTCGGTGCTAAAATACTGCGTGAAGCGTCCGCCGGGGCCGACGTTGGTGCAGGAGATGCGGAATTTCTTGTCGGGGACGATGGTGAGGATGGTGCCGTCACGGGTCTCCTGGTAGATCGGCTCACGCACTTCGAAAACCTTGCGCGCCTCCTTCTGCTCCTGCAGTCCGGCGGATTTGATCAACTGCACAAAGGGCATCGAGCTGCCGTCGGCGATGGGCGGCTCGTTCGCGTCCATCTCAATGATCGCATTGTCCACGCCCATGCCGGCGAGGGCAGAGATGACGTGCTCGACGGTGTGCACATTGACGCCGCCTTCGGCGATGGTGGTGGCGCGCTCGACTTTCTGCACCTTCTCGACCAGCGCCGGGATGAAGGGTTTGTCCTCCAGGTCGATGCGACGGAATTTGAAGCCAAAGTTCTCAGGTGCAGGCTGCAAGGTCAGCGTGACCTGCTCGCCAGTGTGCAACGAAGTTCCCGTCATGGAGACGGATTTGGCGAGGGTGTGTTGACGGTCGGGAGCAGCCATAGGCAGGGCGCTTTCGTTAGCGTCTCGCTTCGGTGGGGTCAAAGGAAAATGCGGGCGAGGGTAGAGCCTCGGGTCGTCTGGAAAGCAGGAACCAAAGTGCCGATCACTTCAGCCACCGCAGGAGTAAATTGTTTCGTCAGATCCGTCGCGCCATTTCGCTCAACATGAAGGCCGAAACATTGACGACTTTCGTCAGTGATGACGCCATTGAGGCGATTGTACTCCGCTGGCGATTCAATTGAAAAACTGAAATTGCAGGAGCCCGCCAGGTTTTAGCACCTATTTCCAACCGCCTGTCTCGCCCCGGCACGACGAATGGCGCGGCTGGTCCGGGGATGCCGTCTGCGGGCGGGTGAAGTTCACCTTGCCACGCCGCCCCCACGCCCTACGATAGACCCCTCTTTCGTCATGATTTCTCTGCGCACCTGCCTGCTTCTGCCTCTGGCCGCCGCCGCTCTCTCAAGCGCCACGGCCCAGTCATCCTCCTTCACCATCGTGGCCGTCGTCGATGGCACCCCCATCATGTCATCCGAGGTGCGTGACACGATCAAAGCGCAGGAGCAGATCATCCTGTATCAATTCCAGAATGATCCGGCCCGTGCGAACAAAGAACTGGCCGCCATCCGCGCCTCCGCCGTGGAAACACTCATCGACCGTGAAATCCTGCTGGCTGAGTTCAGGAAAATCGGCGGCGTCATCAAGGCGCAGTATGTCGATGACGACATCAACACCATCATTCGCGAGAGCTTCAAGGGCAACCGTGACGCCTTCGTGGACGAACTCGCCAAGTCGGGCATGTCGGTGAAGAAGTTCCGAGAAATGCGCGAGAAGATGGTCATCATGAATGTCATGCGCGCGCGCAACGCCGGCGACCATCCGCCAGCGACTCCGCGTGAGGTGCAGGATTTCTACAACAAGAACGTGGACAAGTGGCGCGAGGGTGACCAGATCAAAATCTCCACCATCACCATCCCCAAGTTCTCCGGCGAGGCCGGTTCCGCGCCGGAAAAACAGCGCAAGCTCGCCCAGGATCTGCGCAGCAAGATCGTCAGCGGCGGTGACTTCGCCGCCACGGCCAAAACCTACTCCCAGGACAGCCGAGCGGAAAACGGCGGCTCCTGGGACTGGATGGCCAAGACTGACATGATGCCCGCCATCGCCAATGCCGCGATGGAGCTCAAAACTGGCGGCATCAGCCCGATCCTCGACCAGGAAACCTCATACATCATCGTCGCCTGTGACGCGAAGAAGCTCGGCACGGCACCGGATCTGGAAAAAATGCGCCCGGAGATCGAGAAAATGATCAATCAGGAAAAATCCAAGGCCAACATCGACAAGTGGATGGACAGCGTCCGCAAGAAGCATGTGATCAAAAGATTCTAAGCAACCGCGAACCCGCTCGCACCATGATCCAGATCGTTTTCAACGACATCAGCGCCGCCGAACTCTCCCACCTGCCCACGCAGGTGCAGTTTCACTTGCTGGAGGCCCTGAACATCCAGCCTGCCGATATCGACGACGCCATTTTGGCCAAGCGTTACGGCGTTCTTGAACGCAGCGGCAAAAAATTCTACCGCTGCCGCGCAGGTGACCATCGCATCTACTTTAGCATCGTCGATGGCAACGTGCGCGTGCATCGTGTGCTGCACAAAAACACCCTCCAAGACTTCCTCTTCCGCAGCAATCTGCCCGGCGGCGGCGAAGACGAGGCGTTGAGCAAATCCAAAAGCTTCTGGCACCTCATCGACGAGGGTGCAAAGACCTTGAAGGTCGCTTGATATGGCGCTCACGCTGGAAGCTCTGCTAACGGACGAATCACTGCGCCAGCAGGAGTTTCCGGTGATCAAGGACAGCCTGTTCCTCGCCCATGCCGGCGTCACCATCCTGCCGCGTCGTGTCACACGCACGATGCAGGACTACCTCGAACAATGCAGCCTGCGCATGCAGGAGTATCCCGAAGCCTGGCGTGCGGTGAATGAAACGCGCGTCGTCGCTGCCGAATTGATCGGAGCCAAGGCCAGCGAGATCGCGCTCATCGGTCCCACGTCTGTCGGCCTCAGTTTGGTCGCCAACGGCCTCCCTTGGCAGGCGGGCGATGAAGTCGTCAGTTATCTCGATGATTATCCCGCGAATGTGTATCCGTGGAGCGATCTCGAACGCCACGGCGTCGTCTTGAAACGCCTCCAACCGGCCTCTCTCGGCGAAATCACCCCTGAACTCGTCGAAGCCGCGCTCACGCCAAAAACCAAGCTCGTCGCGCTCGCCTCCTGTCACTTTCAAACCGGCTACCGCATCGAAATCGACCACATCGGCCGCATGCTGCGGGAACGCGGCGTGCTGTTCTGCCTCGATGCCATTCAAACCGTCGGTGCCTTCGAGACCCGCGTCGATCACGTCGATTTCCTCTCCGCCGACTCGCACAAATGGATGCTAGGCCCGATGAGTGCGGGCATTTTTTATGTGCGCGAGGAATTGCAGGACATACTGCGCCCCAGCCTGCTCGGCTCCTGGAACGTGCGCAGTCCGAACTTCATCGCGCAGGAAGAAATCGCCTTCGAACGCGGCGGGCGCCGCTACGAGCCCGGTGCGCTGAACATCTCCGGCATCCTCGGCATGAAGGCCGGCATCGACCTGATTCAGGAAATCGGCCTCCCCGCCATCAGCTCCCAGCTTCTGAAGCTCAAAGCTCGTCTCCATGCCGGTTTGCAGCCACAAGGCTTCACCTTCCTCGGCCCCGACCCACAAAGCATCCACGCCTCGGCCATCACGACCGTTCAGCACGCCACACGCTCGCTGGAAGACATCTCCAAGCACCTCAACGAACAAGGCATCAGCCCATCCCTGCGCCACAACCGCGCTGGCCAGCCGCTCCTCCGCTTCAGCCCGCATTTCTACAACACGGAAGCAGAGATGGATCGCGTGGCGAAAGTGGTTGGCGAATTAGCCGAACCCTTCCTCACCATCGCCGACTGAATCTTCTCTTCTCCATAGCGGCAAGGATGCACTGTGGCATATTTGAACAGCTTTTCCATTTTCCGCAGCTTGGCATTGAGGCGATGAGGATCGCGATCGAACTCAGCCGTGATGTTGCTGCGAATTTCGCGCCGCCATTCCAGGCAGTTGTCTTGCCGAGCTGGTTGAGGATTGGGGAGTCATGGCTTTTGTTGGAAAAATCACGAAGTCCAATCTTCGAGCGTCAAACCATCCACGCGGCTGAATTCATCGGTGTTGTTTGTCACCAGTGTCCAGCCATGCTGGAGTGCAATGGCAGCAATTTGAATGTCATGCGGACCGATCACCTGGCCCTGGCTTTCAAGTTGCTTCCGAAGGCGTCCCGCGATGACGGCTGCTTCATCATCGAAAGGCACGGAGGCATGACGGTCAAAAATCACGCTCAGTTTCGCGAGGCGAGCAGCTTTGTCCTCATAGCCCTCCGCGCCGTGATACAGCTCCTCTTTCACGACGGAGCAGAGCCAGACTTCATCCGGCGAGATGAGGCGCAACTTGTCTTGCAAAGGCGGGCAGCGTCCTTTGAGAAGAACGATCCAATGGTTCGTGTCGAGCAACCAAGGCATCACCAAGCCTCCCGTGATTCGTAAGGCAGCTCGGCAGGCTCGTTCCACTCCACGCCTTCAAGCGAGCCATAAAGCTGGCTCCAATAGCTTTCGAAATGATCCTTTGCCCCTGGCGCTGGCGCTGGCTTCTTTTGTGGCATGAGCGCACGCAGTTGGGCCAAAATCTCCCGCGCCACGCCTTCTGGCGCGCGGGCGGCTTCTTCGATGAGCAAGGTTCGGGCTGACATGCCCAGAGGATGTTCTCAAAACCTCGTCATCGCAACTGCTTGTCCGCTACCCCCTTACCTTGGCGGGCAAGGTCTTCTCCAGCGCCGTGAGGATGGCGGTGTGGGCGGCATCGACTTCGGCGGTTTCGAGGGTTTTGTCAGCGGCGCGGTAGGTGAGGGTCCATGCGATGGATTTGCGATCGTTGGCTATCTTTTGGCCGGTGGGGTCGGTGAAGATGTCGAAGACTTCGGCACCGATGAAGAGCGGGTGCTTCTGGGCGGCGAAGAAGGCGGCGACTTTGGCGTGGGGGAGGTCGGCGGGGACTTCCATGGCGACGTCGCGGGTCATGCCGGGGAAGCGCGGGAGTTCTTCGAACTTGGTGGGGCCGGTGCTGCCCTGGCGCAGGGCGCTGAGGAGAAGTTCGGCGACGTAAACGGGGTGACGGGCGTCGATGTCGCGGGCGCGTGAGGGATGAAGCTGCGCGATCCAGCCGAGGACGCGGTTGCCGGCGCGGAGTTCGCTGGTGAGGAGGAAGTTGGCGGTGTTTTCCTTCGCGGGACGCACTTCGATGGGCGTGCGCGTGAGGTTTTGGATCTGGCCGACGAGTTCGTGGATGTCGGTGGCCTGCGGTTCGCGGCCATGCCAGCTCGAAGGCGACACGGGGCCGCTGAGGAGGATGGAGAGGCGTTCTTCTTCGCGGCTGGAGCCGTTGGGGAGCTTGAGGAAGACACGGCCGAGTTCAAAGAAGCGGAGGCGATGCAAGCCCTGGCGAATGTTGAGCGCGGCGGTGGCGATGAGGCCGGGGACGATGCTGGGGCGCAGCGTGGTGTGG
>JAYVIO010000099.1:0-16149 GCA_043770175.1 Verrucomicrobiales bacterium | reverse complement strand
GGAATCGAGCGGTGGCGATAAAACAACCTTCGTAAGCAAGGACAAGGGGCCGGTGTTCAGCGGCACTGCGGCGCTGAAACGCACCGCGACCGGCGTGGCGCAGGATTTCTTTGCGAATGGCGCGAAGTTTGAGATTCCGCCGAATGGCAAGCTCACGACCTACTGCTACATTGATCCGGCGAATCCACCCAAGGCGGTCATGCTGCAATTTCACACGGCAGGATGGAATCATCGTGCGGTATGGGGCGAGGAAGGCGCGATTCCGTTTGGTCAGGTGCGAACGCCCGAAAAAGTGCAGATGGGAGCACTGCCGAAGGCTGGCGAGTGGGTGAAGCTCGAAGTTCCCGCCGAGCGTCTGGGTTTGAAGCCGGGCATCAAGGTCACCGGCTATGCGTTCACCCAGTTCGGCGGCACGGTGTACTGGGATCACCTAGCGATGAGTTCGCGCGTCGATCCCGCGAAGGATCCGCAGTGGTCGTGGAAGGTTTGGACCGAGAAAAGCCAGGGCAAACGCATCGAAGGCCTGCCGAATGACCTGCAGACGCTCGTGCGCGGCAAGAAGGCGGTCGAATGGCCCGAGAAGGAAGTCACCCGGCTCAAAGAGTGGTGGTTTGAAAACGAATATCAGGGCGCGCGCAGCATCGTCGATGGCGTGCGTGGTGAAAAACTCGCGTTTGAGTCGAAGAAGAAGGCTCTCGATGAGGTGATCCCCGCCACCTTCGTCATGGCTGATCTGCCGCAGCAGCGCGACAGCTTCATCATGGAGCGCGGTCAGTATGACAAGCCCAAGGACAAGGTCACTCGCGGCACGCCGGCCATTTTCCCGCCGCTGCCGAAGCAGGACAACTACAGCCGCATGGACCTCGCGAAGTGGCTGGTGAGCCCACAGCATCCGCTCACCGCCCGTGTGCAGGCGAACCGCTTGTGGCAGCAGTTTTTCGGCACCGGCTTGGTAAAGACGAGCAACGACTTTGGCTCGCAAGGCGAACCGCCGAGCCATCCCGAACTGCTCGACTGGCTGGCGGTGTCGTTTCGCGAGAGTGGCTGGGACATGAAAGCCTTTGTGAAGATGATCGTCACGTCACACACGTATCGGCAGAGTTCGCATTGCTCGGATGCAGTACTCCAAAAAGACCCAGAGAACCGCCTGCTCGCCCATGGGCCACGCTTTCGCCTCGATGCCGAAGTCGTGCGTGATCAGGCCTTGTTCGTGTCTGGTTTGCTCAGTCCAAAAATTGGCGGTAAAGGCGTGAAGCCCTATCAGCCGGAAAACATCTGGGAACCCGTCGGTTTCGGTGGCAGTAACACGCGCAATTACATCCAGGACCATGGAGAATCACTCTACCGCCGCAGCCTGTACACCTTCTGGAAGCGCACCGCCCCGCCGCCGAACATGACCTCCTTCGACGCGCCAAACCGCGAGAGTTACTGCCTGCGCCGTGAGCGCAGCAACACCCCGCTGCAAGCGCTCACGCTCATGAACGATGTGCAGTTCTTCGAAGCCGCGCGGAATTTCGCCCAGCAGGTGATGCAAACCAACGTCAGCACCGATGCGCGCATCACCGCGCTGTTCCGCATCACCACCGGTCGCTTCCCCAATGCCCAGGAGGCCGAAATCATCCGCCAGTCGCTCGAAAAACACCTCGCCGCATATGCCGCGAAGCCCGAGGAGGCAAAAAAAGCCATCAGCTACGGTGAATCGAAGCCCAATGAGAAGCTCAACCCCGCTGAACTCGCCGCGTGGACCATGGTGGCGAATCTGGTGATGAATTTGGATGAAGTCGTGACGAAGGGCTGAGTTCACTCCTCAAACTCTGTCTCCCGGTCCGCTGACGAGAAGCAGATCACCATCTCGGCGTCCTTGCCCTCCAGTGCATGGGCGTTGTGCCATTGACCCGCAGGGATCGAGATGGTGTCGCCGGGGTTGAGCAGGAATTTTTCGACACCCAAGCTATGTTCGAGGCGACCGGAGAGCAGATGCAGAATTTCGTCGCAGTTCGGGTGGCGGTGACGCGGGTTGGTCTCACCGGCAGGAATGATTACATGCCCGAAGGTCATGCTGGCCGAGTTGCCCAGCTCGCGGGAGGCCAGCCAGGTGAGTTTTCCCCACGGCTGATCGATCAAAATGCCTTCGGAAAATGTGCGGATCGGTGAGGCGTTCATGGCAGGAAGACCTCACTTTCCGCAGCCGATTTGGCGACCTTTTTTTGCCGACTTCGAGGTTTGTAAGTTTTTTGTAATCAATCTATAAATTATTGCTTCTATAATTTGAGACTCTAAAATGCCAGTGTTCGCAGTTCTGAAAGCCTAACGCACGCTGTCATGCCTCCCACGTCATCCACTCTTCGGTTTCCACAGTCAATTTCCGGCCTGCTATCTAAGTCTATAGTCGGCCTGCTGACCGGTCTGACCGCGATCACTGGAATGGCGGCAGAAGTGCCCGCGTTTCGCAGTCTCTATGTGGATCAATCTCTGCGTCCTGATGCCCGTTCGCTGGCCGGCTTCGATCTGAGCATTCTGAACCCGCAGGCCGAACTCGACATGGAACCGGGTCATGCGCTGGGAAATCAATACCTCGCGCTGCTCGATCTCGCCCATGTGCGCACGGGTTCGCGCGCGGCCATGCTGGCCGCAGCTCGTCAGGTTTCCTCGAAACCTTCCGCCACCGACAAGCACTCCCGCATCGTCGTCCCGGCGGATCCGAATTGGATTGCATGGGCGGTCGAGGCGCTGGCCGATCCAGTGGCGAAAAATGGCTTCGACGGTTTCGTGCTCAGTCTCGGTATGGAGCAGACGGACCCTGCTGCCCGAACTGCCGTTCTCACGCTTGCTGCCACATTGCGCCAGCGCTACCCCGACAAGCACATCCTGCTCGATCTGCACATCGGCCTTGGCATCGAAGCCATTCATGTCGCCGATGGTTTCCTTGCCCTCGGCGTTTACACCCGCGCCGGCAACAAGGACACGGTGGACTGGACGCCCATTGCCGAGACACAGCGCCTCACACACCTTATCCACAACGTGCAGACGCAGGGCATGCGCGTCTTCGCCGTCGATTACGCTGCCGCCAACAATCGCAGCGCATGTCGCGAAGCTGCCAGGCGGCTCACCAGCATCGGCGTGCTGCCGTTCATCACCACGCCTGCACTGAATGGCGCCAATCTCGGCCCGCTGGAGGAAATCTCCCGCCGCGTCCTGGTTTTGCATGGCTGGGATGAAAAACACATCGGTGAAAAAGCAGCGGCGGCGGAAACCACCCTCACTTCCCGCGTGCTCCGTCAGTCACTCGAATGGCTCGGCTGCGAACTCACTTTTCAAGCCGCAAGCGGTGCAGATTTTTTGCCCTCGGACCACGACTTCGCGGCAGTCATCATCGATTCCAGCCTGATGCTCACCAACGAGCAGCAGCGCACGCTCGCCGCATGGCTGCCCTCCCTGCGGGCCAGGAACATCCCGCTGCTGCTCACCGGCATGCCATGGACCGACAGCGCAGCCCGCAAGCTCGCCATGCAGCATCTCGGCCTCGGCGGCCGTGCGCAGCCGGCCTCACGTCTCGTCAAAACCAATGTCGCCAGCATGGACTCCACACTGCTGCGTCCGAATGCGAAAATAACCGCCCGCTCGCTCGGTTTCCTCGATCTAGAAGCTCCTGCGGATGCACACATCGTGCTCGCCTTGCACGGTCAGGATGCACTGGGCTCCGATCATCGCTTTGATCAGGCCTTCCTCGCCAGTTGGGGTGGCGCATGGATCGACCCTGCTGCTGAAGCAGCAGATCCGCAGCTCAATCTGCCCGCCTTTCTCGAACAATGGGTTGGAGCAAATCACGTCGCCCCGGTGCCTGACACCACCACGCGCGAAGGCCGTCGCATCTTCTACAGCCACATCGACAGCACCGGCTTTTCCGCACCCTCCACACTTCCCGGCTTCCCGCTCTGCTCCGAAGTCATGCGTGATCGCATCCTCAACCGTTACCTGCTGCCCGTCACCGTTTCCGTGTGCGAGGCCGACATGCGCTGCTGGCTGCCAGGGCAACAGGCCGTGAATGCACCGCGTCTGGAGCATGTCGCACGTAGCATTTTCGAAATGCCGCAAATTCAGGCCGCCTCGAACTCCTTCTCCCGGCCCTTGCAATGGACCGCCGGAATCAACATCGCCAGCAAGCTCAACGAGCGCGCCAAAACCGCCCGTCACGACATGGAACGCGAGATCGCCGGTTCCATGAACTATATCCACCGCCGCCTGCTGCCGCTGGGCAAAGACGTGAATCTCATGCTGTGGCCTGAAAATGCAGCACCCACGCCTGAGTCGCTGCGCTTCTGCCGCACCATCAATGTCGAGCAGCTTCCCTCTGCATCAACCTCCATCCCGGCCTCCGCCAACTCGATTCGCATGGAACCACTCGCCGTGCGCTGCCGCTTTGCCGACGTGCGCACCGAGCAGGGCGTCGCTGCGCTCGAAAAAACCTTCGATACCTGTGCTGCGGAGCCGCTGCATGCCATGACCGCCGCCGCCTATGCCGCCAGCGTTCGCGATGCACGCCACACGCGCATCCTGAGCGCGGGCGACAATCGCTGGATCATCCTGAACGCAGGAGACAGCCGCACGCTGCGTCTAGCAGCGAGCGCTGGCGTCCCCGACATGGCGCAATGCCAGGGTGTTTCCGGCTACGCTGTGCAGCGGGGCCAGCTGTACATCCACACCATGGGAATTGCTCGCATCTTGCTCGTTCTCACCAAGGACAAGCCCTCGCAGCATGTCCATCTCGCCGAAAGCAGCGCCCCGGTCGAGTTCATGGAGCTGTCCTCGCGCCGCGCCACCTTCCAGGTGCGTGATCTGCGTCCCGTCGAAATCATGCTCGGCGGCTTCGAACCGCGCGGCCAGTGTGCTTACCTCGAAAACGGCCGTCCATACTCCGCCAAAGCCGATGCCAACGGCCTTGTACGCCTCGAACTCGCCTGCCGCGCCACTGTCTCCGTGCAATCGCTCCCTCCCGCCACCGAGGCCGCGATGCGCTGATCCCCACACCCTTTCCAGCCCCTCATGTCACGCACTTCCCGTCAGGTTTTCCTGCTCATCGTTTCCTACACCGCGCTCGCCGTCATCTGGGGCTGGCGTTTGCATGCAGACGATGCAGTTCCTGCCAACGAGGACGCCGTGCTCGAAGCCACGCGTACCGACATCGCCCGGCGTCTTGCCAATGCGCCCAAGCACCTGCAGCAGGCAGCCTTATTTCAACTCGCCATGCTGCCAGAACGCGAAGTGCGCGCTTTGAACGACTGGTGCCAGGCCCAGCCAGAACATCGACTGCGCCAGCTCACCGTGCAGCAGGGCCCGGTTCACGCCCCATGTCCGCTCAACACCGCGCTCCTGTTCGCTGAACTCACGCGAGCCGATGCACCGCTCGTCGATGACAGCCGCCTGCTTGTCTCCGCCTCCGGTGAGCGGCTCGAAGAACCGCACAAAATCGAAGTGCTGGAGCTGCTCGCCTCCCAGGCCATCGACAACAACGAACTCAGCCTTGCCCTCGAAATCCACGAACGCGCCTGCGAATCTCCCATCGCAAGCTGGCAGAACGTGCTCAATCTCGCCGAAACTGCCCGTCTTGCCCGTCGCCCCGCTGCTGCCCTGCGGGTGGTCAATACCTGGCTCGATGACGACAAGCCGCGCCTCGATGCCGCTCAACGCGAAGACGCGCTGGATCTGCAAACGACTCTGCTGCTCGAAGGTACTCGCTATGCCGAGGCCAGCCGGATCGTACTCGATGAACTGCGTGCATTGAAGCCCGCTGCGGCCATTCCACCGCGCCTCATGCAGCGCGCGTTGCTCGCTACACACGCCGCCGGCGAATCCGCCGAATTGCTGCCCTGGATCGAGCGCCATCTACGCACCTTTCCCGATCACAAATTCACCGTCGAAGACATCACCGCCGGAAAATCCGTCTCCGCCGACTACCTGCGCTGGTTGAGTGAATCCGCCGCCATTGCCGACCACCACCAACACACCAGCATCGCCTGCGACGGCTTCTTCCGCCTCGCTGCCGCCGGTGACACCCGCGTCCTCGCTCGTTTGCATGCCCACGCCATGCAGATGGGTCGTGGCAAAGAACTCACGAATTTGCTCACCACGCTGCAAACTCGTCCGCAGCATCCCATCGCGGCCCCGCAGCTCGCGCAGGCCCTCGCCAACGGCAATGCTCCCACTCCCGCACGCGATCTGCTTGCGACACACCTCAAAACTTCCGCCAATGACCAAGAAGGCTGGCGTCTGTTCACTCAGATCGATGTCACCCTGCGCGGCAGCAACTCCGCGCCCTTCTTATGGGAAGGTTTCCTCAAGCGCTTCCCCGGCGATGCCCCCGCCCTGCGTCAGCTTGCCCAGATTCAGTTCGATGCCGCTCACTATTCCCAGTCTCTGCGCACCTTGCAGAAAATTCCCGGCGATCAACTCGATGCCGCCACCCTGCGTCGCATCGTCTCCGTCGCCATCCAGCTCGACGACATTACCACCGCGCATCGCGCCCAGCAGCTTCTCGTCGAATCCTCAAGTCATCCCGCCACCAGCGATGTCCTCGCCCTTGCCAGCCTCTCCCGCCAGCATCCTGATGCCGAAGCCGCTCAAAACGCTTTGACCGCCGCCGTTGCAAAACTTCCCGCTCCAACTGCCTTCCAAAAACAACTCCTCGCCACGCCCCAAACTAGCGAAGCAGCCGAGTTCAATACAGCGGCACAGGCTCAATAAACGACGCAACACAGACTTGCTGATCGCAGGTCGTCCGGCACAATCAGAGCATGCCCAAACGGATCCACGCTCTCCTGCTTTTTCTCTGTCTCACCGCAGGTTGCACCATGCTGCCGCAGGACGAATTCGGCCGCCGTCAGGTTTACGAGCGACGTTTGCACCGCCTCGAATTCCCCGTCACCCGCGCACGCCTCTACAAAACGCTACGTCCGGCCTCACCGGCGCGCCCTACGGGCAATAGCGGGTCCGGCTTGCTCACGGGCAGCGAATTCTACCGGCTCGATGACATTTTCGTCGTCGAACTGTCCGTCGTTTACAAAGCCGTCGCCGGAGCTGCGGATTACTTCAATCCCGCCCCCACTATCGGCGGCCAGGTGCGTGCCATCCTCGACGCCTCCCAAAGCATCGACAATTTCATGGATCGCGGCACTCCCGAGCATCCAGCGGACATCATTCAGCGAGCACGCATCGTGAAACGCCCAGCGTATCGGAGCGCGAGTTTTTAACTCGCCTGACTTTCCTCCCGCCCCGCTCCACCCAAAGCAACCGGCTGGTCACCCGTGCCGCTTAATAATCTGGATAAAGTCGGGCAGATACTCCTTCGCTTTCTTCTCGCCCACGCCGCGAATCTTGAGTCCGGCCTCAATCGTCTTCGGCTTCAACCGCGTCATGAACTCCAGTGTCTGGTTGTTGAAGATGACGTAGGACGGCACGCCTTCTGATTCCGCCAATGCCGTGCGGTGACGTTTGAGCTTCTCGAACAACGCATCATCGAAACCAAGCTCACGCGCAGCGAGTTCTTCATTCATCGCCGTCTTGCCCTTCGGCTTCGTCAGCGGCGCATGCATCGACGGCCAGCGCATCTTGACGTTCTGCCCGGCCTTCATTGCCGCGATGCCGGGTGCGGTGAGTGAGACAATGGGATATTCACCGCTGCTGGTCTCGATGAGGCCCAGTTTCTCCAGTTCGGCGAACAACGGATGCAGCGCCTGTGTGCCGACATGCTTGAGCAGACCATAGGTCGTGAGCTGATCGTGCCCGGCATCGACGATCTCCTTCGACTTGCTGCCCACGAGCATCTGGATGATGCGACCTTTGCCAAAGCGGCCCTCCCAGGTGCCGTCCGCATGTTTCGTGGACATGCGGGCGATGCCGCTGAGCGCTTGGCGCAGCATGGTGACTTCCTCCGCCGTGCCTTCCCGCGGCGGCTGTACGCCTTCGGCTCTGCACACATCGCAGGTGCCGCAGGGCGTGCTCTCGGTCTCGCCGAAGTAGCGCAAGATCTGCTCCTGACGGCAAGCTTTGTCGTCGTAGCACAGCTCGATCATCGACTTCAGCTTCGAGCGGTCGCGGCGGTCCTTTTCGCGCAACGCATCCATGTCGATCTCAAGATCACGCGTCAGCACCTTCGGCTGCAACAGCCGTGTGCCGCGAATGCGCTTCCCCGGAATGTCGAAGCGCTCGATGTAGCCATTACGCGCGAGATGACTGAGTGCCGAGCCGATCGCCATGCTGTTCTTGGCTCCGGCACGATCGGCGATGTCATCAATCGACGCCTGCACCTCGTGATTCGAGTCCGCCGCGCTCAACAACGTCTGATAAACGTTTCGAATGATGTCCACGCTCGGGTTGTTGCCGTCGATGAAGAACTCCTGCGTCTTCGTATCAGCGAAATTGAAGAACAGCTCACACTGTGACGGCTCGCCATCGCGTCCGGCACGGCCTGCTTCCTGATAATAGGCCTCCACGCTGCCCGGAACGTCGAAATGAACCACAAAACGCACGTCCGAGCGGTCAATGCCCATGCCGAAGGCGTTCGTGGCCACGGCGACATCGGCTTTCTTGGTGATAAACTTCGTCTGGCGCGACTCGCGTTCCTTGTCGTCGAGTCCGCCGTGATACTCGATGGCCTTGAGCTTCCAGTCCTTCAATTCCTCACCGACTTCCTCGACCCGCTTGCGGGTGGAGCAGTAAATGATGCCCGTCTTGTATTGCGCGATGATTTTTTTCAGCCGCTCGTATTTGTCACCGCTGCTTTTCGTGTGCGTGATGTTCAGGCTCAGGTTCGGCCGCTCGAAGCCGCGAATCACCACGTAGGGATCACGCAGTTGCAGCGTCTTTAAAATATCGCCCCGCACCTCCGGCGTGGCCGTGGCGGTCAGCGCGATGACTTGCGGGCGATCCAGATGCTCCAGCGCTTCGCCGAGCCGCATGTAATCGGGGCGGAAGTCGTGACCCCATTGCGAGAGACAGTGCGCCTCATCCACCGCAAACAGCGCGATCTGCACCTGCCGCAGCGCGTTCGTAAACGTGCGGCTGCGGAATCGTTCCGGCGCCACATAGACGAGCTTGTACTCGCCACGCCGCAGCGCTTCGATGCGCTCCTGCTGCTCACCGAGCGAGATCGAGCTGTTGATCAGCGTCGCCGGAATCCCGCGCCGTTCCAACGCATCCACCTGATCCTTCATCAGCGCGATCAGCGGACTCACCACGACTGTCACACCATCCATAACCATCGCCGGGAGCTGATAGCAGAGCGATTTACCGCCGCCCGTCGGCATGATCACCATCGTGTCACGGCCACTCAGGATGCCCGCCATCACCGTTTCCTGACCATCCAGGAACTCGCGGAAGCCAAAATACTTCTGCAACGCCAGTTTGGCGTCGTGGATGGGTGTGGAGTCAACGGTTGGAAGAAGTTCGGACACGGGCGGTGCATCATGGATGCGCTGCGCGCTTCATCAACCCGGCAGACTCACTTCTCTTCCTGGCCTTGCTCATTGCGGATCACGACCTTGTCCAATCCCAGCCTGTCGCCGGCGTAGTGCAGACACTTTACGATGTTGGCTTCTTCGTAATCGAGCACGTCCTCGGTGCCGAGGCCGGTGACCTTGGGCAGCTTCGCGGCCTTGCGCTCACGCACGAGCGTGAGCATGCGGGCGAGTTCGGCACCAGGTTTGTCGGGGAAGGTGGCCCAGTAGCCGGGTTTGAGGCAGGGAATGTCCAGCGGATCGCGCGTGATCATCTCCAGGTGGTAGTCGATCTGCGGATTGTGCTTCTCAAACAGCGCAAACATGCGCGGCAGATCGAGCACACCCTCGCCCAGCGGCACTTCGGAGAGCAGGAAGCCGGTGGGCGTCTCCTGCACGGCCATGTCCTTGATGTGCGTGGTCACGGCAAAGGGCGCGAGTATTTCGACGACGTGCATTGGATCTTCCAGCAAGGCCATGCTGTTGCCGGTATCGACACAGGCGCCGATGTGCGGGCTGCTGAGGCGTCCCAGCAGCTCCGCCAGCTCCTCCGCTTGAAAATCCTTGTGATTCTCGATGCCGATGCGCACGCGCTGCCGCCGTGCAATGGGTTCAGCGAGCTGCATGGACTTGAACGCGTTCGCTTTGAAGTGCTTAAAGTCCTCCAGGCTGGAAAACAGCTCGTAACGCCGTCCGCCGGTCGCCGAACGGAAGATCGTGGCCCCAGCCTCCTTGCCGAGACGCAGCTCCTTCTCGAAGCGGTCCACATCGCTCTCGTTCTTCGGCAGCGTGATGCTGCCTTCGAGCTTCAAGCCGTAGGATTCGCAGGTGTCATGCACCTTGCGGGCCAGTTCGCCCGTCCAGCCGCTGACCATGATCTGCAACGTGCCCACGCCGAGGCTGCGCACATGATCCAGCACATCCAGCGCATTCTCAAACGGCGGACTCTTGAGGCTCGAATACTTCCCCTGCCAGCGCTTCCAGTACGAATGAATGACAATCCCCATCCGCTTCCCACGCAACGCCGCCGGCAGCGGCAGGGCTGCCAGAGCAGCGGCGGAAGTCAGGAAAGTGCGGCGCGTCATGATTAAGGGAACGTGCGTGAAACTGGAATCATTTCTCCAGCTTGGGCAGTCCCTCAATTTGTGAAATCTTTCGCTCGTAGAGGAAAAAAATGAACGCGGCAATACCCCACCAAAGCGGCCGAACTCTCCACCATGGTATTTCGTTCAAATTCAATTTAACCGCTCCTTTCAACTGCGCTTTGGCGAACAACTGATGAATTTGAACCACGTCGCCATATACAAAAAAAACAAAAGCGGCGAAGCAACTAGCAAAAAAAAATGTTGTTCGCCAAAAATCTTTTCCTCTAATTGTTTGCGACATCAATCGCCGAAGCAGTCGAATTGTGCATTCGATTAGTAACATGATTGCTACGCTGCTAACGACTTGAGTCCAAAGAATCCTCATATGATATGGATCCCCCCACCAGAACCAAGCAATCATTGCCACGCCGAGAATTCGAGCCGCAACGGTGTATGTGTTATACATTCTCATCATGAGTTACACAGATTAAAAGCCGATAAAATCAAACGCGCCGTAATTCAATGGGTCGGGCAAAGGCGCGCATTCAAAGATAAAAAAATCCCAATAACAATCCATTCTTATGGATAGCGGTGAAAAGATGCCAGGCATGAATGGCACTCGGTTAAGGCCAGGCATCGTGGATTTTGAGTGATTGGGAGAACCTCCCAAAGCGCCATTCATTGCGAGCATTGATAATCCAACTTTCGTACAACGATGTGGCGTGCGCCGGGTTTGTTTCGCATGGCACTTCAAACCTGTTTTCTCCCTCACTTTCCGCGCAATCTTCAAGGTCGTGCGAAGACCTCCGGGTACGGCCGTGTCGCACGCGGATTGCGGCAGCTTCGTGACCTGGCCCTGCCTGATCTCGCCGCTCTGCTGGGTGGTTTGTTGCCCGCCGATTTCATTGCCAAAGCCTCGGATGCACAGGCCAAACGCAAACGCATCTATGCGCCCGTCACCCTGTTTTAGACCTTTCTCTTCCAGGTGCTCAACCCGGCCATGCCCTGCCAGGAAATCGTGTGCAAAGTCCGCGCCTGGTTCATCGTCCGAGGCGACAGCAGCAAGCGTCCGGCGCTGGGCACCGCCGCCTACTGCGAGGCGCGCGGCACCTTGAGCATCCGCTTGTTGCGGGCCGTTTTCGACACTCTGCGCGAGCACCTCGGCAGGCGCGCCGCCGCCACCTGGCTGTGGTGTGGCCGCCCGGTCAAAGTGCTCGATGGCACCAGCTTCTCCATGCCGGACACCGCCGCCAACCAGCGCCAGTGGCTCCCAACCCAGCGGACAGCAGAAAGGCTGCGGCTTTCCGGTGGCAAAGATGCTCGGCGTGTTCTGTCTCGCCACCGGCGGCGGGCTCGGACACGCGACCTCCAAATGGCGCAGCCACGACCTGAGCCTCTGGCATCGGCTGTGCCACTTGCTACTCAAAAACGACGTGCTGGTGGGCGACACAGGCTTCTGCGCCTACGCCTTGATGGCCGAACTCAAAGCACGCGGCGTGGACACCGTGTTTCGCCTGCATCAGAAGCGCAGCAAGAGCATGCGCCGTGGCAAGAAGCTGGGCCAAGACGACCGGCTGCAAACCTGGAACAAACCCACTCCAACGTCCGAAGCACAGCCCTTGGAAAAGGAGCGCATGGAACAAACTGCCAGCGCAGCTCGAAGTGCGGATCGTGCGGGTGCGCATTGAGAAAAAAGGCTTCCGCACCGGCTGCTTGTGGCTCGCCACCACCTTGAGCGCCGCGAAGTCATATCCAGCCGAGCTGTACTATCGGCGCTGGAGCATCGAGCTGTTGATTTCGCTTCGATTCACCCTCCAGGCAGCCTTCGGCTGTCTGTCTCACTTCGTTCAGCTCTACCGCGATGTGAAAACCACCATGCACCTGGAAGCACCGCGCACCAAAAGCCCCGCGATGATCGAGAAAAAACTGCTCATGCACGCCATCGCCTACAATGCGGTCCGTGCGCTGATCCTGCAAAGTGCGGCGGCACATCAGCAGGAACTGGAACGCATCAGCTTCAAAGCTGCGGTGGATCTGCTGCGCCCCGAGAGACGAGAACCCAGAGCCAAGAAACGAAGACCCAAAAACTACCAGTTGCTCACCCGACCACGCCACAAGTTCCAAGAAAACCCCCACCGTGAGCGCTATCGTGCCGCTAGCTTGATCCTGGAGGGTCTGCGCGATGCGGTTGCCTGCCTCTTCATACGCGAGCGTGGCGCTCTTGGCGGGACTGCCATCGCTCTGCTTCTGCCAGCTCGTGAGCTGGTTGGCGGCATTGTAGTTGTAGCTCCACTGGCCGGGTTCGCTGCCACCGGTCACCTGCTTGCTGTTGCGATTGTTGGCATCGTCGCAGGCATAGGCCGTCGCGGTCACCCCGGCGGTCGGGTCAGCGATCGTTTCGTTCGTCAGGCGGTTGTTCGCGTCGTAGGCCATGCTGGTACTGCGCACTCCAGGGCGGGTCGGCTCGCCGGGCCATGTCTCGCTCTGACTGGTGACGTTGCCAAGTGAATCGAATGACCGGTGTGAAAGCGGTCTAGCCTGCGCAAGGGATGGCTTTCCACCCTCGAAAAGGTGTGCAAAAGCAGCCTTTCCGCATTTGCACTCGCAGCGAAAGGGCGCATTCTCCCCGCCCCCCTCATGAGTGCTACATTGCCGTACCGCGCCAACGCGGATTTCCTCGAGTCCAAATACGTGGACTGGAAAAAAGACCCTGGTTCCGTTGAACCACTGTGGTCGTCGTTTTTCGAAGGTTTCGAACTGGGCATGACCCGGCTCGCCACCAAAGGCGCTGCGGGTGCCGCTGACGCCGCGCCGCTGTCGGAGAAAACGCTGAACTTCCGCATGCGGGTGTCGAACGCGCTGTATGCCTTCCGCGAGCTCGGCCACAGCGCCGCGCATCTTGATCCGCTCGACACGGCAGGACCGGAGATTCCGTCACTCACACTCGCGGGTCTTGGTTTCACCGCGGACGAACTGGAAGAAGAGGTGCAGACGCATCTGTTCCGCAACGGGCAGCCGATGAAGCTGAAAACGATGCTTGGTGACCTGCGCCGCATTTACTGTGGCAAAACGGGCTTCGAGTTCATGCACATTCATCATCCGGAAGTGCGGGCTTGGTTGCTGGATCGCGTCGAAGCGCGTGATCTTGAGGCCAAACCGGCGGCGAAGGATCAAACCGACGCGCTGCGCTGGTTGCTGGAGGCGGAAACCTTCGAGCGCTTCCTGCACCGCCGTTTTGTCGGGCAGAAGCGTTTCTCCGTGGAAGGCGGCGAATCGCTGCTTGTGGCGCTCGGCACCGTTCTTGAAGCCATGCCAGCCCTGGGCGGCAAAGAAATCATTCTGGGCATGGCGCATCGCGGTCGTCTCAGCGTGCTGGCCAATTTCCTGCGCAAGCCGCTGGAATACCTCTTTTACGAATTCAGTGAGAACTACGTGCCGAACATGGTCTCCGGCGATGGCGACGTGAAGTACCACCTCGGCTTTGAAACCGTGCGCCAGACCAGCAGTGGTGATTCCGTGGGCGTCATGCTTGCGCCGAACCCGAGTCACCTCGAAGCCGTCGATCCTGTCGTCGAAGGCATGGCCCGTGCACGCCAGCGTGCGCTCGGCGACACGAAGGACCGCAAGAAAGTCATTCCCGTGCTCATTCACGGTGATGCCGCCTTTGCGGGCCAGGGTCTCGTCGCAGAAGTGCTCAATCTCTCGCAGCTACCCGGTTACCGCACCGGCGGCACGATTCACATCATCGTGAACAACCAGATCGGCTTCACGACGCAGCCGGAAGACGCCCGCTCCTCTGTTTATTGCACTGATGTGGCCAAGATGATCGAAGCGCCGGTCTTCCATGTGAACGGCGACTGCCCGATGGAAGTCATGCAGGCGACCCAGCTCGCGTTTGAATTCCGTCAGACCTTTGGCCGTGACGTGATCATCGACATCGTCTGCTACCGCCGCCATGGTCATAATGAAACCGACGAGCCGGGCTTCACACAGCCGAACATGGCCCGCTCCATCGCCGAACATCCGTCCACCGCGACGTTGTTCCGCCTCGACCTTGCCGCGAACGGTGTGCTCGACGAAGCCGGTTCCGCCGCGCTGCAACGTGAGCTGGAGGACGATCTCGAACAAGGCGTCACCACCCTGTCAGACCGCGATAAAAATGCCGAAGGCGGCAATCCGTTTGAGGGCAGCATGGCAATGCCGCAACCGGCGTATGATTACCACCCGGTGAAGACCGGTGTTGCGCTCAAGACCCTGCAAACGTTGGGCCAGCGCCTGCTCGAAGTGCCGGAGGGCTTCAATCTGCACCCGACGATCGCCAAGCGCTTCCTCGCCGCGCGCAAAAAGGCCATCGAAGCCGGTGAAGGCATCGACTGGGCCTACGCCGAGTCCTTGGCTTTTGGAACATTACTCACCGAAGGTCATGGCGTGCGCTTGAGCGGCCAGGACGTGCGGCGTGGCACCTTCAGCCAGCGGCACTCGGTGTTTTACGATTCACAAACACGCGAACGCCACATTCCGCTGAACAACCTCAAGCCGGAACAAGGTCGCTACTGCGTGTACAACAGTCTGCTCTCCGAAGCAGCCGTGCTCGGCTTTGATTACGGCTACTCGTTGCTCACCAGCAACCTGCTCGTCTGTTGGGAGGCGCAGTTTGGCGATTTCGTGAATGGGGCGCAGGTCATCATCGACCAGTTCATCGCCAGCGCGGAAAGCAAATGGCAGCGCCCGAGCCACATCACGCTGCTGCTGCCGCATGGTTACGAAGGACAGGGGCCAGAGCACTCCAGCGCACGTCTTGAGCGCTTCTTGCAGCTCTGCGCCGGCGGCAACATGCAGGTATGCAATTTCACCACGCCCGCGCAGTATTTCCATGCGCTGCGTCGTCAGCTCAAGCGCAGCACGCGCAAGCCGCTCGTCGTCATGACGCCGAAAAGCCTGCTGCGTCATCCGAAGTGCGTCTCCAAGCTCAGCGAGATGGCGGAGGGCACTACGTTCAAGGAAGTGCTCGATGACGATCAGCTCCTCGCACCGCCGGAGCGCATTACGCGCCTCATCCTGTGCAGCGGCAAAGTGTATTATGATCTGCTCGATTTCCGTGCGGAGCATAAGATCAAGAACGCCGCCATCATCCGCATCGAGCAGCTTTACCCGCTGAACTACGAGATGCTCAAGGAGATCGTCGCCAAATATCCGCGTGCGCAGAAAAAATGGATCTGGTGCCAGGAGGAGCCGCGCAACATGGGCGCCCACTACTACATCCGTCCGCGCTTGGAGGAACTCTCCAACCACAAGCTGCGCTACGCCGGCCGCGAACGCAGCTCCAGCCCCGCTGCCGGTTCCAAGGCCATCCATACCCTCGAACAGGAAAATCTGGTTGAGGCCGCCTTCAACGCTTGATCATTTTCTAAATACCCCGTCATGCCCTCCGACATCAAAATCCCCGCACTCGGCGAATCCGTCGCCGGTGGTCAGATCGCCAAATGGCACTTCAAAGAAGGTGACCATGTCAAAACCGGCGACATCCTCCTCACCCTCGAAACCGACAAGGTCGCTGCTGAAGTGACCGCTGA
>JAYVIO010000098.1:0-16160 GCA_043770175.1 Verrucomicrobiales bacterium | reverse complement strand
GCCAGCCCCCGATTGGGACACGGTGGCACCCGGCGGCTGCGCGATCTGACCCCGCTCAAGCGCCCTCCATCAAAAGGGCAAACGCGGCGTTCGGGTTAATGTCTTCGGTGGCGACTGGATCATGCGGTCGATAGCCGCGATGTAATTGGCGTTCAGCGCCGCCACGCCCTTCTCAAAGGGTTCCGTGACCAGCGTCTTCTTGTCTGCCATGAGTTTGTCCTTCAGGGCTTGAATCTCTGGCAGCGTGGCGAAGAGAAGGGAAATCCATAAATCACCTCACCTCACCGCTCCACCCACCCATTCCGGCTGTCGCTTCGCGAGGCAGTCGGAGAGCCAGCGGACGAGGTCGGCGACGGAGTCGTGCTTTTTGCGCAGGGCGTTGAGCGCGGGCCAGTCGATGCTGTGGCGAGGCGTGGGCAGGGTGATTTTTTGGATGCGCAGCAGGTTGTGCACGGCCTCGAACTCGGCGGCGCTCATGGCGCGGAGTTCTTTGGCGGAGGGCAGTTCATCGAGCTGCGTGAGCTGGATGCCGAGGCTGCTAATGCCGACGCCGAACTGATGGCCGAGGCCGCGCAGCGCATCGACAAGCGCCTCGTCGTTGAGGCCTTCGGCGATGACGATCTCGCTCTGTAAGGTCCAGCGGGTGGCGCTGAGGGCCTGGAAGAAGTCGGCGCTGAAGTTTTCGATGGAGACGTTGAGCTTGAGCTGCACGCCGGTGATGCCGACCTCGGGGCCGCCGAGATGACGGCGGAGATCGAGCATGGCGGCGTCAAAGCGCGGCGCTTCATCGGTGCCGGTGTCGAGATCCCAGTCGGCGACGACGAGATCGGGGATGTCCCATTCGCCTTCCATGCTGGGTGCGCCGCTGCTGTTGCGGTTCAGCAGGAAGGGATAGCGCGAGCGCTGGAGGCAGAGCCGCTCGTAGATGGCGACGAGGCGCAGGTAGCGCGACCAGCATTGGTCGCTCTCGTTTTCGCTCTCGAAGAGGTTCTGGCGGGCGACGCCGTTAGTGCCGCCGACAGTTTTTTTCTGCCGCTGGTAGTAGCCCTGGCCCTGATCGACCTTCGCGATGGGCGAGGTGGGATCGTAGCTGAGGATGGAGAAGTGGTAGCGCAGCGTGGCATCGCTGTAGCCTTCGCCGAGGCGCAAACGCACGAGGCGGATAAGTTCGGTGCCCTTGATGGAATCCGCCGGATCATCGGGCAGAATTTCAGGGAGCAGGTGTCGCAGTTGTTCGCGCAGGTTCATCCTTGGGTGTGGTCACAGGATGCACGCGGGCGTGTGTGATGGTCAAGGTGGAAAACGCGGAGGGCGTAGAGCCAAGAACGAAGGGTTCCAGATCGTCCTCGTTCTCGTGCTCCTACTCGTCCTCGATCATTGCGTTTCGCTAACACCTTACTCAGCCAAGCCCATGCAGCGGACACTTCTTGGATGCTCGGCGCTTTTCCTCGCGATCATGCGCCATGATCGAGGACGAGAACGAGTAGGAGCACGAGGACGAGTGCTGCGCGCGAAAGCGCGGTGGCTCTTGGCCCTTCGCTCTACGCCCTGCGCTCTTCCTTGATCGTATAACGCGTGCGGCGGCTGTTGAGCCAGCGCACGCCGAACATGTCCGTCGTGGCACGCAGGGCACGATTGCCGAAGCCATACTTGCTCACACCGTGAATGCGCGGGCGGTGGTTAACCGGCACCTCGGTGACACGCCAGCCCATGTTGCGGATGAGCGCGGGAATAAAGCGGTGCATGCCGTTGAAGAGCAGCAGCGCCTCGCGGCAGTCGCGGCGCATGGCCTTGAGCGTGCAGCCAGTGTCGCGCACATGGTCGCCGACAAAACGGGAGCGCACAAAGTTGGCGATGCGGCTTTGCAGGCGCTTGAAGGGCGTGTCCTTACGCTTCGCACGGTAGCCGCAGACGAGGTCGAAGCCCTCGTCGAGCTTCGCGATCAAGGCGGGAATGTCGGCGGGGTCGTTTTGCAGGTCGCCGTCGAGCGTGACGATGACATCGCCTTTCGCGCTGTTGATGCCGGCATGCATGGCGGCGCTCTGGCCGCTGTTATTTTCAAAGATGATCACACGCACGCGGTCGCCGCGTTGCACGCGGGCCAGCGTCTGGTCTTTGGAGCCGTCATCGACGAGCACGAGTTCATAATCACGTCCGGCCAGCGCGGCGTCGATCTGCTTTTGCATCTCCACGACATTGTCCTCCTCATTATAAAGGGGCACGACGACGGAGATGGCGGGTGAAGATGGCATGGGCGGGCAAAAGGGCGTCAAAAGTCGGGCGCTCGATAATCGTGGCAAGCGAAGATTTTCAGCCAGCGCACCTCGTTGCCCGCATGCACGACACGGGCGACGGACAGGACCTCGAATCGTGCGAATTGGGCCTGCAAGGTCGCCGGCGGCGCGATGGCGGCGGGATCATCGGTGACAAAGATCGCACTGCGGTCGTTGTAATCGCGCAGATCGTCGTGGAGCGACTTCACCGGCTCGTTTTGGCCGAGATAGTGGTCGAGTTCGACGGCGAGACGCCAGTCGCTGGCGATCACGAACCACGGCGCATCGCCCTTCGTGTCCTTCAACACTGCGGAAACGAGCTTCGCGCTCTCCCGCCAGCCGCGCATCGCTTTGGAGGGATCGGCGGTGAAGAAGTGCATGTATTCGGAGCCGGGCGTGATCTGACGCGAAAAACGCCATGGCAGACCGAGCGTGCGCGGGAGATCGGTTTGCAGCAGAAAGGCGCTTTGCAGTGCCGCGAGCACGACGGCGATGGTGCGCAGGCTGATTTTCTCTTCGCTAGCGACTCCACCAAGCACCGTACCGCGATGCGCCAGGAGCATCGCCGCGAACAGCATCCAAACTGCGCCGCCCATGTCCGGCCAGCGGTCATGCGGGCCGTAGAGCAGATCAATCGCCGCCAGCGGCAGCAGCATCGCCAGCGGCAGACTGCGCTGTGACATCAGCGTGGCACGCTCGAACGCCAGTCGTGCCGCCATGACGAACAGCATGAGCAGTAGCGGCGAGGCGAGCACCATCCAGCGAAACAGATTCGGAATCATCCGCCACTCCGGCCAGCCGAAACCGCTTTGCCATATCAGCCAGTAAATCATCGCCAGCACCCAGCCCGAGACCGCCACGACGAAACCCGACGCATGCAGGTGATGCCGCAGCCGCTCCGGCAGCGCAAACACCAGCGCCACCGCGAGCAGCGTTCCCAGCGCTGGCGGTTGTGCGAGCACCGTGCAAACCATACACGCCGCCGCTGCCCACCAGGCCCAGTGCAATGGCTGCGCATGCAGCAATGCAATGCGCAGGCACAGCGCCAGCGTCGGCAGCAGCGCGAACATCAGCGTGCTGGGAGTCAGCGTTACGGCAGCGAGATTGAAGGCGGGCAGCACATTCACGATCACCACGGCCCAGCCGGCGATCTGTGCATCAAACAGGCCGCGCATCAGCCGCCACACGGCCAGCGATGCCGTCAGTGCGAGCAGTGGCGCGAAGAAACGCACGCCAAACTCGCCCGCACCACCGATCAGCATGCCCAGCTTCGCAAACAGCGGCACCAGCGGTCCCATTTCGAGAAAACCACCGATTTGCCCGAGTTTCACGCGAAAAACCGCCAGCGCTTCGTCCGGTGAGAGTTCCAGCGTCGGCAGCAAGGCCCAGCGCCAGAGCGTGAGCAGGCCGAGGGCGGCAAAGAGAAAGCGCTGGCGCTGCATGATGGTTGAGCGCATTGAATAGAGGACGCCGCCGCCATGTCAAAGCGTCGCTCACCCCTGCCATCCTTATGAAACGCTTCATTCTTCCGCTGCTCCTCCTCACCTCGCTGGCCCGTGCCGAGGATGCCCAGCCCAAAACCGCCGAGCAAATCCTGCGCATCGTGCGGCTTAGCTACGCTCTGCAAAATCACAAGATGAACGGTCAGCTCCGCGATGATGCCACCGGCCGAGCCGAGCCGCTGATACTCACCATGGAAGACAAGGTCATGCGCTTCCTTTTCACCAACCAGCCGAAGGAAATCGTCCATCTCGACCTTAACACCGAGCCCGCCACGCTTTATCAGGTTCGCTCGGGTGGATCATCCGAGGTTCCTGCCAGCCAGCATGGCAACAAGGTGCGTGGCATGGAGTTCAACTATGAAGACCTTTCCCTGGGCTTCCTGTACTGGCCGCGGCCGCAACTGATGGGCGAAGGCCGCGTCAGCGCGCAGAAATGCTGGATCGTGCGCGTGACCAATCCGAGCAGGGACGGCCCCTACTATGTCGTCGATCTCTGGGTGCATCAGGGCAGCGGCGGTGCGGCAAAGATGGAAGCCTATGACCGCAACAGCAAGGTCATCAAACGCTACATCGTCACCAAAGTGCAGAAGGTGGATGGGGCGACAACTTTGAAGGAACTGCGCATCGAAACACTGAATCCATTCAACGGTGACGTCAAAGGCCGCACCTACATGATCTTGGATGATCCGGTGAAGAAATAAGGCGCCGCATGGAACCGCCGCGCAAATTCAATCCGCATCCGTTCGCCTACCATCAGGAACTCGATGTAAGGATCGACAACCTCACCAACGAGGGTGCCGGTGTCGCCCGTGTCGATGGCTGGGTCGTCTTCGTGCCATTCACACTCGCCGGTGAACTCGTGAAGTGCCGCGTCTTCCGCAATCACAAGAACTACAGCGAGGCTGATCTCATCGAGGTGCTGGAGTCAGCACCAAAT
Source organism: Verrucomicrobiales bacterium (assembly GCA_043770175.1). Taxonomy (GTDB): domain Bacteria; phylum Verrucomicrobiota; class Verrucomicrobiia; order Verrucomicrobiales; family Verrucomicrobiaceae; genus Prosthecobacter. Next base: position 11,448 of record JAYVIO010000098.1, on the reverse strand, counting down.
CGTGTCGCACCCAAGTGTGCGCTCTTCGGCCAGTGCGGCGGCTGCCAGTATCAGCACCTCGCGTATGCCGAGCAGCTTCAGTCAAAGCAGCGTCAGGTCGCCGAACTGCTAAAGCACATGGCGAAGATCGAGCACCCCGTGCGTGAGGTCATCGCCTCGCCTGTCGAATACGGTTACCGCTCCAAGATCACGCCGCACTTCCATCGCCCGAAGAGCGGCGGCATCGGCGCCATCGGCTTCCTCCGTGCGCGCACGCGCAATGCCATGGTCGATGTCGAGCACTGCCCCATCGCCATGCCCGAACTGAATGCACAGCTTGCCGCCGTGCGCGAACGTGCTCGCGCGAACTCCGACACCTTCAAAAACGGCGCCACGCTGCTCATGCGCGCCGCGAAAAACGGTGTCCTCACCCGCAACGATGAAATCGCCATCGAAGACGTGGACGGCATCCGCTTCGAGTTCCAGGCCGGCGATTTCTTCCAGAACAATCCCTTTATCCTGCCCAAGTTCGTCCGCCATGCCATCGACGAGGCCAAGGCCACCGGCGCGAAGCATCTCGTCGATGCCTACTGTGGCAGCGGCCTCTTTGCGATCAGCGCCGCCCGCGACTTCGAGCAGGTCATCGGTGTCGAAATTTCCGAGAGCGCCGTCAAAAAAGCCGCGCACAACGCCGAACTCAATGCGCTCACCAACTGCCGCTTCATCGCCGCCGATGCGCAGCATGTCTTCAAAGACGTGCCGCATGCCGGCGCCGACACCGTCGTGCTCATCGACCCGCCGCGTGCTGGCTGCAGTCCCGAGTTCCTACAGCAGCTCTTCGCCTTCAGCCCGAAAGGCGTCGTCTATGTCTCCTGCAATCCCGCCACACAGATGCGCGATCTCGTCCTCTTCACCGAGGCCGGCTACCAGCTCGGCACTGTGCAGCCCTTTGATTTGTTCCCGCAGACGAAGCACCTTGAATGCGTCATGACGCTAAGCCGGTGACGCCGGCTCAGCCAAAGTCATCAAAACACGTTTTGACAAAACATGTTTTGATGACTTACACTCCGGCATGATCGACTTCCGTGGCCGCCATCGTGAGATCGCCGCGCTCGACGCCATGTGGCGCGGGCCGGATTCCGTGTTCCTGCCCGTCTATGGCCGCCGCCGCGTTGGCAAGAGCGAGATGATCGTCCACTTCATGGAGAAGAAGCCCGGCATCTACTTCGTCGGCAAACGCGCCCCCGGCGAAACGCAGATCACCGAGTTCCTCGAAACCGCCGCACGCGCACTCAATGAGCCGCTGCTCGCCCAGGCCCGCGTCAGCGGCTGGCGCGAGGCGCTCGACCTCGTGGTGAAGCGCCACACCGGCAAACAGAAGCTCATCCTCGCCCTTGATGAGTTCCAGTGGATGGCAGAGGGCGCGACCGAGCTGCCCTCCGTCATCCAGGAGCTGTGGGACCGCCATTGGGCCAAGTCCGGCCGCGTCATGCTCATCCTCTGCGGCTCCTACCTCGGCTTCATGGAGCGTGAAGTGCTCGGTAAAAAAAGCCCGCTCTTTGGCCGCCGCACTGGCCAGATTTTACTCAAGCCCTTCCAGCACCTCGAAGCCGCCGAGTTTCATCCGCGCTGGTCCGTCATCGACCACGCCAAAGCCTACGCCATCTGCGGCGGCATCCCGATGTACCTTCTCGCCTTCGATGAAAAGCTCTCCATCGAGCAAAACATCATCGCCCGCGTTCTCGACGAGATCTCCGTGCTCTTCCGCGAGCCCGAGTTCCTCCTCCGCGAGGAATTGCGCGATCTCATGCCCTACCACGCCGTGCTCATGGCGCTGGCACAGGGGAAAACGGCTCCCGCGCAGCTCTCCAGCACCACCGGCATTGACGTGCGCGGCCTGAACTACCATCTCAGCACCCTCGTCGATCTCGGCTACGTCCAGCGCCGCTACCCGCTCACCGAGGACAAGCCCGGCGTGCGCACCGTGCGCTACGCGCTCGACGATCCCTTCCTGCGCTTCTGGTTCCGCTTCCTCTTTCCGCATCAGAGCACGCTGCGTCTCCTCGGGCCGAAACAAGGCTTCACCGAAATCATCAAGCCCGAACTCGACGCCTACTTCGGCCGCTGCTTCGAGCGCCTCTGCCGCGAATGCCTGCCCATGATCTACCAGGCCGAAGGCGTCCGTGCCGCCTTCACCTGCGGCGAGTATTGGGACAAAAACACGCAGATTGATGTTGTTGGCGTGCGCCAGGACGGCTGGACCGACCTTGGTGAATGCAAATGGAAGGACATCACCTCCATCAAGCCGCTCGCTGACGAACTGGAGACCAAAATCCCGCTCTATCCCAACAAACGCAACGCCACCATCAGCCGCCGCTTGTTCGTCCGCTCCGTCAAATCCAGCGCCAAACTGCCGGGCATCCGCGTTCACACGTTGAAAGACCTCTACGCGCTCAAAGCACCGCCATGAACCGTTTCGAATTCGCCACCGCCCAGCGCATCATCTTTGGACTCGGCGTGATCCGCGAACTGCCTGCTCTCACCGCCGAATTCGGCCAGCGCGCACTTCTCGTCACCGGCAGCCGCCCAGCACAATGGGAAACCCGGATGCCTTACATTGGCTTCAAATCGATTGGCGGAGAGCCAACGGTCCAAGACATCCAGAGCGGCGTCGAACTCGCGAAACAGCACAATGCCGATGTCATCATCGCCATCGGCGGCGGCAGCGTGGTCGATGCGGGCAAGGCCATCGCCGCCATGTGTGCGCAGCCGGGCGATTTGATGCGCTACATTGAAGTCATCGGTGAAGGCAGGCCGCTCGAAGCAGCGCCACTGCCCTTCATCGCTGTTCCCACCACCGCCGGCACTGGAGCCGAAGCCACGCGCAACGCCGTCATCGCTAGCGAAGAACACCGCGTCAAAGCCAGCCTGCGGCATCTCTCGATGCTGCCACGCATCGCCTTGATCGATCCTGAACTCGCCGTCGATCTTCCACCGCACATCACCGCCGCCAGCGGCATGGACGCGCTCACGCAATGCCTCGAAGCCTTCGTCTGCTCGCGTGCGCAGCCGATGACGGATGCGCTGTGCCTCGCCGGCATCCAGCGTGCCGTGCGATCCCTCGAACGTGCGTTTCAAAACGGCCACGACCTCGACGCGCGCGAAGACATGGCCCTCTGCGCCCTTAACAGCGGCATCGCCCTCGCCAACGCCGGTCTTGGTGCCGTCCATGGCTTCGCCGCGCCGATTGGTGGCATGTTTCACGCGCCGCACGGTGCAGTGTGTGCCGCGCTGCTTGCTCCCGTGTGGGAAGCGAACTCGAAACGCATCTCAAACCGCGCCAAGTTCGATCAAGTCGAGCAAATGCTCGGCGACGATGCCATCGCATGGCTGCACGGCATCTCGCAGCGTCTCCACATTCCCAAACTCAGTGCCTGGGGCATTCAAGCCGCCGATCTCGACGAAATCGCCCGCAAAGCTGCCGCCGCGAGCAGCATGAAGGCGAATCCCGTCTCGCTGACGCATGATGAACTCATTGCAGTGCTTCGAGCCGCTTTGTGAAAGTTGACCGCGCCTCACATCGCTTTAAACAACCCTTCCCACCATGAAATCCTTCCGCCTCAAACGTCTCTTCAACGCCAAGTCCAACCGCTGTTTCGATGTGGCCGTCGATCACGGCTTCTTTAATCAGGCAGGATTCCTGCAAGGCATCGAAGACATGCGCAAGGTGGTGAAAACACTCGTCGAGGCCGCGCCGGATGCGATCCAGCTCACGCTCGGCATGGCGCGACATTTGCAGGAGATGCCGGGCCGCGAAAAGCCCAGCCTCGTGCTGCGCAGCGATGTGGCGAACATCTACGGCAAGACGTTGCCGGAGAACCGCCGCTTCAGCCTCATGCTGGAAGACTGCATGCTACAAGCGGTGCGTTATGACGCCGCCTGCGTCTGCGTGAACCTCTTCCAAATCCCCGGCGCGCCGGAAGTGCATGCCGAATGCGTTGAAAACATCCTCAAACTCAAGCCCCAGGCCGATTACTACGGCATGCCGATGATGGTGGAACCGCTCGTGTTTCAGCCGAACGAAAAAGCCGGCGGCTACATGGTCAATGGCGATGAAACCGCCATCACCTACCTCGTGCGTCAGGCCGTGGAACTCGGTGCTGACATCATCAAGGCTGATCCCACCGACGATGTAAGCATCTACCACAAAGTCATCGAAGCCGCCTCCGGCATTCCCGTGCTCGTGCGCGGCGGCGGCCGTGTGAGCGACCGCGAAATCCTCGAACGCACCCAAGGCCTGCTTCAGCAGGGTGCATCCGGCATCGTCTATGGCCGCAATGTCATTCAGCATCCGAACCCGAGAGGCATCACGCGTGCGCTGATGGCGATGGTGCATGACGGCGCGAGCGTCGATGCCGCGCTGGCGATGGTGTAGCGCAACCGTCCCGGTTGCATCCATCAAACAGCAAGCGGGACGCTTGCACTACAAAAAGAAAGCCGGGGTCGCTTTCGCAAGCCCCGGCCCCGCTCGTTGTTGGTTGCGGTGATTATTTGATGTCGCCGGCGAAGCCAGCGGCATTGAGCGCGGAATTGAGATCAGCCTTGGCGAATTCACCTTCGACGGTGAAGGACGTGGCCTTGGCGACGATGTCATACTTCGTCACACCAGCGACGGCCTTGACGGCGTCGATGGCGGCCGTTTCGCACTTCTTGCAGCAGAGATGCACGCCGGAGACGGTGGCCTTGGCAAGCTTGGCTTCAGGCTTCGCTGCAGCGGCCGGCTTGCTGGTGGATTTGGATGCGGGTTCATCACCTTCGATGGTGCCGAAGTAACCGGCGGCGATGATCGCCTCGGCGGCTTTCTTCGCGTCGCCTTTCTTCTTCGAGACGATGGTCACCGTCTTGCCTTCCGGTGTGACGGTCACGTCTTTGAAACCAGCGGCGGCCTTGGTGATGCCGTTGGCGCAGCCTTTGCAGCAGTTGTGCACGCCGGTCATGGTGAGTGTTGTCTCAGCACGCACGGATGCGGTGAGGGCGAGGATCGAAAGCAGAGTGATTAATTTCATAAGCAACTTCTGAGACGATATGACATCTCTGTTTCTTTGCATCATTTTATTTTTTAACGCCGGATCGCGGTCATGAATCCGCGAGCGACAGCGGTGTCGTGATAAGCACCCGGCGTGAAACCCGCTTCATCAAGCAGCGCTGCATACTCACTCACGCTGTAGCACTTGCCCTGCGTGGAGTGCATGAGCAGGCACGAATACTCCGCCACATGCAGCGGTCCGGTCTTCGTCGCATTGATGAACGCATCGTGAATGATGAGCAAGCCTCCTGCGGGCAACGCCGCATGCGAAACAGTGAGAAGTTTTTTCACCTCGGCCACGCCCCAGTCGTGCAGCACGTTGGAATAGAGATGCACGTCGCATCCTGTTGGCAGGCCATCGAACATATTGCCCGTCGCCACACTCACTCGATCCGCGCAGCCACGTTCCTCGATCAATTTGGCCGCGATGCGGTCCACCGGTGCTTGATCAAAGGCGATGGCCTTCAAGTGTATGTGCTGCGCCGCGATGGAGCATGCGTAGATGCCGGAACCGGCCCCGATGTCGAGCAGGCAGGTGCGTCCGGTGAGATCGAGCTTCTTCGCCAGAGCCTGCGAAAGATACAGGCCGCGGCAATCCATCGCTGCCGTGAACTTTCGCGCGAAGTCCTCCTGCTCCATCGCCTTGTGCCAGTCGAAGGACGCCTTGTCGCCGCTCCAGCCTGCGGGTTTGTCGGATTTGAGCACTTCCAAATAATCCCGCGCGATGGGACGATCATGCAGTGAGGCATAATACGGCCGTACATCCCACACGGAGCCTGCACGCAGATGCTCCTTGGCCCTCGCCGAGGCATTGAAGGTTCCAGCGTGATCTTCCACCCAGCCGTTGGCCGCGAAGAGCGTCAGCATCGTGTCCACCGGACGTTCTTTGAAACCAAAGTGCGCGCAGATGCCGCTCAAGGACGATGGATTCGCCGACAGCCAGGTGAAGAAATCGAGATTCAGCGCCGCCGTGATCAAATCGACCGCGTAGAGGCTGTCGCGGTAGCGATAGATGTTGAGCGGATCGGTTTGCGGCGCGGAAGTGAGATCGTGGGGCATGGCGGGTCGAAGATTCCCAGATGGGGGCCGAAAGAAACGAAAGAAATGAAAAAAGAGTTCCTGAATGCCACGCGTTGACTTGCCTCCCAATTCCTGACAGCATCGCCACCACCATGTCCACGCCTGCACCCAAATTCACCACCACACACTGGTTGATCATCCTCATCGCCAGCATCGGTTTCCTCTTCGACACTTATGAACTGCTGATGACGCCGCTGGTCGCGGCACCCGCCATCGCTGAATTGCTCAAGGTGCTGCCGAGTGATCCTTCGGTCACGGAGTGGGTTGGCAAGCTGCTGTGGATCGCGGCACTGTGCGGCGGCGTGTTTGGTCTGTTCGGTGGCTGGCTGGTCGATAAATTTGGCCGCAAGACGATCATGGCGGTGAGTATCTTTGTGTATTCGTTCTCGCCGTTCTGCGCAGCATTCTCCACCTCGCTGCCAATGTTTATCTTCTTCCGGTGCACGACGTTCATCGGCGTGTGCGTGGAATTCGTGGCCGCCATCACCTGGCTGGCGGAAGTATTTACTGACAAGCATCAGAAGGAAAAATGGCTGGGCATAACGCAGGCCTGCGCCTCGCTGGGCGGACTGCTGGTAACGGCGGTGAGCTTTTGGATCAGCAAAAACTTGGACACGCTGCCACATTGGGGCTTGCCTGCGACGGCGAATGGCATCGCTGCGTGGCGCTACACACTGATGTCGGGCATCCTGCCTGCCATTCCGATCGCGCTGCTGCTGCCGTTTGTGCCGGAATCGAAGGTCTGGAAGGATAAAAAAATGGCAGGCACGCTCAAGCGTCCGAGTTTTGGCGCTCTCTTCTCGCCTGAGCTTCGTCGCGTGACGTTGGTGACGACGATTCTTTCCGCGTGCGCCTACGGCATCGCGTTCGGCGCGTTGCAGGTCACGGTGGCGCGTGTGACACCAGGATTGCCGGAATTGAAGGTCGAGGCGGGTGAACTCGCTGCCTTGAAAAAGACGGACATGGAGATCAGCGCAAAGCTGAAGGCTCCTGGACTCGACGATGCGGCCAAAGCGGCGCTTAAGGCCGAGATGAAAGCGAATTTCGACAAACAAAAGCCGGTGAACGCCAAAGTGAAGGCGATGGCCGACAAGGTGCAGTTTCATCAAGAGATGGGCGGCCTTGTGGGACGCGTGCTACTGGCCGTGCTGCTCATCGTGGGCATGAGCCGGGTGGCGCTGCTGAAGGTGTTTCAGGTTCCCGCGCTCATCATTTTGCCCGTGACCTATTTCATGCTGTTCAAAGATGGCGGGCAGACGTTTCTGTGGGCTTACGCGCTCTGCGGACTCGTCACGGTGGCGCAGTTCAGTTACTTCGGTGAGTACCTGCCCAAAGTGTTCCCGATGCATCTGCGCGGCACAGGCGGCAGTTTTGCCACCAACGTCGGTGGGCGCATGGTCGGCACCTGCATGGCCACACTGAACACCAGCTGGCTCGCGCCGATGCTGGCCGGTGGTGCACTGGCCGTGAAGCCGATGCACGTTGCCATGGCCGCCGGTTATATCGCCACCGCGATGGCCGTGATCGCCTTCATTGTCGGCTTCCTGCTGCCGGAGCCTAAGGCGGAGGAGTAATCCGCGAGAGACAAGGTTGTGGCGGCGTTATTCTGTCGCCATGATTCGATCCATCCTCACACTCGCCGCCTGTCTTGCTGTATTCACTCTCCACGCCGAAGAAAAAGACGACGGCAAACTGCGCATCATCGTTTTCGGCGCTCATCCCGATGATGCGGAGTACAAAGCGGCGGGTTCGGCGGTGAAGTGGGCGCGGCTGGGGCATCATGTGAAGCTGGTGTCGGTCACGAACGGTGATGTGGGCCACTGGAAGGAAGCCGGTGGACCGCTGGCGCTGCGGCGGGCAGCGGAGGCAGCGGCCTGCGCGAAGAAGCTCGGAGTAACCTCCCAGGTGCTCGATATTCACGATGGCGAGCTGGTGCCGTCCTTGGAGAATCGCAAGCTCATCACCCGCGTGATTCGTGAGTGGAAGGCGGACATCGTGATCGCACATCGACCTTGGGATTATCATCCCGACCATCGCTATGTCGGTGTGCTGATCCAGGACGCGGCCTTCATGGTCACGGTGCCGTTTATCTGCCCGGATGTGCCGTATTTGAAGAAGAACCCGGTGTTCCTGTATTCGAGCGATGGTTTCCAGAAGCCGTATCCCTTCACGCCAGACATCGCGGTGAGCGTGGACGATTCCTTTGAGCAAAAGCTCGACGGCATTCATGAACTGACCTCCCAGGCCTATGAAGGCGGTGCCAGCGGCTCTGAGGAGCATATGAAGAGCGTGCCACCGGCCAGCGATGAGGTGGGTCGTCGTGCCTGGCTGAAGCGCCGTTGGGGCGCGCGCCAGGGCAGCGAAGCGGACAAGTATCGTGAACTGCTGATCAAGCTCTATGGCGAGGAGAAGGGCAAGGCGGTGAAATACGCCGAAACTTTTGAGATCTGCGAGTATGGACGCCGTCCGAGCGCGGAGGAGATCAAGCAGCTCTTTCCGTTTTACGACGCGAAGTGAGCCGGAGCGCGAGTATTCTACTCGCCTGATTTTCCTGCGGTGTCTTTGATCATGTTGCGGTCATTATCCCCACCGCCTTCGCCTACACTTAAGTGGCGAGTAGGCTTCGCCATACTCGCGCTCCATGGTGAGTCGCGTCAGGGCTTCAACGTCTTGAAACGCTCTCGGAGATGCTGGATCGCTTCCGGCTTGGCGACATTCTTGCGTTCCAGTTCGCGCCGCAAGGTGGACGCGCGCATGGAGTCGCCGGCCTTGAGCAGGTCTTCGGCATGATTCGCCAATTCGTTTTGTTGCGGTGTGAGACCGGTTGTTTTGACGTCCAGCGCGGCCGCGCCGGAATTGGAACGCGCATGGCCGCCGAAGACGTCCGTGATGTTCAGCCACCAGGCCTCTGTGCCATCGGCGGAAAAGGCGATCCAGATCGGGTCACCTTCATGCACAAACTCGAACACACGCCGATTGGCGATGAGGGGCCGCACCTTCTGCACCTCCCATGCCTGGGTCTTCACGCCGACCTCGAACTCCGTGCCGTTCCAGCGCAGCTTGATCGGTGTCTTCTCAGGCCCGCCGATCCAAACGACGTTTTGGATGTCCTGTGGGAAGTTCGTCACCGGTTTGACCGCCGTGCCAGTCTCCGCCTTGAATTCGATCTCACCGCTCACATTCACCGGGGTGATAAGCTCGAGATCATCGCTGACAAAGTACCACGCGGATCGTGATTCACTGAACACGAGCTGAAACACACCCACATCCACAAAAGCATGCTCCTTATACTGGCTTCTCGACTGGCCCGCCTGCGTGACGGCGTGAAAGTTTTCGCCATCGAAGCGCAGGTGCTTGAGGGAATTCGTGCCTTGGAGATCCCAGATCACGTCCTTGATGACTGCGGCGAATTTCTGTACCTCGGGCCAGTCCTGCTGCTGACCTTGCGCGAGGCCGGTGAAAATCCAGATGGAGAGAAAAAGCGAGTGGGGCAGCCTCATGCGGGCCGATACTGGCATCCGTGGCCGCGTCTGGCAAATCCCAAGGCGACGCCGCACCTCGGGGCAAGGTTTGCGGTGGCAAAGGCTGTGGAAGCGGCTAAAGACACGGCCCACTTATCCGCACGACCATGCAACCGACGCCCGCCCCTGCTCCCGAACAGTCCGAATCCGAACTCCTGCAAATCCGCCGCGAAAAGCTCGATGGACAGGTGAAGGCGGGCTTGGACCCGTTTGGCAGCCGGTTTGATACGACGCATCAGCCGGGTGCGCTGAAGGCGGACTTCGTGGAGGCGCTGGAGGTGCAAGTCGCGGGCCGCATTCTTTCGCGCCGCGAGATGGGTAAGGCGACGTTCTTTGATCTCGGTGACATCAGCGGACGCATGCAGTGCTATTTGAGCAAGGGCGATGTGGGTGATGAAGCCTATGCGCAGTTCATCCAGCTTGTGGACATCGGCGATTTCGTCGGCGTTGAGGGTTTCACCTTCATCACGAAGCGCGGGGAGAAGTCGATTCACATCAAGAAGCTCACGCCGCTGTCCAAGGCGCTGCGACCGCTGCCGGACAAGTGGCATGGCATCGCGGACAAGGAGATCAAGTATCGCCAGCGTTACCTCGATCTCATTTCGAATGACCGCAGCCGCGAGATCTTCGTGACGCGCAGCAAGATGGTCGCGGCGATCCGCAACTACATGCAGGAGCGCGGATTCCTCGAAGTCGAGACGCCGATGATGCAGGACGTGCCCGGCGGTGCCGCTGCGAAGCCGTTTGAGACGTTTTTCCATGCGCTGAATCAGCCGATGTTCCTACGCATCGCGCCGGAGCTGTTCTTGAAGCGGCTGCTGGTGGCGGGGTTCACGCAAATCTTCGAATTGAACCGCAATTTCCGCAACGAAGGCATGAGCCGTCGTCACAACCCGGAGTTCACGATGCTGGAGGCCTACTGGGCCTATGCGGACTTCGAGAAGATGGCGGATCTCGTCGAAGGCATGATCTGCCATCTCGCGGAAACCTTCTGCGGTGGCCTCAAGATCGAGCACAAGGACGAAGAGGGCAACGTCACACGCACGATCATTCTCGAACGGCCATGGAAACGCGTGCGCTACACGGACCTGCTGAAGGGCGTTGATCCGAAGTGGTATGAGTACACGCCGGAGCAGCGCAAGGCGCGTGCGAAGGAGCTGGGCGTCGAGATCGGGCCGAATTTTGAAGACTACGAGGTCACGCAGCATGTGTTCGAGCGTCTCGTTGAAGCACCGCAGTTCGATCCGCTCTATGTCACGCATTGCCCAAAGGAACTCGTGCCGCTGGCGAAGCAGAACGCGCAGGACGATTCCATCGTCGATGTGTACGAACTCATCATCAACGGCCAGGAGATCAGCCCTGGTTATTCCGAACTGAACGACCCCATCGTCCAGCGCGAGCGCTTGGAGCATCAGGCCGGTGAAGAAACGCAGAAGATCGACGAGGAGTTCATCCTCGCCCTTGAGCACGGCATGCCACCCGCTGGTGGCATCGGCATCGGCATTGATCGTCTGATCATGATGCTTACGGGAGCCGAAGGTATCCGTGACGTGGTGCTCTTCCCGCAGTTGAAGAAGAAAGCGTGATCAAGGCTTTTTCGCTCCGGCATCCAAGAATTCGATCGCCTTTTTGAGCCATTCGTCTTTCGGTGGCTGGTGGGCCTGACCGGGGATGTTCATCAGCTCGACGGACTTGAAGCCTTCTTTTTTGAAGCCGTTCTCGAAGACGGCGCTGGTGTTCTTGAGGTTGAAGTCTTTTTCGCCGGTGACGAGGACGTAGCGG
>JAYVIO010000097.1:0-2079 GCA_043770175.1 Verrucomicrobiales bacterium | reverse complement strand
GCTGGAGTGAGGACACCTTCAAGAAACTGCAGAATGCCACGCCCGAGCCGCTGGTGTCGCGCTTTCAAGTCACGCACGGCATGCTGCTGCAAGTGTTGAGCCGAAAGGGCGATGGTTGTGCGGCGATGAAGCAGTTGATCGCTGACTCCCATGAGACGGCGAGCGCGAAGGAGCAGCATGAAAAGCGTGCATGGCAGCTCTTCCGCGCGCTGGTGCAGCGGCAGATCGTTGACATCATCCCTGTGGCACAGCGCGCGGCGGATGGGACGAAACTGCGGCTCAATGTCGAGTTGCAGGAGGATTTCTCGCTCAACTACACGCTCTCGCTTTATCTCATCGACACACTGGCGCTGATTGATCCGGCATCGCCAAATTACGCGGCGGATGTGATGACCCTGTGCGAATCGATTCTCGAAGACCCGGACATCATTTTGCGCCGGCAGCTCGATCAGGTGAAAGACGAGGCGATGGCGGCGATGAAGAACGAGGGCGTGCCGTTTGAAGAGCGCATCGCGAAGCTGGAGGAGCTGGAATACCCAAAACCGTGCCGCGATTTCATCTACAGCACCTTCAACGCATTCAGCGAGGCGCATCCGTGGGTGGGGCAGGAAAACATCCGGCCCAAGAGCATCGCGCGTGAGATGTTCGAAAACTTCCGCAGCTTCGCCGATTACATCAATGACTACGAGTTGCAGCGTGCCGAAGGCGTGCTGCTGCGGCATCTCTCCGGCGTGCACAAAGTGCTGGCGCAGACGGTGCCGGACAGCTTCAAGAATGAGGCGGTGCAGGAAATGGAGTCTTGGATTGCGGGAGTGTTGCGAGGGACGGATTCGAGCTTGCTGGATGAGTGGGAGAAACTGCGTGATCCGAACTACAAGCCGGATGAAGTCGCGGAGAAGCCGGTGGAGACCCCGGACATCACGCGGAACAAGCGCGAGTTCACCGCTCTTGTCCGCACGGAGATTTTCCGCTTCTTGCAGCAGCTAGTGAGCGGCAAGGTCGCGCTGGCCGGGATGGATGAATACTACGCCGATCACGAGCGCATCCGCCTCGACAATGAAGCCCGCAATGGCCGTCACACGTATGTGGAAACGAGTGAGGACGGCAAAACGTGGCGCGTCTGCCAGGTGCTGGTGGACCCGGAAGAGCTGAACGACTGGCAGGTCGAGTTCAGCGTGGATTTGGCGCAGGCACGTGAGGAGGGGAAGCCCACGCTGGTGCTGGTGGGAGTCGGGCGGATTGGATGACTTGCATCCTGAATTTTAGTGGCAAAGCTGCGACCATGAGAACACCACCTGCAGCATTCGTTGATCGACGCCGATTTTTGAAGTCCACCGGAGCGGCTGCCAGTTCGCTGTTCATTCAACCAAGTGGGTTGCTGCGAGGTCAGGATTCTTCCAAGCTCAATGTGGCCTTCATCGGCATGGGCGGGCAGATTCAGGGGCACGTGAGCAAGCTGCTGCAGTTGGGGCACAATGTGGCGGCGCTGTGCGACGTGGATGCTGCACAGATCGCGAAATCGCAAAAGCGGCATGGCGATGGCGTGGCCAAAGCGGCGGTGTATGCCGATTACCGGGAGCTGTTGGAAAAAGAGAAGAGCATTGATGCCGTCGTGATCGCGACGCCCGACCACTGGCATGCACCGATCTGCCGGGCGGTGATGCAGGCGGGCAAGCACGTCTATTGCGAGAAGCCGCTGACGCATACCATTGCCGAAGCGCGTCAATTGCGCGAGTTGGCGCGAGCCTCGAAGGTCATCACGCAAACCGGGAACCAGGGCAGTGCCTCGTCCAACCTGCGGCGTAGCATGGAATTGATCGCGGCAGATTTTTTCGGGCCCATCACGGAAATTCATGTCTGGCATCCGGCGCACAGTTGGCCGAGCGGAGTGGAGCGGCCGGAGGGCAGCGATCCGGTGTCGGCTGGGCTGGACTGGGATTTCTGGCTCGGCACGGCGCCGGTGCGGCCCTACAAGGCGGGCAGCTATCATCCGGTGAACTGGCGCGGCTGGTATGATTTTGGCAACGGTTCGCTCGGCGATTTCTGCTGTCATGCGTTCAACATGCCAGTGCGCGCGCT
>JAYVIO010000096.1:0-16267 GCA_043770175.1 Verrucomicrobiales bacterium | reverse complement strand
CGGAGAGGGTGGGATTCGAACCCACGGTGGGAATTACCCCACGCCAGTTTTCAAGACTGGAGCCATAAACCACTCGACCACCTCTCCTGGTGCTGCGTTGCGGAGTGGCGACAGTACGCAACAGGCGGCGGCATGCCAAGCGGAAGTTTGCGCAGGATGATGCAAGTCGGGATTGATCAGTGACGCGGTGGCATTCATGATCGCCGCGCATGATTCACGCAACCGCCCTGATTGCCCCTAGCGCCCAAATCGACCCCTCGGCTGAAATCGGCCCGTATGTGGTGATCGAAGGTCCGGCTGAAATTGGCGCCGGGTGCAAGATTGAGGCGCATGCGCAGATCGTCGGGCATGTGGTAGTAGGGGAGGGGACGCGGGTAGGACGTGGGGCGGTGATCGGAGCGGAACCACAAGACTTGGGATTTGATCCCGCCACCAAGAGCAGTGTGATTTTGGGCAGGAAAAACGTGATTCGTGAGCACGTGACGATTCATCGGGGCAGCACGCCGGGCGGCGTGACTCGGATCGGCGATGAGAATTTCCTGATGGCGACCAGTCACCTGGCGCATGACGTCGTGCTGGGGAACAATAATATTCTGGCGAATGGTGTTCTACTGGCAGGGCATATTCACATGGGAAACCACACGTTCCTCGGTGGCGGGGCGGTGTTTCATCAATTTTTGCGGATTGGTGATTTCTGCGTGGTTCAGGGGAATGGCAGTTTTAGCAAAGACATCCCGCACTACTGCGCGGCGCAGCGAGTTAATCGGATCACGGGCCTGAATGTGATCGGTCTGAAACGCCAGGGATTCACGGCGGATGACAGGGCTGCGATCAAGGAGTTGTTTCACCTACTTTTCGACTCGGGACTGAACTTGACGCAGGCGTTGGAGAGGGCGGTGACGCGTCAGTGGTCTGAGAAGGCAATGCGTTTGTTGGAATTTGTTCAGGCACCCAGTAAAAAAGGCGTTTGTCCGGTGCGTCCAGGTCGTGAAGATGACTGAACCAATTGAGGTGAAAAAAGTCCGGCTTTTTCTTGTCACCGGGACGCCAGTGGCCTATTGAAACAGCCACCATTGCCTTTTTTGGCGGGCTGATGTCTTATCGTGCTATGAACTTTCCCAGATTTTGCGTGACGGCCTTTGTTTATGTCCTGGCGGCAGCCGGGATGGCGAGCGGGCAGTCCCTTCTCGACAGTCTCACGACTGATCTGAACATTCGCGGGATGACGACCACGATGGATCCGGAAACTGGCATCGCCACGGTGACCGGCGATGTGCGTATTTTGTATGGCGATGTCGAAATGCGCTGCGGCAGCGCGCAGTACAACCAGGCGACCGGCGAGGTCGTCGCACGCGATGGCGTGACGATCTGGAAGGCTGGAACGATTTATCGCGGTGATACGATCACTTACAATTCCATCACCGGGGAGATGTCGGGCCACAATGTGATCTCTGGCATGCCAGCAGGCTCGTCGGGCGCTCCAGGCACCTCCGGAGGAACGGCCAAATCAACAGGGATGGTGTTCTTCAAAGCCGAAGATTTCCACTCGGAGAACAAGTTGGAAAGCCGGATTGATGCGACGGGCATTACTTTCACCTCGCATGACGTGCAGAATCCGAATTTCCGCATGGGAGCTAAAGAACTGACGGTTTACCCAGGAGACAAGGCCGTCCTGCGAGATGTGAAGATATATGCGGGCGACACACCGTTCTTCTGGCTGCCAAAAGTTACCAAATCACTGAACGATGATTCCGGTTATAGCTTCAGTCCGGGTTATCAGAGCCGCTGGGGAGCCTTTTTGCTGACGCAGTACGCTGTTCAGCATGGGGACCATACTTTGGCGAAGTACAAGTTCGATCTGCGCAGCAAGCGCGGCGCGGGCGGCGGGGTGGACTTCATCTCCATGCGCCACCGGAGCAACATGCAAAACTTTGGCGTCTTAAAGCTTTATGCGGTCAGCGACAACGCCGTCTCTACGAACATGGCGGGCAGCACACGCTACCCGGTGAGCCAGACCCGCTATCGGGCTAATTTTCAACACCGCATCTATCTTCCCGGTCCGGATGTGAGCACATGGTACCTGGATTTTGACCTCAACAAAATCAGCGACATCCATTTTTACGAAGACTTCTTCTTCAATGACTTCCGCACCGACCGCGAACCTGACAACTTGGTGTCCCTCATTCACACCAATGATGCCTACGTCGCCACCCTGATGGCAAAATTCAAGATGAATGACTTCTACCGGACGACGACGCGTTTGCCGGAGCTGTCCTTCGATTTTGTGCGCAGGCCCTTGTTTGGTTCGGGTATTTTCCATCAAGGAACGATTACTGCTGGTGTTTACAACGAGGTGGTGGGCAAGCAGGAGCAGGATGAACTGCTGCGGTTGCAGACACTGGGCGTTGGTGGTCTCGGCCCCGGCCCCGGCACCGTACTTGGTGATCCTTTGGGAACCGCCCCTGCCTCCTACCTGAGTTTGGTTGGGCGGCCAAGAAATTCGGTGCTGACCGGGGCAGATGTCACGCAAGGCCTTGGGGTCATCTCAAGCAGGCTCCAAGAACCGGATTTTACCCGCTTCCACACCTATCACGAACTGCTCTACCCGAAGACCTATCTGGGCTGGCTAAACGTGACGCCTCGAATTGGCTTCGGCATGACCAGCTATGGCAGCATCGACGGCAGCACCACCGGGTTGACGAGCTTTTCGCGCGGCATATTGCACCTGGGGCTGGATGTTTCGTTCAAGCTCACCAAAACCTGGAGCGACGTGCAGGTGGAATCACTTGGCATCAACGGCATTCGTCATGTTTTCCAGCCCTACCTAAATTACTCCTATCTGGACGCCACTCAAAATGCCGGACTGCCGGCCATCGATCGGCTCTCGCCCACTACGCGACCTCGTTCCATCGATGTTCTCACGTTCACCGCCGTGGACAGTCTGCGCTCATGGAACGTGGCGCGTCTCGGCTTCCGCAATCTGTTGCAGACCAAGCGTGATTACATCACCAGCAACGGCTACGGCAGTTTTCTTGGCACGCCGGAGGGTGGCGACAGTCAGACCTACACTTGGGCAGGCATGAACACTTATGTGGATGTTTTTGGCAGAGACCCAGAATTCGGTCGCGACCTTTCCAACCTCTACAACGAAGCCTTCTGGCGTCCGGTGCCGTGGATTGCCTTTAAATCGGACCTGCAACTGCCCATCAGCAGCGGCATCGGTAGCTTTACTGAAGCCAACAACGGCATCATCTGGCTGCCGACCCGAAACACTTCCTTTGAGGTTGGACACCAGCACATCTCCGACCACCCATTCTTTCAGGACAGCAGTTTGATTTACACGCGTGTTTATGCACGCCTCACGGACAATTACGGCTTCAATATGAACCACATCTACGAAGGTAGTGATGGCACGCTGGAGTTCCAAAGCTATAGCCTGTCACGTGATCTCAGCAGTTGGGTGGCCTCCATCGGTGTGATGGCGCGTGACAACCGCAATGGTGCCTCCGACTTTGGCATCCTGCTTTCCTTCACGCTCAAAGACTTTCCGCAGCTCAATTTCGATCTCGATGTGGATCCGAATCCGACAGGACGAGGTGGCAGGCAGTAAACAATGCTATGTGCCAGCGTAAAAGTTAGGCTTCGCAGTATTCGCGAAGTCGTAGCCAGAGTGAAAACACAGTGCCTCTATAATAGAATTACCGTCTGATAGGGTAGGAGGACGAGTCTTTCTCGCCACCAGCGACAATACGCCAAGCGATGATTTCATGCGACAACCCATAAGATTGCCGCTCGAAGCCGAAGCAATCTCAGGGCAATCACATCCCGCCGCTTTTGGCGAGGAAATTGAGCGCCAAGGTGGCGACGGCGAGGATGAAAACTAACCAAGCAAGAGGCATGACGTGAGAGGAATTGAAATCGGGGGTTTTAGGCAGTGCTTGTCTCAAGGAATCGGCAGCAGGGTGTCCTTGAATTTGTTGGTCCAGACACCGGTAATCGCACTTCTGCTTTCCCAAGTCTGCTGGTTGGCTGTGGGAACCATGATGGGAGATTCGCCGGTTGGATCAGATTTGAGCGCATCCGCCCCGAACATCTGCACCGCCATGAGAATGGCCGAGAGAACAAAACAGATCACGGAAAGCGGAACCAAGCCTGCTTCGGGGTCTTTTTCCTCGTAAAACTGCTCAGCATCGGCTGCGGCACTGCGTTTCACTGGAGCGCTCGGTGGGGCGGAAATGGAAGGCCGTTGCATGGCCTGCGTGGGCTGCAGTTTGACGGTTGCCTTAGGCATGGGAACCGTCGGGCCGCCGACCATGGGCCCGGTGCCTGCTCCAGGCGGGCGTGGGCCGCCTGCGGTGGGCTTTTGCAAAGGAACGGTGGGTGCGCCTGTTTCGGTGCGTGGGGCGGGGGCTGCTGGATTTTGGCTGAGCGGGCGTGTGGCGGCTGGCAGGCCTGCCATTGGCGGTGCGGCCGGACGCGGTGCGGTGGGCGCACCTGGTGGCTTGGGAGCTGTCGGCGGAGCAATGGGTCGGGCCGGAGGCGGCATCGAACCGGAGGGCGCTGGCGCTGTAGGTGGTGGCGATGAAGCCACAGGCACAGCGGAAGTGGTTTTCCTTGAAGGCGGCGACATCGGCGGCGCAGGCAGCTTCACCGGAGTGGTGCTAGATTTCGGAGCGGGCGGCGGCAGTGGTGCCGAGGGCAGTTGAATCGGCGCTGTGGCTTTTTTGGCCATCATTGGCACCACTGAAGTCGTGTTCAAGGACGCTGGGATTCCGCCTGTCGCCGGCGAAATCGGCGAGGTGGACTCTCGCGGCTGGGTGACACCCGCACCAGGGCGGCCACGCAGGGTGATACGCACGGTTTCTTTCTTCAGCGGGACTGCGGCGGTCTTGGGCGTCGAGCTGGGTGACGTGTTTTCGGGTTCGCTCATGGTTTAAGAATGCGGGAAAGTGGGAAAGAAACGGATTCGGATAATTCCGGTCACATTTAGCGAAATTTGCCCCCATGCGTCAATCCCTTTCTCCTCATGTCTTGCAATTGTCCGCCCGACGACCATTAATCAGCCCGTCAGGCGGCGGCAACCACGTCCGCCTGCTCTTCCTCGCATGAACATTCTTGTCACTGGCGGAGCCGGTTTTATCGGCTCGCACACCGTCGAACGTCTCCTGCGTGATGGCACTGGGCAGATCACCATCCTCGACAGCCTCAACGACTACTACAACCCCGCCATCAAGCGCGAGAACCTCAAGGCACTCGGCCCCAAGGTGAAATTCCGCGAAGGCGACATCACCGATCCGCTGTTCGTGGCCGAAGTTTTCAACGTGGGCAGCTTCGACGCCGTCATTCATCTCGCCGCCCGTGCTGGCGTGCGCCCGTCCATCGAGCAGCCGGAGCTTTACATCGATACGAACATCAAGGGCACCTTCCACCTCCTTGAGGCCTCCCGCCGCACCGGGGTGAAGCAGTTTGTCTGCGCCAGTTCCTCCTCCGTCTATGGCGTGAACAAAAAAGTGCCGTTTGCCGAAACCGACCCCATCCTGCAAACCATCAGCCCCTATGCCATGACAAAGATGGCCGGCGAGCAGATGTGCTCGAACTACAGCCACCTCTACGGCATCAAGACCGTCAACCTGCGCTTCTTCACCGTCTATGGCCCGCGCCAGCGCCCCGATCTGGCCATTTCCAAATTCACCCGCCTCATCGAAGACGGCAAACCCATCGACAAATTCGGCGATGGCACCACGCGACGTGACTACACCTTCATCAACGACATCGTCGATGGCATCATCGGCTCGCTGCACTACCGCACCGGCCCGATCTGCGAGATTTTCAATCTCGGCGGCTCGCAGAACGTCTCGCTCAACGACCTCATCGCCACCATCGAGCAGGCGCTCGGCAAAAAAGCCACCATCAACCAGCTCCCCGACCAGCCTGGCGACGTGCCCATCACCTCCGCCGATGTCAGCAAGGCCAACGCATTGATCGGCTTCAAACCAACCACCACCATCGCTCAAGGTGTGCCGAAATACGTCGAATGGTTCCGCGACATGCGCTCACGCGGTATCGCGGTGAATTAAGATCAAAAATGCGGCGCTGAAACCGTGCCATCCTCGATCTCCTGGCGCTTCTTGCGCACGATGCCGTCGGCGATTTCGAGCACCATCTCCTCCAGCAGCAGCCGCAGGTGGCTGCCGGGCCGGTAATCGGCGGGGGCGATGTGTTTTACGCGGTCAGCAAGACCATTGAGCTGATAGCATTTGCGGAAACTGCTTCGATTGGCCTCATCGGGATTATAAACGGCGACCGCATGGCCGCCGTAGCGCTTCATCAGCGTGAAGCACGGCACGTCCGTCGGCCCATCGCCCACATAGATCATGTGCTGGAAGGGAATGGGCCGCAGTTCTGGGGCCATGTGGTCGTTCACATCCTCGTGCGGCTCCAGCATGCCCTTGTTGATGCGGAAAATGTACTGCGTCTTCGTCGTGTGACTGATCACACGCTTGGGGAAGGTGATGCGGCCGTTCTTGTCCTCGCCGAACTCACAGCCAAAGATGCGTTTGATAAAGGGGGCCAGTGCGCTGCCGTCCAGCAGTGCCTTCAGGCCGGAGGAAACGATGTAATGCTCCACCTGCACCCCTAGCAGCCGATGTTGGTCGTTCAGCACCGCATTCAGTTCCCCGAAGAGCTCCGGCACGCCTTTGTAAAACTTCAGCTTCGCGCCCAGCTTGCGCAGATCCTCATTCGTCGGCCGGTCCATGTCCAAATAGTCCAGCATGCACTTCAGGTAGGCCAGTTCGCCATCGTAACCCTCTTGATCCACCAGCTCGCGGCTGCGTTTCCAGAACTGGCCCGGATTGATCCCGAAGTGCGGGAACAACGTCTCATCCTGCATGTAGGTTGGGCTCAGCGTCTGGTCGTAATCGTAGATGATGCCGATGGTGGTCTGTTGGGAAGCCATGACGGGAGTTTGCGATGGGAGGCGGTGGTTGGCAATGGTTTGCAGTTGTTTGGAACAATCGCCAGCCACGGCAAACCATTGCAAACAACGGCCAACCTCAAATCAATGCCTTCAACGCGCTGTCCAAGGTTGGATACGCAAAACCGTAGCCCATCTCCGTCGCAACGCGAGGAATCACTCGCTGCCCGCCCAGCAGCATCTCCTCTGCCATGCCGCGCAGCAGGAGTTTTAGCGCAAAGGCTGGTGCATGGAAAAAGGCGGGACGCTTCAGCGCTGCGGCCAGTTTGGCGGTGAACTCCGCATTCGTCACCCCCTCCGGCGCGCACAGGTTCACCGGCCCGCGCACGGATTCGGTCTCGATCGCTTTTAAAATGATGGCCACGGCATCGTCGATATGAATCCAGGCCATCCATTGCTTTCCGGAACCGAGCCTGCCGCCGAGACCGAGGTTAAACACACGCTTCAGCAGCGGAAACGCCCCGCCATCGCTGCCAAGCACCATGCCTGTGCGCAGTAGGATCACGCGTATGCCCAGATCCTCCGCTCGCATCGCGGCTTTTTCCCAGCCTGCGCAGACATCCGCCAAAAAACCTCCCCCGCGTGGTGAAGTCTCATCCGCTGGTTCATTCCTGGTGTTGCCGTAGAATCCGGCCCCGGAGGCACACACCAGCACCTTGGGCCGGTTTTCCGCCTTCCAGGTGCCCAGATGTGCCACCAGCGCCTCGGTAGAGTCCACGCGGCTTTTCCAGATGCGCTTGCGTTTCTCCTGTGTCCACAGCCCCAGCAGCGATTCGCCCGCGAGATGCACCAGCGTGTCCAGCTTCGTCTCCGGCAGTGCATATGGAGCGTTTTTCGGCTGATAAAGCGTTTCCTGTGAGATGGGCACAAAAGAGCCGGCTTTACGCGTGTAGGCGATCACGTCATGCCCGCTGCCTTGAGCAAACAGCGCCAGATGTCCGCCAATGAATCCCGTCGCTCCTGTGATGCCAATGCGCATGAACATTAATGGGGGGTGATGGGAACCAGCACTTCATTGCGGCGCAGGAATCCCGGTGTCCACGGCGGGTCGTAGTAGGCGCTGAAGGGGGCGCCGGCTGCTGTGAGCTTGTTTTGCTGCATCCAGGTCTTCAAATTTGCCAGCGCCTGCGGTTCACTGTCCTTCGTGCGTGTGCCGCTGAAGCGCAGCACGGCCACTCGCTGCGCCTTCAGTGTGTCCACGATCACCTGAGCAGACACCGGGGCGGGTGTGGTGGCCTTGTGCTTCTCTGGCACCACAAAGGCCATTTTCCCACCCACCATGAAGACCGGCGTCGTCATGGCGATCTTCTCCTTGGCCACGTTCCCGCCATCGATGTAGCGGAACAGCCGCATGAAGCTGGAATCGTCCCCTTCGCGTGCGGTGGTGGCGATCTTGAGCTCAGGATACTCGCGAATCTCGAAGTCGCCGTCCGTGCGGATGACCTTGTTAGGTGCCGTTTCATAACCCGACCGCGAGGTGGCGCAGGCGGCGATGGTGAAGGCGATGACAAGCAGACTGACGACGATGGTGAACATCTTTTTCATAGCTGGGATACGCGTGATAGCGATCAACGGGCTGGCTTTTCCAAAATGAGGCACCGAAACGACCGCCCCATGAACGCCGGATGCGTGAGAGAATTGAACTGGCGCATCGTGGCTGCATCCAGCGGGCGGTCTGTTGGACACCCTTTGATGGGACTCTTGGAGCGACTCTCTCTCATCTTGCGCAAATCATACCCAGTGTCTAATCTTGCTGCGCCATGTCTCCCACTGTTCAACCACGACCACCGGCTCATCCGCGTGCGCTGCCGATTTCCGTCAGCACTTGGCATGCGATGATTGAGCATGGACTGGCACCAGAGCGTGCGGAGCTTATCCGGGGGGTGATCTGCGAAAAAAAGTCCAAAACCTTTCTCCACTCCGCCCTCCTCTCCCGTCTCGGCAGACTTATGGAACGCCAGCTCGGTGACCGCTTCTGGGTCCGTCGTGAAGATCCGCTGACGCTAGTGGATTCCGAACCCGAACCCGATATCTCCGTCGTCAAAGGTGCCGATCTGGACTATGCGCCCCATCATCCACAGTCCGCCATCCTCGTCGTCGAAGTGGCGGTGACTTCGATGAGCGATGACCGTGAGCAGGCATTCATGTATGCCGCTGCTGGCGTGGCAGAGTACTGGATCGTGAATGCGCGGGCAGGCGTGGTGGAGGTCTTCACCCAGCCGGTGAATGGGGCCTATCAGCAAGTTCACAGCATTCCGGGCGACGGCGTGCTCGTCTCCAGCTCGCTGCCGGAGTTGCAGATTGATCTGCCCGCGTTGTTCGCCGGACTGCCTCCGGCTGTGACGCAGGATTAACGCGGCGCCGTTTTCGCCAAAACCAGACAGCGGAACGACCGCCCCATGAACGCCGGATGCGTGAGTGAATTGAACTGGCGCATGGTGGCGGCATCCAGCGGCTTACCTTCGAGACTTTTGAGCCACGGCATGGCCAGTCGGCCCAGCAGACGACCTTGGAGATCGTAGTCGCGTTGAACGAGACCGTGACGGGCAGCTTCTTCAATAAGGCGGGTGAAATTGATGTGCGTGGTCAGATCGTACTCGCCGAGGTCTTCCAGCACGCGACCATCCATGTGATGCTGCTTGTAACGGCGGATGGTGCCTTCGGCACGTGAGTCGGCGAAGAACTCCTCCGCATCGAGACCGTAGTCGGCAATGAAGATGGCTCCGCGAAACACGGCTTGCGCCAGTTCACGAATCCAGGTGAGCATCGCGAGGTTTATTTCGAGCGTGTGGCCGGGGGCGAGATCCTGAGGCAGTTGTTTGGCCTCCTCAGCGAGTTCAGCGCATGAAAACTCGCCGGGAACGAACTGGAATGCTTCGGTGACGTACAATTCTTCCCAATGCTCGCCATTCCAACGCACAAGATGCACTGGGAAGGCATCAGGCAGCTCGTTGCAGAGGAAAAAGGCGTGCTTGGGGCCGGTTTGGAGTGCGCCGAGGCTTTCCACCCACTGCACGCGTTCGCCGAGGCGTTGGGACTGCTCTTCGCGATACTTCGGATTCGGCTCCACGATGAGATAGCGCAGGTTCCGGCCTTCCAGAGCACTCAAAACGTCCTCCGCGAGCTGTCCATCATGCGCACCCTGTTCGATGATGGTGAAATCCTCCGGTTCACCGAGCGCCCGCCATTCTTGAATCGCCTGCATGGCCAGCAGTTTGCCGAACAACGGCCCCACGCTCACGCTGGTGAAAAAATCGCCCTTGCGGCCGATGCGGCGTGGTCCGGCGCCATAATAGCCGTGATCAGGATGATAGAGCGCCACTTCCATGACCTGCGCAAAGGGCAGCGGCCCGGTGGCGAGTTGGTCTTGGAGAATTTGGGGCAGGGGAGACATGTGGAAGGCTGGAAAGAACTGGCGCGTCATGTGAAGGGCGGGTAGTTTCCCGGCCCAACTTTCCTACCAACGCCATGTTCCGTGATGATCTCGATGTGAAGCCTGAGCGCAACTGGCGCGGCGAAGCCGGCTTGAAACTGCCGTTCTACCGTCGCGGCTGGTTCAGCGCGCTGGTGGCGCTGGCCATCCTTGCCGTCGTGGCCGCCTTTGGCGTTTACAGCACCGTGGTGGCACCGATGCGGCGGGATGCGGAGACCTACGACCTGGAAGAACTCAAGAAGCTGGAGTCCGCCAGCATCATCTATGATCGCAATGGCGATGAAATGTCCCGGCTTTATGTGCTGAACCGCACGCCGGTGCCGATCACCGATGTGCCGCAGCATTTCATCGACGCATTGGTGGCGCAGGAAGATTCGCGCTTCTTCAAACACGACGGCGTGGATTACATCGGCCTTTCACGTGCGGTGTGGCTGAACTTCCGGGCGGGCGAGGTGACGCAGGGGGCGAGCACGATCACGCAGCAGCTCGCACGGCAGACCTTCAAGCTGCTGGAAAAAAGCTACAAACGCAAAATCCTCGAGGCCTTCCTGGCCCAGCGCGTCGAGAAGCATTTCTCGAAGTCTGAAATTCTCGAGCTTTATCTGAACCGCATCTTCTTCGGGGCCAACTTCTATGGCGTGCAGGCGGCGGCACATGGCTACTTCGGCAAGGATGTAAAGGAGCTGACCATCGAGGAGTCAGCCACCATCGTCGGCCTGATCAAAAGCCCGAATAACATCCAGCCCATCAAGCATCCGCAGCGAGCGCTCAAGGAGCGCAACTATGTGCTCGAGCGCATGGCCATCGAGGGAACGCTGACGGCGGAGGATGCGGAGAAGCTCAAAAACAAGCCGCTCATCACCGCCCCGCAGAGCACTGACCCACGCCTGAGCTATGTCTTTGACGCCGTGCGGCGTGAAGTGGTGGATCTCGTCGGTGAAGACCGCGCCTCCATCGGCGGTTTCCGTATTTACACCAGCATCGACCAGGATCTGCAAAAGGCTGCCGAGGATGCGGTCGCCAAGCGCTTGGCCGAGGCGGAGAAACATTCCGGCTACGAGCATCAGACCTTCGCGCAATTCCGTGCGATCATGACCGACTATCGCGCCCGTTTGAAGCGCGGCGAGATTGATCCCGCCACGCCGAAACCGATGCCGGAATATTTGCAGGCCGCCGCTTTGATGATCGACAACAAGGACGGCAGCATTCTCGCGATGGTCGGCGGGCGCGATTTTGGTGACAGTCAGTTCAACCGCGCCACCGACGGCGTGCGCTCGGTCGGCACGGCTTTCACGCCGTTGGTGTATGCCGCCGCGTTTAGCAGTCCGGGCCTGTATCCCGGCACCAAGGTCGATGATGCGCCGCTCGACAACCGCCGCGTGATGATCGGCGGTTTGACCGGCATCCTGGGCGAATGGGGCGCGGAAGTGGCGAATCCCAAGTGGTCGCAGGCACCGATGAGTTCACGCGAGGCGCTCGTCCAGGGCCGCAACTCCGCCACCATCCGCCTCGGTGAGCGTGTCGGCGTGCCGATGGTCAAGCAGGTCGCGCAGAAGGCCGGCATCACCTCCGAGATGCGCGATTATCCCTCCACTTTCCTCGGTGCCAGCGAGGCACGCTTGAACGAGATGTGCCTGGCCTACTCCAATTTCCCCACGCTCGGCAGCCGCCCGAAAAAGCTGAACCTCATCCAGCGCATCACCGACAACAACGACAAGGCTGTCTTCCAGATCGACGAAGCCGCGCTCCAAACCGTGCAGAGCATGGACCCCATCGCTGCGTATCAGACACACACCTGCCTGGTCGAGGCGCTGCATCGCGGCACTGGTAGTCCGGCGGTCAGCGAGTACCAGCTCGGTAATTTCGTCGCTGGTGGCAAAACCGGCACGCACTACGAGTTCAAGGACCTCTGGTTCCTCGGCTACACCTCCCGCGTCACCTGCGGCGTCTGGGCCGGTTTTGACAAGACGAAGACTATTTATCCAGGTGCTTTTTCCAATCGCATCGTGCTCCCAGTGTGGACGGACATGGTGAACGCCAGCACCACCCGCTATGTGCCGCAGGAAATCGCCCCGCCGCAGGTCGCAGAACGCGTGGAGATCTGCCAGCGCAGCAGCATGCGCGCCACGGACTATTGCTACGAGAAGATCAAAGGTGCGGATGGGGTCGAGAGGTCCGTGCGCTCCACCTACTTCGAGTACATCCGCCCCGGCACACCGCTGGAGGGCTTCTGCGCCATGCACACCGGCGATGGTCTGCCCAAGGAGATGGACCAGTTCCGCTACCAATCGCCTCTTGGCGGCATTGAATCCACCCCGCTCATTGCCGATGCTGCCAAATGGGTTCACATCGAACCCGTGCGCATGCAGGCCCTCACTGTCATCGGCGAGGATCCCTACAACGCCGAGCAGGCCGTCCCCCGTGCCCGTCCTGTCAATGACGACGGCTCCCCGATCCGCAAAGCCATCCCCGTTGATGCCGTGAACAACGACAAAGACGACGGCCCCGTTCTCAAGCTCGCGCCGCCGCCGCCGATGAAGATTGATCTCTGAGGTGTGCTCACCTCAGCAGCATCCACCCCTTCTCCGCATCGAATCCCTTCTCCCACTTCGCCACGACGAGCGTGGCGACGGTGTTGCCGATGAGGTTGGTCAAAGCGCGTGCTTCAGACATGAAACGGTCGATGCCGATGAGCATCGCCAGTCCCGCCACGGGGATGCCAGTGTCGATGGTGGAAAGCGTGGCCACCAGCGTGATGAAGCCCGCGCCTGTGACGCCCGCCGCGCCTTTGGAGGTCAGCAGCAGCACGCCGAGCAGCATGAGCTGCTGCCCGAGCGTCAGCGGCGTGTTCGTGGCCTGCGCGACGAACAACGCGGCGAGCGTGAGGTAGATGCAAGTGCCGTCGAGATTGAAGGAGTAGCCGGAAGGAATGACCACGCCGACCACGGACTTGTCACAGCCGGCGTGTTCGAGTTTTTTCATGAGCTGCGGCAGCGCGGTCTCAGACGAGGACGTGCCGAGCACCAGCAGGATCTCGTCTTTGATGAACACGAGCACCTTCCACAGGCTGAAACCGCAAAAACGGCAGATCAGGCCCAACACGACGAACACAAACAGTCCGCAGGTCACGTAAACGCAGCCCAGCACCTTCGCGAGCTTCAGCAGAGTGCCCGGACCTTCCGAACCGACCGTGTAGGCCATCGCGCCGAAGGCCGCGATGGGCGCCACTTTGGTGATCATCGCCACCAGTTTGAAAAACACCTCGCCGACGGCATGCAGCAGCTCCAGCACGATCTGGCCGCGCTCCTGCATCTGGCACATCGCCACGGCGACGAGAATGGCGAGAAACAGGGCCGGCAGCACCGATTCATCCGTGAACGCGCCGACGAAGGTCTTTGGCACGATGTTCATCACAAACGTGAGAGTGCTCGTGTCCTGCGCCTTGTCGGCGAACTCGCTGATCTTCGCGGTCTCTTTGGCCGTGGCCTCCAAGGGCATGCCCGCGCCAGGTTGGGCGATATTGGCCACCAGCAGGCCGATGACGAGCGCCAAGGTCGTCAGCACCTCAAAATAGACCAGCGCCTTCCAGCCGACGCGGCCCACGCGTTTCAGGTCGCCCATGCTGGCGATGCCCGCGACCACGGTGCAGAAAATGATCGGCGCGATGAGCATCTTGATCGCCTTGATGAAGATCGCCGCCAGCGGCTGCATCTTCGTGCCCGTTTCCGGGTAAAACAGCCCCAGCATCACGCCCAGAAAGATCCCGATCAGCACCTGCACGTACAGTATTTTCAGCCACTTCATGGCCGCCGATGCTGGCAGGTTCGCGGCAAAAGCCAAGAGGCTTTCTTGCGCCGTCCGCCGGGCGTGCTACGCTCGCGGCCCTCCAAACCTCCAATTCGCACGCATCATGGGCAAAACACTCTTCGAAAAAGTCTGGGACTCGCACGTCGTCGGCACCCTTGCCAAC
Source organism: Verrucomicrobiales bacterium (assembly GCA_043770175.1). Lineage (GTDB taxonomy): Bacteria > Verrucomicrobiota > Verrucomicrobiia > Verrucomicrobiales > Verrucomicrobiaceae > Prosthecobacter. Next base: position 1,888 of record JAYVIO010000096.1, on the reverse strand, counting down.
GGTCAGGCGCAGCTACTCATCGATACGCATCTCGTCCATGAGGTCACCAGCCCTCAGGCCTTCGGCATGCTGCGTGATTTGAATCTGAAAGTCGCCTATCCGCACCGCACCTTCGCCACGGTCGATCACATCGTGCCCACCGACAGCCAGGTCTCCCCGTTTTCCGATCCGCTGGCCGAAGCGATGATCCAGGAGCTGAACAAAAACGCCAAGAACTTCGGCATCACCTATTTCAGCCTCGCCAGCGGCAAGCAGGGCATCGTCCACGTCGTCGGTCCTGAGCAGGGCATCACCCAGCCCGGCACCACGATTGCTTGTGGCGACAGCCACACCGCCACGCACGGAGCTTTTGGGGCCATCGCCCTCGGCATCGGCACCACGCAGGTGCGCGACATCCTCGCCACGCAAACCATGGCCCTCGGCAAGATGAAGGTCCGTCGCATCAATGTGGACGGCCAGCTTCGCCCCGGCGTTTATTCCAAGGACGTGATCCTCCACATCATCCGCCTCCTCGGCGCGAACGGCGGCATCGGCTACGCTTACGAATACGGCGGCAGCTTGGTTGACGCGATGTCCATGGAGGAGCGCATGACCGTCTGCAATATGTCCATCGAAGGCGGTGCCCGCTGCGGTTACGTCAATCCGGACGAAAAGACCTTTGAATACCTCAAAGGTCGCCCGTATTCGCCGCAGGGTGATCAATGGCTCGACACCGTCGAAAAATGGCGCGCCGTCGCCACCGACGCCGACGCCGTGTATGACGACATCGTGAACATCAAGGCCGAAGACGTGCCGCCGACCGTCACCTGGGGCACCAGCCCGGACCAGGCCATCGCCGTCACCGAAAACGTGCCGACGCCCGAAAGCGCCACCACCGAGCCTGCGCGCATCTCCATCCAGGACGCGCTCGATTACATGAAGCTACCCGCTGGCCAGCCGATCAAAGGCACGAAGATCGACGTCGCCTTCATCGGCTCCTGCACCAACGGTCGCCTCAGCGACTTCCGTGAAGTGGCGAAGTACATCAAGGGCCGCAAAGTCGCCGCCGGTGTCAAAGCCATCGCCGTTCCCGGCTCCCAGATCGTCGATGTGCTCGCCCGTCAGGAAGGTCTCGACAAAATCTTCAGCGAAGCCGGTTTCGAATGGCGCGGCGCAGGCTGCTCCATGTGCCTTGCAATGAATCCCGACAAACTCATTGGCGACCAGCTCTGTGCTTCCTCCTCGAACCGCAACTTCAAAGGCCGTCAAGGCAGCCCCACGGGCCGCACCGTCCTCATGAGCCCCATCATGGTCGCCGCCGCTGCCCTCACCGGCAGCATCGCCGACGCCCGCGAGGTGTTCACGATCGCGGGTTGATTCAAACCATCACGACGAGGGCGGATTCGCGAGAATCCGCCCTCTTTTGTTAGTTTCATGAATCCAGAACCACAGATCAGGCGGATAGCATCCGTTCCGTGAAATCCGTGTCTCTCCTTCTGGCATTCCTCATCCTCGCACTGCTGGCGCTGAACGCCCGGATGATGGCACCCACGCGTCTGCAATGGCAGCTGCAACTTGTCACGCTCGAATTTGGCCAATGGCTGGCCTTTCTATCGCTAGTTTTGATTTACCCGGCCATGCACAGTTCACACTGGCTGGCGCTGCTGTATCTGCTGCTCGCCTGCGTCTTCCTCGTTCCCGCTTTTCAGGCCTCCCGCATTGCCAAAGAGCAAGGCCTGCCCTTCTCCTGGTTGCGATTGTGGATGCCGCTTCATCACACCAAGTATGAAGTTCAAACCGAACGCCGCACCTACTGGCAGGACGGCGATGAATCACTCGACATCGTGATCTATCGCCCTGTCGGAGCCACCAAGCCGCTGCCCTGCCTGCTCATCGCCCACACCGGTGG
>JAYVIO010000095.1:0-16274 GCA_043770175.1 Verrucomicrobiales bacterium | reverse complement strand
CCGCATCAAATGCAAAAGTGATCGTCTCCGTGCCTTCAAATGTTGTGTCATTGACGATGGTGATGGGAACATCCACGCCAGTTGCACCTGCTGGGATCGTCACGCTCGATGGTCCGGTGTAGTCGGCTGTCATCGTCGCTGTGCCGCCATAGGTGATGTTCACGGTGACGGCGGCAGTCGTGCTGCCGAGACGTGAGATGTAAAATTTCACAGGCGTGGTCGTAGCACCCTCGGTGAAGCTGATGCCACCACCGGTGCCCACCTGCGTATCCACGACGAGGGTGTTGATGTTGTCATTGTCACGCAGCCAAGCACTGGTGGAGGCACTGCCAGCGAAGATTTGATACAGCGCAGAGGGCTGCATCGTCAGCGTGATCGACTCCAGGTCTTCGAGGTCAGTGTCGTCCTTGGTGCGGATGGCAAGATCGAACGTCGTCGCGCCACGTGGGATCACCACGCCGCCGGGATACGGGCCAGCGGTGGCGTTGTCGCGTTTAAAGATCGAGCCTCCATCGCCCACGGCCCAGCCAATGGTGCTGCTGGTGCCAAAAACTCCGTTGAAGGTGCCTAATGCGCTCAGCATGACATTCGACCAAGAGCTGCCGTTCGTGCTAACCATCTGCGCACTGCTGGCACCGGCGGCGAGCAGGCTTGTCGTGCTGGCGGCCCACACGCCATTTAGATCCGCCGCGCTGGCGGACGTCTGACTGGCCCAGGCCGTGCCGCTACCTTTGCGCACCACACCAGCGCTGCCCACAGCCCAGATGTTCGTCGTATTGGATGCAAACACGGCATTGAGCTGCGTGCTAACGCCGGAGCTTTGGGAAGCCCAGCTTGTGCCACTCCATTTAAGGATCACACCACCCGCACCCACTGCATAGATGTTGCTCGCATCCGCACCATGCACCGCACGCAGTTGTGTGGTGATGCCCGAAGTGCTCACGGCCCAGCTCGTGCCATTCGTGCTGCGTAAAATGGTGCCACCATCACCCACGGTGAAAAGATTGGTCGCACTGCTGCCCCAGATGCCACGCAGCGCATTCGTGGCGCCACTGGTTTGAGCGGTCCAGGTGGTGCCATCGCCTTTGAGAATGGTACCGTTGTCACCGACAGCCCACAAGCTCGTCGCACTGGTGCCCCACACAGCGCGGAGGTGCTCGGTTGTTCCGCTCGATTGCGCGGTCCAGGTGCTGCCGTCGCCTTTGAGGATGGTTCCATTGTCACCAACTGCCCAGAGGCTCGTCGCATTCGGCGCCCAGATGGCGCGGAGGTTTTCTGTGCTGCCGGAGGTCTGCGGCAGCCACCAGCCGATCGTGTCGTAGTCCGTGCCATTCACTGCCGTTCCACTGAGCGTGAAATTCACCGCCACGGGTGTGTCGCCAGCATCACCGCGCAGGGAGAAGCGGAAGTTCGCATTCGTGCTTGGCTCCACGCCGTTCGCCGTATTCGCCAAGTCGATGTAGGGGATGTCAGCGGGATTGTCGTTGATGTTGACCGTGGCTGTGGCGCTGGTGCCGAGGAGGTAGTTGGTGGCGTTGGCACCGAGGTTCAGCACGCAGCGCTCCACTCCTTCACCTTGACCATCAAAGCGTGGCACGATGGTGATGGCGGCGGAGGTTTGCCCGGCGGGGATTTGCACCACACCAGGCATCCACTCGTAATCCGCACCATGCAGCGCCATGATGCCGCTGCCGGTCACACCGGAGAAGGCATAGTAAATCGTGAGTGCTTGGCTGGTGTCACCGCTGCGGGTGATCAAAAAGGTTCCCGTGTCCGCCGCAGCACCCGGAACACTCAGATCAATCTCTGTGGCCTCCGCATCTGTCGCGATGACGCTCACCGTTTGCAGATCATCGTCGTAAATCGTCACCGTGCCCGCCGAGGCAAGCGGATCGATGATGTAGGCTGCATTCGTACTGAGCGTGACGATCACCGTCTCCAGCAATTCAGAGATCGAATCGTCCAAGGCAGCTATATTGAGCGTTGTGGAAAGCGAATTGGCTGGAATCGTCACCGAGCCTATCAAAGCCGTGAAATCACTCCCGCTCGTCGCGGTGCCGGTAACGGCGAAATTCACCGTCAAAGCCGACGCAGTGGCTACCGCACGCGAAATCGTCAAAACGGCCAACGAACCACTGTTTTCAGTCGTTGAAAGCGTTGTCGCAGTGAGGCTCACTTTTGGCAACGACGTGTCATCATCCGCGATCACCACCGTGGCACTTGATGCGGAGCCGACGAGGTAACCATTGCCTGGCCCGAGCTGCAAAATGACCGTCTCAGGACCTTCGCTGCTCGCATCGACGATCGGTGTCACACTGATGTTGAGGATGTCTGAACCAGCAGGAATGGTGAAGGTACTGAAGCCGAGTGAACCCGCCGCATAGTCCGGCGCAAAGTTGTAGTCAGTGCCCTTGGTGGCACCGCCGAGAGCTGAGTTCACATTCACCACGAGGTCCTGGGAGTTGTCGCCCGTCCGGGTGAGCCTGAAAGTGCCCGCCGTTACTGGCGAAAGCTCGTTCGCATTCGGATTTGGTGCCGTGAGCGTCACCACGCTCTGCGCCGTCGCTTCAAAGGCTGCGCCGCTGAAACTCGGCCCCACCGTGATGCTGTTGTTGAATAATTCACTGAAGGTGTAGCCGTAAAGCAGCGGAGTGAGCGTGTAGGTATTGGCACTGAGGCCTGGGATGGTGAAGTAGCCGTCTGCATCGCTGATCACGCCGTTCGCATTGTTCGCCGTCACCACCACGTCGGACAAGCCTTGCCCCAGGAGTGTCACACGGCCGTTGATATTGAATGTCGTCACTGTGCCGACCGTGATGAGCTTGTTCCGAGTCACCGTGCCGCCTTTCATGTCACTCACCGTGCAGGTGACGATGTAGCTCCCCGCAGACGTAAACTGCCGCGTGATCACGTTCGAGTTGGGTGAAACGATTTGTGGGCCACTACCAAAGTGCTGCCAGTTAAACGCCAGTTGATCACCGACGTCTGGATCACTCGCAGTGGCGGTGAAAGTCACCGTGCCATTGAGCGGGATCACCTCCGCGCTGGCGGCCAGTGTCATCACCGGAGGTTGATTGGTTGGAAAGGTGCCAAGGTTCACCTGCACGTCGATGTAGCGCGGATTGTCGTTCGCTGCGATGGTGGTAAAATAAATGCCGTTCTCCGTGTCGCCAAAGGTGGCTCCGAGGGAAATCGGCGCATCCGTTTTGCCATAAGGAGATCCATTCGTCGTGTCGATGAGCTGAAAATTGCCACCACCACCACTGGGGAAACGCCAGCCGAGTTCAAAACCGCTTTTCATGAAGGGATTGCTGTCGAAAAGCGACCGCACCATGCCCCAGTAGGTGCGTTGCACGTCCTTCTGAATCGTCATGGCATAGCGCTTCGATGGATCTAACGATCCCTGATCAAACGCATGGATGCGATACAGACCGCTTTGCGTCACCGGCTGCAAAAAGCTGTTTGGCAACCAACGGATCTGACTTTTGCCCTGTGCGTTGTAATGCCCCGTCGTGCCCGCACCGCCCATGATGTCGTAGCTGTCGCCATACTCGGCGTTCGCACCATTGCCGATGCTGCTCGTGCCCGCCGTGTCCCAGAAATTCGAATGCCCCAAGCCGAAAGCGTGGCCGATCTCATGTGCCCAGAGGCTCACGCTGTCACTGCGGCACCACACCGTATTGCCACCGCCAAGCCCGCCATAGCTTCCCGGCCCACCATTATGCCGCATCACCGTGCAGTCGTAGTCATTCCAGTCGAAGCCCAGCTTCCTAGCCTCCGCACGTGCGTCCGCCATCGAGATGCCCGTGCCCCCGATATCGCCGCCATTGCTCGTGTCGCGATTCACATACCACGCCTCATTGTGCGGCAGCTTGATCGGCGGTGCCACCACACCCGAGAGAGATAGACGGCCATACGAAGCCTTCGAATAATGATCCGCCACGTCCCGCAGCGTCGCGTAGAGTTGCGCCTCGGTGGACGGCAACGCATTTTGATCCGCATAGGTCACGTTCAGCACGATTACCTTCACCTGCCCCAGCGAAGATGTCGGCGAGCCGGGCAAGATGCCGGAAAAGGCAAACGAACCGCCCGTCACGCCTTCACCATATAAGATAGTCTGATTCTGAATCGCGATATGTGAGCCATCACAGAACGTGATGATCTCCACCGGGGTCTCCACCGCCGCCAGCCTTTCCGGCACGACCTGCGGCACATCCTGCGGGTCGAGCACATACTTCCCGGACACCGGACAGTTAGCGACCACCGTTTTACCCGCAGGCAAAATCTCCCCAACCTCCAGCCGCCGAGTCGGCTCATCACTGATCGCAAACTCCGAATCCATCGCCACGCCATTCACCGAAGCGCCCGCCGTCCACGTCAGCTTATTCGCCCGCTCGCCATAAACATAAGCGCGGTAAGTCCCGCCCTTCTCCAACTCCACCTCACGGTAAGTCGGTACAGGCGGATCATTCAAATCCAGCGGCACGCCCTGCATCACGCGAATGGCCCCGATGTGGTTCATGCGCTTCTCCAGCAACGAAACAATCTCTGGCGGCAGCTTCTGCCTCGCCACCATCGGCACCGCCTTCTGAATGGCTTCACGAGGTTTCTCAATGATCATTTCCTTGAATACCGGACGGCGTTCCTGAGCCAGTTTCATGCCTTTCTCAACCATGGCGGCACGTTCATTAGTTCCGGCTTTCGTGTAGCTAGCCGCCCACGAGTCAAACTCCGCCAGTGCGTCGCCAGAAACTACATGCTGTAATGCTTGCGCTGACTCAGTCTGTCTGGCGCTGTCCGGCACCATTGTCTCCGCTTCCGTTGCGGCCACTGGACGTCTGCTTGTATTGCCGCTAGCCACCAGTGCTCGGTTCGGCTCCATCTTCTCCCCACCAGCCCACATTAGGACCAGCAAAAGAAAAATGGCCACAGAGGCCAACAGGAGGCGATTGCGCATGGGGTTGGTTGGAGATGGTAAAAGCTAACGGCTTGAGAGACATTCTATTAGAGGCCTTGTTCGCTCATCAAAGCCTCTTGCGTGAAATACTACCAAATGCCCTCCAACTTCGTCAATTCTTCCTTCTCCGCAGCACCAGCAGCACGTCAGCGTAGCTGTCGTCGAAACGACGCGGTTCGGCGAGGTCGTAGGTGAAGTCGTAGCACTCCTGTAACTCCAGCTCCGGCACCTTGCGCAGCAGCGCCTTCAATTGTGCAGCATTGTAGGTGCGGAACTGCCAGTGTGTCTCCTGCGTGTGGATGCGGCCTGCGTCAGTGATCTTTAAACGCGTACGCAGGTTTTCGAGGCGCGTTTTGCGGTCGGCGGGCCAGGTGTGTGTGTTGCACACGACTTTGATCTTGCCGCGCTGCGCCACCCAGCGCTCATGCTCTTCTGTGCCAGACTCGTAGTCGGTCAAATGCAGGCCCAGGAAGAACAAGCCACCGGGGCGCAGCGTGGCAGCGACGCGACGCAGACATTCGGCGGCGTCTTTTTCGCTGTGCAGATATTTGAAGGTGCTCACAAGGCAATGCGCGAGGTCAAAGCCGCCCTTCACGCCTTTCGGCAGCGTGAAGCTCTGCATCCAGTCCTCCCACAGCCTCGTTTTGAGTTCCGCTGAAGCCATGCGCGCCTTCGCGAATTCAATCATGTTCGCGTTGCCGTCGAATCCGCTCACCTCCCAGCCGCGCCGGGCCATCTCCAGCGCTAGGCGACCACTGCCACAGGCGGGTTCGAAGAGACGACGGCCCTTCGCAGGCTGCGCGTATTTCACAAACGCCGCCTCCAGAAAGTTCGCCTCCTGCACCGTGCCGTCATCGAAGACGATGTCATAGTAGAGGGGCGTGTCGTACCAGTCGCGGGATTCGGTGGGCATGCGACGCATGATGGCGAGTCTATGACATCGCGCCAGAACTGAGCGGTATGGCTTTCAAAAGCCTGAAAATCAGGGCCCGGCTGGCACCCCAAATGCTGCTTGATTGTTTGTCGCTGGTGGAGATTGATTGCGCCCCCTGCCCCGACGGCCTCCCGGATATGATTGAGTGGGACAACTTCTTCTGGTTTACCAGCTACATCCTCGTTTTCACCGCCCTGTCCGCCTTTGGCGCACACAGGATCAAAGTGCTGTACCATTACTGGAAGCACCGGAAGGATGTGCCGCAGCCGCACTACGAGTTCGCCGAACTGCCAATCATCACCGTGCAGCTCCCCATTTTCAACGAGATGCACGTCGTCGAGAACCTGCTGCGCACCGTGAGCGCTCTCGACTATCCGCGTGACCGCCTGCAAATCCAGGTGCTCGACGATTCCACCGACGAAACCGCCGCGCATGCCGAGCAGCTCTCCGCCAATCTCAAGACGCAGGGCTACGATGTGGAATACCGCCACCGCACCAACCGCCACGGCTTCAAAGCCGGTGCGCTGGATGAAGGGATGGCCTCCGCCAAAGGCGAATTCATCTGTATTTTCGACGCCGACTTCCAGCCGCAGCCGGATTACCTCAAAAAGGTCATCCATCACTTCAGCGACGAGAAAGTCGGCATGGTGCAGGCACGCTGGGGCCATCTGAACAAAAATTTCTCGCTGCTCACCCGCCTTCAGGCGCTGTTCCTCGACGGCCATCTCGTGCTGGAGCAGACCGCCCGCAGCCGCCACGGCGAATTCCTCAATTTCAACGGCACCGCTGGCATCTGGCGGCGCAAGGCCATCACTGAAGGCGGCGGCTGGCAGCATGACACGCTCACTGAAGATCTTGATCTCAGCTACCGTGCTCAATTGAAAGGCTGGAAGTTCATCTATCTCAAAGATGTCGTCGTTCCCGCCGAACTGCCGCCCGACATGGATGGCTTCAAGAGCCAGCAGCACCGCTGGACCAAAGGCTCCATTCAGGTGTGCAAAAAAATCCTCGGCGATGTCTGGCGTAGCGACATCCCACTGCGCCTCAAGATCGAGGCCACCGCTCATCTCACCTCGAACTTCGCCTACCTGCTCACGCTCTGCACCTTGGTGCTCATGTATCCCGCGAACTTCGTGATGGGCAGTTCCTGGCACAAGGCGGTGTTTGTCGATGTGCCCGTGTTCTTCTTCGCCTCCTTCTCCGTCGTCGTCTTCTACATGACTGCCCAGGGCGCACAAACCCGCTACGGCTGGCTCAAAACACTGCCGTATGTGCCCATCTTGCTCGCGTTGGGCATCGGCATGAGCATCAACAACGGCAAGGCCGTGATCGAAGCATTGCTCAACCAAAGCTCCGAGTTCGTTCGCACGCCGAAATACGGCATCGAAAACAAGACGCAGGCCTCGAAGCAGCGTTCCAGCTACAAGGCCGGCAAATCCATCGCCCTGTGGATCGAGGTTGCCCTCACCGGTTACTTCGGCTGGATGATCGCCCTCGCCGCACAACGCGGCCAGTGGGGCTCCATCCCCTTCTTGCTGCTCTTCTTCGGCGGCTTCGGCTACGTGGCCTCCGGTTCGCTGATGAAGCGCTTCTCGATGTCTGCGTTTCAAGCGGCCCCGGTGGTGGTCGCGGCGGCTTGAGATTGGGCGAGCTTTTTGCCACCTTGAGCGCGCATGTCACGGCCGGGCATCATCTCGGGCAGGCTTTCCCGATGACAACCGGCATTCGGCGATTAGAATCCCTGCCATGATCTCTGCCGCATCGACACGTCAGCGCCGCACCACGCCGCCGCCGCTCGAAAACGCGGACATGCTCACGCTCACCGAGTTTCTGCGCCGCTACGAAAACATGTCCGGCGTGAAGAAAGCTGAACTCATCGAAGGAGTCGTCCACATGCCCTCACCCGTTCGCATCAACCACGCCCGCCCTGATGGCATCATTCAACTCTGGCTTGGCACCTACGCTGCCGAACATGATCTCGAAGTCTTCCCCAACGCCACGTTGCTGCTGGACACCGACAACTCTTTCCAGCCAGACGCCATCCTCTGCACACCGCCACGCAAAGGCGGACGCGTCTGGCTGAGCAAGGCCGGGTATCTCTGTGGTTCCCCCGAGTTCGTCGTTGAAATCGCCTCAAGCACCGCCTCCATCGACCTGCGCGACAAGCTCCGCGTCTATCGCCGCCTCGAAGTCGCCGAATACCTCGTCTGGCGCACCGAAGATGCCGAGATCGACTGGTTCATCCTGGAAAAAGGCAAGTATGTGAAACTCAAGGCCGACCGCCACGGCAAGCAGCGTAGCCGCATCTTCCCTGACCTCGCACTCGATGTCGCCGCCGCCTTGGCTGGCGACAAAAAGAAGGTGCTTGCGGCGCTGCGGTAGCAATAGCGGTGGCTTAAATCTGCCGCAGCACCTTTGCCATCTTTTCAATCACACGGTAATCCACCCCGCGTCGGCGCATCTGGCGTGGGTTCCAATGCAGCGCCAAAGCACGGCCATAATCAGCCAGCGGAGCGAAGGGGATGACCAAGACGTTTTTCTCGTTCAATCCGGCCACAGCGAGATTCGGCAGCACTGCGGCGCATGATCCTTGCTGCACCAGTTGGCGCACCTGCAGCATCGAGCCGCATTCAAAACGTGGTTTGAAGTCCACGCCCGCCTGCTCCATGGCCTCACGCACCGCCGCATCCATCTGGCCACCATCACGGCCTGCGGCGAAAGGCAGGCTCCGCCACAACTTTACCTCCCGCAGCATCGCCGCCGTGGTGCCGCGTTTGAGCAGTTGGCGTGGCACGCAGAGATGAAACGTCAACTTCATGAGCCGCAGCGAGTTCTGCGTGATCGCATCATCACGCAGAATCGCGAAGTCCACCCGCCCATCTCGCACCGCATCCACCAGTGAGCGGCTGCGATGCGTTTCTGTGCGTAATGTGGCATTGCCCAGTGCTTCCGCCAGTTGCGGCAGTTTGCTCGCCACCAGCCACTCCAGCGTGCTGCTGCCTGCGCCGATGGTGAACGCCTTCGCCGCGCCGTCCTGCTCGCGGCGGAAGTCTTCGAGGTCTTGCAGTTGCTCGCGGATCAGCGCCGCCAGCCGCTCTCCTGCGTTCGAAAGCGACAATGTCTTGCCGCGCCGCTGCGTCAGCTCCGTACCGAAAAATTCCTCCAGTTCACGAATCTGGCGGCTGATCAGGCTCTGCCGCGTCGTGTCCTGAGGCGCCGCTTTCGCGATGCTGCCCGCATGCGCCATATGCATGAAACTGCGCAGCCGTTCCAACGACAGCCCGCCTTTGAGAAAGAGATTTTCAAACATGACTCGTGAGTCAGGCATACGATGTTTTGCATGGTTTTGCAATCACCGCGCTGACGTAACCTCACGCCGTCATGAAAACGCAACCCTACGACCTCATCGGCGACATCCACGGCCACCACGACAAACTCGCCACCCTCCTAGACCGCCTTGGCTACAAACCCGCCATCCACCACGAGAATGCCACCTGGCGTCACCCCGCCGGACGGAAAATCATCTTCCTCGGCGACTACATCGACCGCGGCCCCGCCGTACGCGAAGTCCTGCACACCGTGCGCGGCATGGTCGAAGCTGGCGACGCCCTCGCCATCATGGGCAATCACGAATACAACGCCATCTGCGCCGAAACGCCCGATGGCCGAGGCGGCTTCCTGCGCCCCGAGGAAAAAAACCGTGGCGGCCAGATCATCACGAAGCGCCAGTTCGTCGGATTCGAGGCCGAATGGGAAGAATGGAAGGAGTGGATGAAGCGCCTGCCCATGTTTCTCGATCTCGGCGGCCTGCGCGCCGTGCACGCCTGCTGGGAAGATCACGCGATCACGCATATCAAAGGCGGCAGCATCGTCGATCACGACTTCCTTGCCAGCAGCGCTACCAAAGGCACCGCCGAGTTTCACGCCGTCGAGACTCTCCTCAAAGGCCCGGAACTCATGATGCCGAATGGTCATGTGTTTCACGACAAGGAAGGCATCGCCCGCAAAACCGTCCGCGTCCGCTGGTGGGATCTGCCCGCGAATGCACGCATCAGCCATCTCGCCATGCCCGAGCCCTTCGATGTCCCCGGCGATGCCGATCACCACGACCTGCGCCGCCTTCCCAACTACGCACCCGACGAACCGCCCGTCTTCTTCGGCCACTACTGGCTGCCACCTGAACGCGAACGCACTCCACTCGCCCCAAACATCGCCTGCCTCGACTTCAGCGCCGCCTTTGGCGACAACCCGCTCATCGCCTACCGCTGGGACGGCGAACGCGAGTTGAGCGCAGGAAAATATATCAGCGCCATCCTCCACCCCTAACCGCCATGAAAAACACCAGCGATTACGCCCCTCTCCTCATCGCCCTCCGTCAGTGCGCCCACATGATGATGTTGAACTCATCCTATGTGAGCAAAGAACTCCCACAGCTCGACATCCCCGAGAGCCTCCGCGCTCAGATCAACGGTCTGTGCGACAACTGGCTGAGCACCAAGCACGATCTCATTTCCGAGCTGTTCGATGCCCAGGAAGACATGGATGCCGGGAAAGCCGATGCCCTGGCGGCCCGCTGCGGCCGGATGGTGGACTGGATCGAAGGCCACATCATAGAGGGGCATGAGATCATCCAAAACATGACCGCCGCAGTTGAAAGTGGTGGTGGTCGCGATCTGGGCGGTGCTTGCCTGCTGCTCACTGAATCCGCCTTCAACGTGCTCAACTCCTTCAACGAGATTCCCCTGCAGCTCCTGAACGTACTTTGAAACCACGATGACCACCGAATCCTTCACCACCCCACGCCGCAAAGGCGATGCTGCGGCCATCGATCAACTCGTCCTGGATGCGCTGGCGTATACCACGCCGGAGCAATTGCAGGCTTTGTTCGACTTCAGCAAGAAGCTGCCGCACTACTCGCCCTTTAACTGCATGCTGCTGCACATCCAGCGGCCCGAAGCCACCTGGGTGGCCCCGCTGGAGAAGTGGCGTCTGCTCGGCTGCACGCTGAAGCCCACCGCCCACCCGCTGCTCATCCTGGCACCGATGCATCCGGTGATGTTCGTCTTTGATGTCGCAGATGTGGATGAGACCACGCTCACGCCTGCGGTTCGTCGGCTGATGGAAGACCCGTTCGCCACTGACGGGCATGTGCCAGACCTCATCTGGAAGCGGTTGCTGAGGCAGACGGAAAAGCTCGGCGTAAAGCTGATGTTTACTGATCTGCCTGACACTCAAGCTGGCGGCATCAAACGGGTGACTGCGGAAAGCCATGAGATGACCGTGAATGAAGCACATTCACGCAGCGTGCAGTTCACCACCATCGCCCATGAGCTGGGGCACCTCTTTTGCGGACATCTCGGCAGCATCACGGCCAGCGGTTGGCCGGATGACCGGCGCGGCGCCGACCACGCGGGGCAAGAGCTGGAGGCTGAGTCCGTGGCTCTGCTCGTCTGTCAGCGCTATGGGCTGAGTCCAGCCTCGCCGCGGTATCTGGCGGATTACCTGAAGCCGGGCAAGACGCTGCCGCACTTCAGCCTGGAGGCAATTCTCGTCGCCACCGGAGCCATCCATGAAATGTCGAAAGGCAGACTGCCCAGCACCATCCGTAATGAGCGCCGCCTAAAGCGCTCTGGCGTACCCCTGTGACCCACTTATGAAACCCATCCAAAAATCCGAAACATCACTCTTCCATGTCATCACAGCTGACCGCTATGCTGATCAGCGCGGGCACTCGCTCAAAACTCCTGAAAGCACTCACGCCACACTCGCAGATGCCAAGGAACACTGCGAGTCTCTCGTCAGGCTGGACATGGAGATGCGGAGAAGACCCGAGGTCGTGGAAGAAGAGTTTGATCCATTGGGCGGGCTGGACGAGGTGGCCGAGCCGAAGTCCTGGCTCCGGGTGCTGCGAGATCATTTCGCCTGGGAGGAGTATCCACGCATCGAGTCGCCAATTTTGGCCGAGCCGGTTGGATTTCGTGACTATGCCTGGGACTGGGCAGTGGAGCAGGTGCTGGCTGGCTGGTTCGAACGGCTGACGCGCCTGGAATCCGCGCCTGTGGAGACAGCGCGTGGCTGGTTCCGCTGGCTGCATCATGGCTGGCTGGCCCGGAATGAGTGGCGCGTCGTGGCTGCCCATGCGGAAGACTGGCAGGACGTGGCGCTCGTGATTTGTCGGAGGCCGGACCTCCTGGACGAACGACTGCTGAGCCTCATCGAGCGGCACGCCTGGGCTGTCGGCAGACACAGCCTGCGAGGGCTGGCACAGGCCGCCTGGCCGCAACTTTCGGCAGAAGCGCGCGGCAGGCTGCTGGCAGGTGCTTCAGAAAACACGTTCTCCATCGACAGCGATGATTTCCTCTCATCGGTATGCATGGAAAAGACTCACGGCCAAAACGACGAGTGGCTGCTGTCATACCTGCCAGAGGCGAGGCTGAATGCACAGACGATGCTGGAGATCGCCTGCCGGGCTATTTGGTATCGAGATGAGCCGCTGCTGAAGTCTGTGCTGACACAGGGAGCGGCCCTGAGCACCCAAACCGTGCGGCGCATGGAGCCTGATGGGAGGGATGCTTGGTCGGATGAGATTGAATCACGTTGGGTAGAGAAAGTGAACCTGCTCAGCCACCGCGTCTGCGACATGGTGCTCGAAGCGGCCACGATGCGGACCTATGCCACCGGAGTGAAGCTGGCGCTGGAGCATCGGGCAGACCCGACCATCCGCCTCTGGCGCTTGGAGCGCAGCTTCAATGAAATGCACACAGTACCGAGCCTGACCCTGCGCCTGAAGGATGAGCGGAATGAAGATGAATCCTCCCGCATCCTCGCACTGCTGCCGAGTCAGCAGAAGCCAAGAAGATGACCACCCCCACGCCATCAGCGCCATCGATCTCGGCTGGCAGTTCCGAGAAATCTCCGCTGAGGACAAGTGACACGACAATTCCTCCTCATTCACCTTTTGCCGACTCGATGAACATCCTCACCAGGAGGCATGCTGTCTCGCCACAAAATTATCGATCATGCCAGTAAAATTAAACGGTTCAGGAGTTGATCGCTGCGGCCTGGGGCTTGCCAAAAGCTTTGATCAAGAACAAGCACCAATCTGCGCCTTACACGACTGATGGCTGCATTGAGGCATGTCCTTCCTTTAGGCTTTTCGGAGTTGGTCAAGAATGGTTCTTGGCCACAGTCGGAAGCGCAGAAAATGACGGTGTCCCATTCCTGCCCCTGAGATGAATGCACATTCATAACCGATTCCCGGTGAGATGAAGGCAACTGCTGCCTCATGATGCGCACTTGATTGTTGTAAGGTGTCAGGATGCAGCGTCTATGCGCAGGAGCGCGGTTGAATGCCTCCACGGCCTTTATGGCCTGGGCACGATTCGTCCAATCATTACCCTGGCTCCTGGGAGCATGAACGACCTCAATCTCGAGCGAGTCTGCTGCAAGGCCACTTTTCAGTCCATTTCTATAGATAACGATGTTCAGTAAATCAGCCAAAGATGGCCCGAAGCGGTAGGTGATGATCAGATCGGCTTTCTTGGTCTGTGTGTAGCTGGGCGGCTCACCATCATGTTTGCTCAGCAGGTCCAACAAGCGCTCGACATTTTTGGATGACGAGAACGCGCACTCGGAAAAAATTGCTGACCGAGACCACAAGAGAGTTTTTTCCAAACCGACAATGGCCTGAGTAGGAACAGTACAAACCGGCGGCAGTTGGAAGTGGTCACCAAAGAATGCCACAGGCACCTTCTGCCGGAAAGCCGTCAATGCCTTGATCAGGGGAACGTAAGCTGCTTCATCAACGAACACTTGATGGAGCGGGGGCACCTTCTGGCGATACCGCCCAATGTAGCCATCGAAGGTAAGGCCAATGACCTGTGCGTGTTGCAGCCGCGCTGGAAGTGTGGCGCGGAGCAGCTCTTCCTCACGATCATCAAGGTCAGTCAGTAGCTGATCAACATCCTCGTAGTCTTCATGTAATTCATCCACCCAGCTATTTGTCTCTACTAGCGCGGTCAAATCCAGTTCACGTTCCTCTAGCGCGGCCAAGGCCCGATTAGGCGTTTCGTCATCATCACTCACCTCTTTCAGGTGCATGTCGCATGTATTTGCGCCCGTGAGGGCACCCCTGATGTTCCCAATGATCTCAGGAATCGCAGTCTCAACTTTTTCCGCCTCCTGGTTGATCAGCCCGATCTGTGTTCCTAGAGCAACGATCCTGTTCTGGATGGACTGGTCGGCTGCTCTGCTGAGCAGCCGACTTCTTTCCCCTTCGAATCTACCCCTTTGTTCGTCAAATCCGCGTCGCTGCTCCAAGAGTGTGAAAAGGGTTTCCAAGTCATCCTGGGCTGCCTCGACAACACGAAGATTGAAGCGCGCTTCCCGATGTAACTTCAGTTGCTTTAAGGTTTCACGTTCGGATCGAACAGTTTTAAGAGCGTCCTCAATTCCCAGGTCCTCGCAGGCATCTGGAAATCTGTCTCGGAACTCTCTAGTGGCCGCACCAAGACGGAGGAACTGCCCTTGCTTGCCAAGATGTGCCTGCGTTGCTTCGAGCAGGCCAATCATGGCGGTGTCCAGGGCATTGTTAGTCGGTGCCAGTAGGGCCACGACGTTGCCAGCCTGGATGTTCGCGAGAACCGCCGCCGTCAGGACATGACGAGTTTTGCCTGTGCCAGGAGGCCCCCAAACGTAAGATAGAGGGCAGGTAAGGACGGATTTCACGGCCTCCAGATGATCTCGGCGAAGCTCAATCCCAGTTGGAGGCTCCAAGCCAGCGCCGCTTTCAGGCAGGCCGATCTCATTGCCATGAATACGGAACCAGTTCTGCACATTCTCAATCAGGAAACGTAGATCGCTGCGAAGCTGAATCATATCCGCTCCGGCAGCCACAAACGCTGCGTTGTTCGTGTGAAACTTCAGCACCATCCTGCCCGACTGAGGATGATAACTTTCGACTTCAAATTGATCGCGCGGCACTTCACCCCCTGCCACTAAGAGCTGAATTGAATCCCGGTTGCGGACGCGGGCGCTCACAATGAGCTGCCATCGTTGTTCCCCAATTTTGCTCTTATCGAGAACGCTGATGATGACCGCAGCACCGTCTGGCTGTCCTTCGAGGAAATCCAGGTATTGCTGGGTTGAATCGATGCAAAGCTGGGCAAGGGCCATCATAGTATCAGTTTTCAGGTGGAAACCATCAAGTGTGGCACACCTGGGCGGAAATAGGCAAACAAGTCTTCTCAACACAGCCCGGAATGCCGGATGTTGCCGTGGATGTCAGAGATGAAGGCGGTGTTCTGGGGCATGATTGCATCTTCATGCGAGTGTTGGTGACAACCAACGTAACCGCAACTCCTTCCCCACCTGCTGGTTAATGCGCGCCATCCTTTCCACATGAAATTTCGCCGCATTCTTCTCTGGCTGCATCGTTGGGTGGGCGTAGTCGCTGGTCTCATCATTCTGTTTGCTGCGGTCACTGGCGGCGTGCTGGTGTTTCAGCACACGCAGGATCGCTGGCTGAATCCTGAGTTGTTTCCGCGCGAGGCCACGGCTGTTGAAAAGCGTGCGCCGGTATCGGCGGCATTGGACGAAGTGAGCCGGAAGCTTCCTGACATGCGTGTGCAGGGCATCCGCCTGCCGCGCGATGAGCATGATGTGCTGACGTTGATCGGCGGGAATCGCATGATCCAGTGCGATCCACGCACCGGAGCGATCCTCGGCATCCGTCCACGCATGCACCTGTGGTGGCAGACTTTCATGAAGCTGCATGTGAACCTGATGCTTGGCTCAATGGGCGGTTTGATCGTAGAAATAGCGACGTGGATCACGCTGGGCCTCGCCCTCACCGGTTTGTGGCTGTGGTGGCCGCTGCGCATCTTCGGGTTCCGCAAGGGTGCGAGTTTCCGCCGCTTCAATCTCGATCTGCACAGTGTGGCGGGCCTGTACTCATCGCTATTCCTCATCGTGGTCTGCATCACCGGCCTCACCATGCGGCATCTGCATCTCGAACACCCGCGTTCGCCGGGATCGCATGCACCGCAGGCGGGTGCGCAGCGCATCAGTGTCGATACGGCGGTCCGCGCGGCGGAAAAGGCTTTGCCCGGTGCGAAGGCCGCCGCCGTGGAGATGCCACTGCCGAATCCACAGGCAACGTTCCGCATCCAGCTCGCTTTTCCCGAGGACGGGACCCCTGCGGGCCGCAGCGTGGTGTTTGTCGATCAATGGAGCGGTGCAGCGCTCGCCGTTCACAGTGCGCGTGAAGGCGGATTCATGGAACGTTATGACAATCTCCAGCTCTCGCTGCACATCGGAGCCGTCGGCGGCACCGCCACGCGCTGGATCGCGTTGTTCGTCTGCGTGGCCTTGGTGTTGCAGATT
>JAYVIO010000094.1:0-16276 GCA_043770175.1 Verrucomicrobiales bacterium | reverse complement strand
CCCAGAAAACCCGATTCTGCGAAGTTCCTCCTGAAATCAACGGTTTCAGAGCGCATCGGCACGAACTATCTGGTGATGAACTCCATTGGCAATCGAAGTCCGTCCGCTCCCTGACTTCGAGTGCCACTCGAAGCTACGATGAGCGTCTTCTCCGCTTCAAGCGCCAGCACGCTGTCGAGATGCCCGGCGGCTTTCTCCTCCGCGCGCTTGCGATCGAGTCCGCCGAGGTAGCCGCTGTGCAGCTTCGCCACCTCCACCGCGAACGGCGCGGTCACGCGCTCGGCGGTGAGCTGCTTGAACTGCTCGTCGAGCGTGACCAGCTCCGGGATGCTGGCCGCCGCCTGCGCCACCTGCTTCTGCTCCATCGCCAGCTTCTCCGCCGCCAACGCCGCCGCCCGCGTGTCATTGCCCTTCTCATCCACGCCGAGGATGCGGAGAGCCTCGGCTTCCGGGAGGCCGTCAAGGTTGATGACTTCGATGTCGCGGATGTCTTCCCTGCCTTCGATCAGCCCTCGGCCCGTGGACAGTGTTGCATCGGTCACCGTGGACAAGGATGTTCCATTCAGTCGGCTGCCCAAGTGGTTCCCGACCACGAATAACTCCAGGGTATACTCACTTCCCACAGGAATGGACTGGATCGGTACGCTGGCCAGTTCGGGATACTTCCCGTCCTTGGTATATTGAATGATTAACTTGATGGACGAAGCAAATGCCTGGTAGAAGGCCAATTTGTCAGAAGACAATCGACAGGCGATTTGTCCGCGATCCTCAAATGAGGCTCCAATCCGCACAAATTTCGCCCTCACGGCATAGTTCCTTTGAAGTTGCTGGGGTAGGAAAATATTCCGACGGGGACCGCCCCCCAGGCGAATCCACCCGTCCTCAAACTTCACCCCACTGTCCGGCTTGCGCAGATCCTCCGGCAAGTCCTCGAACTTGGTGAACATCTTCACCCACTGGCCGGGTGGGAAGGCGGGCGGATTTGAAATCGGCGATTTGGAATTTGAAATGGCAGAGGGAGCCGGAGACGTGGAGGCGACGGCGGGCTTTGCACTCAAGGTGGAAGCCGGGCGCAGTTCGACTTTGTGGAAGACGATGTCTGACTCGTAACTGCTGAGGCCCAGATGCGTGGGATCTGGCAGTGCAAAGCCTGTTTCGCCGGTGAAGCGGGTGAGATCACCGGTCCATTGGGCCACCTCCACGCCATCGAGCAAGGCACGTAGAGATCCCTTCCGCACCTGCACGAGACTGCGGTAGCGCTGGTTGAGTTTGAAGCGCGGTTGCTGGCTCACGCCCTCCGTGCGCTTCGAGCCGGTGCTCGCCGAGCCGTTGAGATTGATGCGGTTAAAAAACGGGCCGAAGCCAAAGTATTGGGTCGGTGCCGTGGTGTTGCCAAAGCCCATCTTCCAGACAATGGGGGCACCCGGCAGCGGCAGCACCTGACTGACTTCCTTGCCGCTGTTGAGGGTGAACTCGATCTCGAAGTCATACTCCTCCGGCGGGGTATGATGAAGGCTCAGCCATTGCTCTTTGCCAGACTTGGCCGCTAGGCCTTCCTGCTTCAGCTCCCACTGGCCCTTTACCGCATCGCGCTTCACCTCGACAAGGGCGAGGAGGTTGATGGGGGCGGTCAGAGGAGCGGGAGTGATCTTTGGCATGGCGACGGCGGACGCGAGGTCGGGCAGTTCGCCATATTCTACTTTCTTGATGCGGCAGTCGCCGCCGGGGTCATCTTTAAGCGTCAGAGCGATGCTGCCGGAGGATAGCGTGGGATCTTGGGTAGTAGCCATCAGCGCGCCATCCAGCCACAAGGTCAGCGTGTCGCCTTGCGCGACGAAAACCGCCTCGTGCTCCCCTTCGAGACGATTGGACGAAGTTTTTGATGTTAGGCTGCGCTTGGGCGTTTGGTTTTCCAAATTAGCGGCATTGAGAACCTCCGCATTGAAACTGATCACTGAACTATTCGGTCCAATAGACCCGACGTAGCAGGTGTCACTTTCTTTTGATAGAGTCCGCCGCAGGCGAATGTCCACACGGTTGGAGAACAGGACACGAACGATGGGATTGTGGAGCTGCACGCCGCCGCCTAAAGTGAGCGTCGTGCCTTTCGTGGCTTTCAACCATTCACCGTCGGCCGCCAATAAACCGTCAGCGACATATTTGCTGCGCAAGGCAGCGGTGGTGTCGTTCCACTTGGATGGTTGCGGGTAAGTGGATGAAACGGGAGTTGTTGCTGCTGGTGTGGTGGCAGGTTTGCTTGTCGTTGGGAGACTGGTATTAGGATTGGAGGCAGGTTTTGTGGCCTCAAGCTTTGCCGCAGTGACAGGTTGAACCACGGTTGGCTTCTTCCCGCCGCTGAACATGACAAAGGCACCGATGGCCGCTGCGGCGGCGATACCGAGGCCGATGAAGAGCGGGGCTTTGGATTTGGCAGGAGCGCGGGTGCCCTCACCCGCTTTGATGGAGGCTGGCTGGCGGACGGGGGCGTCCGCACTCCGTGGCTGCGGCGGTTTGCCGATGGGCTTCTGCGCGGCACTTCGTTGCGCAGGCATCTGCGCGACTTGGGAGACGGGGATGGCGGCGGAGGCGGGGTCCTCCTGTTTCACCAAGGGCACGGTGAGGATGACGTCGAGGTCACGACGCAGCTCGGCGCTGCTCTGGTAGCGTTCCTCGCGGTCGCTCTGCATGGCCTTCATGATGATGGGGTCGTAGCGGCGGTCGAGACCGGGCATGCGCACAGAAGCGGGCTTGAAGGCACCGCGTGGCACCTCGCCGGTGAGCATCTGGTAGAGCATGACGCCGACGGCATACAGATCGGCGCGGCCATCGATGCTGGAGCCAAGCATGAGCACCTCCGGCGCGACGAAGTCGGGCGTGCCCATGGCGTAGCCGGTCTTGGTGAGGCCGTGCTGGCCGGGCTCCTCGACCTTAGCGAGTCCGAAGTCGGCCACTTTGACCTGGCCCTTCATGTTGAGGAGCACGTTGGCCGGTTTGATGTCGCGGTGGACGATGCCCAGCTCATGCGCGGCAGCGAGCGCATCGCACACATGCGCGGTGATGGCGAGCGCGTGCTCCGGCGGCAGCTTGCCCTGCGAGCGGATCATCTGCGAGACATCGCTGCCGTCCACATACTCCATGGCGATGTAAAGCTGCCCGCCGCTGGTGGTGCCGAAGTCAAAGACCGCGACGACGGCCGGATGCAGTAGCTTGGCCATGAGCTTGGCCTCGTTCTTGAAGCGCTCGGCAAAGCTGGGGTCCTCTTTTTCCACGCCGGGCGGCAGCACCTTGATGGCGACGGTGCGGTCGAGATTTTGCTGCACACCTTTATACACGGCGCCCATGCCGCCACGGCCAAGGAGCTTCTCAATCGTGTAGCCCGGCATCAATGCCTGGAGTTCTTCAGGCGTCGGCGGCTCCCAGCGGAAGTTTCCGCCCGTGGTGCGCGGTGGCGGTGTGTCCGGCGTAGGTAAAGCAGAAGGAGGTTCGTCAGCCATGCGGCATGGTTTTACGAAAGGCGGCGGAGGATGGCAAGCCGGGAATTTGCCGACCGCATTCCCATTTGGCTCTCCGCCATCCCCTGCTAGCATCCGCGACTTATGAAACGCAACCGCCTTGGCCGCACTGGCATCGTCGTCACCGACATCTGCATGGGAACCATGACCTTCGGCCTCCAGGCCGACGAAAAGACCTCCTTCGCCATCATGGACCGTGCCATCGACGCCGGGATCGACTTCTTCGACACCGCCGAGATGTATCCCGTGCCGCCGAGCGCGGAACTCTTCGGCGTGACCGAGCAGATTGTCGGCAAATGGCTCAAAGGCCGCACACGCGGCGAGATCATCGTCGCCAGCAAGGTCACCGGCCCCGGCCACGGCTGGTTCCGCCCGCCGATTCGCGGCGGCTTCACCGCGCTGGACCGCCGCCAGATCTTCCAAGCCTGCGAGGACAGCCTGCGCCGCCTGCAAACCGATTACATCGACCTCTACCAGACGCATTGGCCCGACCACGGCATGGAACAGGCCGAAACGCTCGGCGCACTGACCGATCTCATCGACCAGGGCAAGATCCGCGCCTGGGGCAGCAGCAACGAGACCTGCTGGGGCGTCATGAAGAACCTCTGGGAAGCCGAGAAGCACGGCCTCGCCCGCATGGCCTCCGTGCAGAACAATTTCTCCCTCATCAACCGCCGTTGCGAGAGCGAACTCGCGCAGGTCTGCCGCAAAGAAAACGTCAGCCTCCTGCCCTACTCCCCGCTCGGCGGTGGCGTGCTCTGCGGCAAATACAACGGCGGCGCACTGCCCATAGGTGCGCGCTTCACCGATTACATCCAAAATGGTGGCCCACGCCAGAAACGCATGGCCGCCCGCTTCGTGAACGAGCGCAGCTTCGAAACCACCGCCCGCCTTCAAGTCATCGCCGCCGACCTCGGCATCAGCGTCACCACATTGGCGCTCGCCTGGAGCAAGCAGCACGACTTCGTCGCCTCCACCATCGTCGGTGCCACCACCGTCGCGCAGTTTGAAGAAAGCCTCGCCGCCGCCGACCTCGTACTCAGCGCCGAAACGCTCACCCGCATCGACGCCATCGACGAAGCCATCCCCACGCCGATGACGGAGGATGGGTTGCGGCGGCTGTAGCTGCGTTCGCCAGAACGCGGCAGGCGCAGCCTTTGGAGTGCGGCTGCGGTAGCTGCCGCTTTCGAACGTCTCCCGGCCTGCGTAAAGCGGTGGCTGCGTTCGTTCCTCCCTGCGCAACCGCACTCCAAAACGACCTCGGCCGTCAGAACCAGATTGTCGCCATCGCAACGACGTGTTATTCAGGCGTCCCTTCCATGCATCCCGAAGTTCACGCCATTCTGGAACGAGTTAAGGAGACGGCGGATTTCTGCTGCGTTGACTTCGCCGACGTCAACGCCACGAACGCGCTTGGGGACAATGCCTTGCACTGCGTCATCGTTTGGGGCGATTACGAAGCGGCAAAGACGCTCCTGGCGCATGGCATCCAGGTGAATCAGCCGGGTGAGGAGGGATACACGCCGCTCCACCAAGCCTGCGCATTCGGCCGCATGGAAATCGCCCGACTGCTGCTTGAACAAGGCGCTGATGTTTCCGCGCACACCGTGGGCGACTTGCCCTTCACAACGGCTCGACTGAATGGCCATGACGAAATCTGCGAGATGCTGCGAGCATTCAACAAACCAGATGCCTGAGCACCCGCATGTCCTTCAATCAGCATCTCCTCTTTTTCGGCCTCTGCACCGGTGTGATCGTGTTCGCGTTCATCGTGGTGCTGTATCGCGCCGTCAGCTTCAGAGCCACGCGGCAGATGCCTCCTCCCGTGACATTTGTGAACAAGCCGCACTCCAAACAGGAAACCTACCGCGAGTTTGCAATCCATGGGCCTTTTTGACTTCTTCCGCCGATCCCCCAAGCCGTCTTTAGCCACGGCGATGGGTGGCCGCTACGCTGGCCGACCGCTGCTCATCTTGCTGGAAAACTACGTCCTCAGCGCCATCGGCAGCCTCGCGCCGGACAAGGATCAGTTGGTCGCCTCGATCACGCAACGGATCTTCGGCGGCGATGCCGACTGGCGCGCGACCCTGCGCACGACCTTGCAGCTTGGCGACTCGATGGACGACTCCCTGCGGCAAATGTGGGCCGAAAATCAGCAACAGGCCCAGCAGGCGGGTATCACCCTGAGCCCCGAGGAGTTTGCCCGCATGATCGCCGATCAAAACTTCGCACACCTCCTCTCTCCCAGTTCCAACTGACGCCATCACGACTTCACCCAGCGAAAATGGAACGCCCCTGAACCCGACCTCACCGCTTCTCACACAACAGCGCTGAAACCTGTGCCGATGAGGGTTTGCAGGCTGCGGTGGAAGGAGATGGTGCCGATGGCAGCCGCTCAAGCCACTTGCGCATGTCCGTCAATGACGGATGATGGTGCGTGCGTCTGACTTTTCGAGAAACTAGCGTCTTCACCCGCCAGATCACCGAACTGATCTCGGACGATGAACTCAGCGCTTTGGAGTGGGCCTTGATGGCCAACCCGGAGCGCGGCGATCTCATCCGAGGCTCCGGTGGACTGCGAAAGATTCGCTGGGCTGGATCTGCAGGGGCAAACGCGGCGGCCTGCGCGTGATCTACTACTGGCATGTGCCGGGCAGTGTCATTCTCTTCCTGCTTGCCTACCCAAAGAACGAACAAGCCGACCTCACCACCGATCAGATCAAGCTCCTGAAAACCCTCGTCCAAAACGAATTCCCATGAACGATCAACTCTTCCAGCAACTCGTCTCCAGCATCAAAGAAGGCGGCTCGATCCTCCATGGCAAAAAGAAAGCCTCCCGCCAGCGCACCCACCAGTGGCCGGACGCACAAGCCGTGCGCGAGAAACTGGGGCTGACGCAGAGTCAGTTCGCGGCCATGATTGGCATCAGCATCCGCACCCTGCAAAATTGGGAACAAGGCCACCGCCGTCCCGAAGGCACCGCCCGCGCCCTGCTGCGCATCGCTGAGCAGCATCCTCAGGCTGTGCTGGAGGCGCTGCATGCAGTCTGAAAACTGATCTGTGCGCTGCCGGGAAGAAATGGCGTGAGATTAGTTTGCCGAAAACAACACCTGTGATTGCAACACTCCACAAATCCAGCATTCCTGGATCCCACTCCTATCCAGTGGGGGCTGAGATCATCAGCGCTAAATTGGCCGACGCACCACACGTCGCAGAGTTTGAGCTACGATTTAGGGAAGCCGCTCCGGCATGCAAGCCCATAGGATCTTCCGGCTTGTATGTGGTGCTTGATCTTGAATACACGAACCGTCCGCCATCTGTTTCATCGCCTAGTGATAGCTCAATGTCCTGGTGGTATGGCGAACATTGGAAGCTGACTGTTTATGCCGTTCCGCGTCAGCAAAAGTCCACCGTGCGGCAACTCCTCTCATCAGAGGGTTTCCGCAAGCTACACGCCTGGCTTGCAGTCCAACGACCTCCCATTTGGTATTCAGGAAGCAAGCGAATCGAGATCATCTTCGACGAACACGCTGCAAATTTAAGTTATCACCAGCACGAATCGCGTTAAAGCTGCCAGCGTTGAAGATGTTTGAGTTACACCAAGTCACACCTCACCGCTTCTCCCACAACAACGCAAGAAACAGCGGAAACTCCTTCCGCGCCCGGTTCTCGGCACGCGCACGCGGCCCAGGCTGGCTTTCCTTGTGCGAATACCACTCCTCGATGCCGGCGAGCCGCAATCCGGCGCTGAAGCCGGTGGCGGTGAGCGTTTGTAAGCTGCGGTGGAACGAGGTGGTGCTCTCGCTGTCGGCTTTGCCGGGATGCATGATGATGGGGATGCTCAGCGTGCTGCTGTAGGCGTCGGTTCGGCGGTATTGAATCTTCGTCGCTTCATCATTCCCCCAGCTCGACTGCCGTGGGATGCGGAACGCGGGATGATTCACCACCCAGAGCATGCGCCCGCCGGGCTTGAGCACCTGCGCGGCGGCGGCGCTGACGACATCGAGATGCTCCATGTTCTGCACGCACAGAATCGCCGAAGCGGCATCGAACTCGCCCAGGTCGGTGATTTGCGCCGCATCACGCGCGAGGTAGCGCACCGGTGGCTTCACGGGATAAGTGCGCGCTTTTTGAATCAAGGTCGGTGCTGCATCCACACCCGTGACCTGACAGCCTGCCTGCGCCAGCGCACGACAGAACACGCCCTGCCCGCAGCCGAGATCGAGCACACGCTCACCACGCTTGGGCGCGAGCAGCTTCAGCGCGCCAGGAATCACGACGGCCTGATACAACTCAGAGCCGCGCTCACCGATGATGCGGTCATACCAGTCCGCCGATTTTTCCCACGACGTGCCGTGCTCACGAGGAGCTTGCGAGGGACGTGGGCGAAACGGACGGCGTGGCGGCGGCGGCATGGTGCATGATGAAGCAGGACGCCGCGATTGCCAGCGGCTCCGCACAAACTCCTTACTTTCATCTTCCCATTCATGTGGCGTTGTGACAGCCTCACCGCCGCCCCATGTCCTCCCCCACCCTCTCCCGTTTTGTTCCCGGTCTGATCCTTGGCGCGCTGAGTCTCCTCAGCGCGTTTCTGTTGTTTCAAGTGCAGCCGATCATCAGCAAGTTCATCCTGCCGTGGTTCGGCGGCAGTCCGGGCGTGTGGACGACGTGCATGCTGTTCTTCCAGATCGTCCTGTTTGCCGGTTATGCGTATGCGCATGCGCTGACGCTGCTGCCTCGGCGCTGGCAGGGCATTTTGCACGGCCTGCTGCTCGGCGCGGCCATCGCGCTGCTGCCCATCGCCCCGAGTGAAGCGTGGAAGCCGACCGGCACCGAAGATCCCGCGCTGCGCATCCTGCTGCTGCTCGCAGTGAGCGTGGGCCTGCCGTATTTCGTGCTCTCCAGCACCAGTCCGCTCGTGCAGGTGTGGTTCACGCGTGCCAGCGGCGGTGGCAGCCCGTGGCGGCTGTATGCGCTGTCGAACATCGGCTCGCTGGCGGCGCTGCTGAGCTATCCGCTGTTTTTTGAAGTGCGCTGGGATGTGCTGGAGCAGACCACGCTATGGGCCGTGGGATTTGGTGCCTTTGTGCTACTGTCCTTGTCGGGGGTGTGGATGGACCGCCATCACGCCATCGCTGCCGAATCGAAACCTGCGGAAACCATCGACACCGCCGCCGATCATCCCGGCTGGCTGCGGCGCATTCTCTGGGTGCTGCTGCCCGCGCTGGCAAGCTGCGTGCTGCTCTCTGCCACGAACCATGTCTGCCAGGATGTGGCCGTGGTGCCGTTCCTGTGGGTGGCGCCGCTGAGCCTGTACCTGCTCACGTTCATCATCTGCTTCGAGCATGAGCGCTGGTATGCCCGCGTGTCAGTACTCTGGGCGCTGCCCGCGCTGCTGCTCCTGTTCGTCACCTGCACCGAAGACCGTCTGCAAAAACAGCCCTTCTGGAGCGCCTTCGAAAACACGCTGCACCAGCAGGTGGAGCCGTGGCTGGAGAAGCTGACTGGCATGGAATTCAATTTCAGCAGCATCGACCTGACGCCGAATTACATCTGGGAACTCGGCTGGGCCTTCGGCGCGATGTTCTTCGCCTGCATGCTCTGCCACGGCGAACTCACGCGGCTCAAGCCCGCACCGCGACGTCTCACCGAGTTTTATCTCCTCATGTCCGCCGGCGGGGCGCTGGGCGGCTTGTTCGTCAGCCTCGGCGCTCCGCATTTTTTCACCACCTTTGCCGAATGGCCGATCAGCCTCATCGCGGTGTTCGCGCTGGCCGGCATCGTGTTGCTGCGCTCGGTCTGGCAGGTGAAGACGAAGATCTGGGAATGGCTGCTCATGATTCTGCTGGCCGCAGTCGTCATCTTCAAAGGCTGGGCGCTGTTCAAACTGGGTGTCGTCTCGCAAACAATGCTCGAGGAGAAGCTCCCGATGAACGCCGTCGTGCCTATGTGGGTGCTGTGGACGGTCATTGGCATTATCGCGGCCTGCATTCTCCTGCTGATGTTCCGCTCCATCCGCTTTGGCCGTTTTCGCATCGCGCTCATCTCGATGCTGCTGCTGGGTGTTTCATTCACCGTCGGCATCCTCCTAATGTGCGATCTCGGCTTCAAACGGGAGCAAAAGCTCGAACGCGTGCGCAACTTCTACGGCATGCTCTCCGTCACCGAGGACTACGACAGCGGCCTGGACATGAAATACCGCCAGCTCAGCAACGGTGGCATCGTCCATGGCATGCAGAACCTCGGTGCCGCCCTGCGTGAAGAACCCACCACCTACTACGGCCATCACACCGGCATCGGCAAGGCGCTGGACAGCCTCAAAGACCGCACCGACGCCCGCGTCGGCGTCGTCGGCATGGGCGCTGGCACTGTCTCCTGCTATGCGAAAAGCGGCCACACCTTCCGCTTCTACGACATCAACCCCGAGGTCGAACGCATCGCCAAAAAGCACTTCACCTACCTCGCCGACGGCACCGCACGCGGCGCTAAAATTGAGGTCAGGATTTCTGATGCCCGCCTCGCTCTCGAACGCGAATCGCCACAAAATTTCGACGTGCTGCTGCTCGACGCCTTCAGCGGCGACTCCGTGCCCGTGCATCTGCTCACCCGCGAGGCGTTTGCCATTTACCAGCGCCACATGAAACCCGACGGCATCATCGCCGTGCATGTGACCAACTCCTATCTCGTGCTCGCCCCCGTCATCGAAAAAATCGCTGCCGACGCCGGTTTCAAAACCACCCGCATCGCCACCGAGGCTGAAGGCGACCACGATTCGACCGACTACGTGCTTCTCACCCAGAACGAAGTCTTCCTCAAGGCCACGCCCACCAGCCTGTTGGGCAACGAGATCGAACTCAAGCATGAAGTCCGCCTCTGGACTGACCGCTATCACAATCTCCTGCAAATCCTCGACATCCCGCAGAACACCAAAAAGGACAGCGATTGATGCGCCCATGAGCAAGGCATGAAAGCAGCAGGGACTGGCTGCATTCCCTGCCCCGCCATTTGCGAACTGCCGCGAACACGCCAAACTCGCGCGACTCGCCATGATCACGCTCGACCCCGTCCCCACGCCGCAGCAGCTTTTCCGCTGGCTGGACAGCGGGCGCATCACCCGTGAGGAATTCCGCACCGCCATGGCCGTGCATGCCGGTGAAATCATTCAGGAGATGGAGCAGGCGCATGCGAATCCGCTCGTCGCCAAGTTCAACGAACTCATGAACCGCCGCGAGGCCTGGAAGTGGTCGCGCAAACATGGCGAAGCACTTATTCGCGAAATTCTCTGCGTCCTCATGGATGAGGAACGCTTCGCACCCGCCCGCTGGCTGTGGAATGCCGCGCATCCGCACATCCCGCTGAACTGCTTCTTCCGCACCCGTGGCACGCCCATGCTGCACTTCCTGGAAATGACCGTGCGCCCGCAAATCATCACCGTCCTCATCGAACACGGCGGCAGCGAAACCCTGGCCCCCACCCGCGAACAATTTGTTCTCCGCCGCAATCGCCAGACAAGACTCATGGTCGAACGCCGCGATCTCATGTAACTCATCCACCATTCCAGCTCCGTCATTCGCCCGCCTGCAGCGCTATGCGCAGCATTGCGGGCAGGTCATTCTGGTATCGTCATTCCCCCATGCCCCCTCCCCAAAAGCAAACCCTAGGCTTGATCGGCCTGACGATCTTCACCATCGTCTCGCTCGCCGTCGGTGCCTACTACCGCCTGCCATTGCTCGGTGAGCGGCCCATGCACACCGACGAGGCTATTCTGGCGATGAAGTCCGCCGATTTCCAACGCACCGGCCACTTCCAATACGACCCCAAGGACTTCCACGGCCCCGGCCTGCATGACGTCACGCTCGTCTGGTCCAAGCTCGCCGGCTGGGGCGATTCGAGTACCTGGACCGAAGCCCAGCTCCGCACCGTGACAGTGGTCTGCGGTTTGCTGCTGCTGCTCGTGACCTTGTTGCTGCGCGATGCCCTGGGCCGCCTCGGCACCGGCCTCGCGATGCTGCTCATCTCCATCTCGCCGATGATGGTCTATTACTCGCGCTACTTCATCATGGAGGTGCCGTTCGTGCTGTTCATCACGCTGACCCTCGCCGCCCTGTGGCGTTACTCACAAAGCGGCGGCCGCTGGTGGCTCGTGCTTGCTGGTTTCACCCTCGGCATGCAGCATGTGACGAAGGAAACGTTTGCCATCAATGTGGCCGCCGCGCTCATCGGTTTCGTCGTCGCCAAGACCATGCTCGGCAACTTCTCCCCGCGCCGCAACAACTTCGAGATCGGCCCCTCCCGCGGTCGTGCCGCCAGACCCTGGCTGTGGGTCATTTTCATCGCCCTATTGACCAGCGTGGCGATTTACTCCGGTGGCTTTAAAGACTGGCAGGCCGTGATGGACAGCGCCACCACCTACCTCAACTACTTCGAGCGCTCCGGCGGCAGCGGTCATGAAAAACCCTGGCACTATTACCTCACCCTCATCTTCTGGCGCAAAGACGGCCTCATCTGGAGCGAGGCCATGATCGGCGGCCTCGGCATTGTCGGCATCGTGCATGCCTTCACCGGCAACCACATGAAGAATCCCACGCGGCAGGTGTTCCTCGTTTTTCTCTCGGTGTACACCGTTGTCCTGTTCGCGATCTACTCCTTCCTCGCCTACAAAACGCCCTGGTCCATCCTCAGCGCCCAGTACGCGCTTACCTTGCTCGCTGGCGTCGGAGCCGCCGCCATCGCTGAATCACTCACCGGCAACTTTTCACGCCTCGTCTTCAAAATCGCTTTCGGTTTTGGCCTATATCACCTCATCGCGCAGACCAACATCGCCATCCATCTCTACGCCGCCGATTCGCGCAACCCCTACGTCTATTCGCACACCTCCAGCAATCTGCTGAACCTGCTGCCCAAGGTGCGTGAGCTGCAGAAGATCGCCCCGGATGACAGCTTCAACGTCCTCGTCATCAATCGCGACGCTGGCTGGCCACTGCCTTGGTACTGGCGCGACATCAAAACCGTGCGCTACACCACCACAATCCCCGAAACCATCGACGCCCGTGTCATCATCGCCGAACTCGACATGCAGCCTGCGCTGGAAGCCAAATTCGCCGGAAAAACTTACACCATGCAGGGCCCCTTTGGCCTGCGTCCTGGCGTCATGCTCAACCTGTGGGTCGAGCAATCACTCTGGGATCGCTACACCCTGCGCAAACAGCAGGAAGCCACCGCCAAGTGAGCACCGCCGCCCCCCAGCACCATCGTTTCTCCTGCAACGCGATGGCCACCACCTTCGACGTGATCATCAATCACGCCGATGCCGATGACACCTATGCTGCACAAGCCGCGCAGGCCGTGTTTCAAGAAATCGCCCGGCTCGAAGACGAACTCAGCCGCTTCCGCGCCAGCAGCGACATCTACCGCCTCGGCCAGCTCAAAGCCGGTGAGAGCATCCTCGTCGGCATGGCCGCATGGGACTGCCTCGCACTCGCCAAAGCCATGCATCAGGAAACCAACGGTGCCTTCGACATCACCATCGGCCCGCTCATGAGTTTGTTCATCACTCACGAAGGTGAACCACGCCAAGTCAGCAAAGAAGTGCTCGATCAAGCCCGTCAGATCATCGGCAGCCATCGCTTCGACCTCGATGAAGACACCATGCGCGTCACCGTCCATGCCTCCAACATGATCTTCGATCTCGGAGCCATGGGCAAAGGCTACGCCCTCGATCAATCCGCCGACGTCCTGCAAGATTGGAAGATCACCAACTTCGTCCTCAACGCTGGTGATAGCACCATCCTCGCCATCGGCACTCCCGCTGGCAAAGATGCGTGGCAGCTCACCCTTGGCGATGGCAGCCAAAAACTCGCCCTCACCAACCGCGCCCTCAGCGGCTCCGGCTTCGCCGTCAAAGGTGCCCACATCATGAACCCGCGCCTCTTCGCGCCCGTTCCCATCCGCCCCCAACGCAGCTACGCCCTCGCCCCCACCGCTGCCTTGTCCGACGCATTATCCACCGCCTTCATGGTCATGGAGAAAGACGAGATCGACGCGTTGTGCCAGCGCTACGAAGGCGTTGAGGCGTTTGAACTGGAAACGTAGCGCACCGGCAAAAGCCCCCCATGAAGCCAAAACCCCGTTGCCAATCAACAAACCAGTCGGATAAAGCGGCCGGCGCAACCAACAGAATTGTGTCTCATCAACTAGTTGGGCGCTTTCTCGTGTCTTCTTCTTTAACGTGAGTTCCTCAACCGCCATTCCTCGTATACTTGCTGTGCCAGTCGTTGGCTTTGGCGCTTGGATTCTCATGCTAACCGGATGGCGCACCGCTTCACATCCCTTTGATTTGGTTGGCTTTCTTTTCTCCACGATCATCAGTCTCATATATGCAGCTTTCTTCATCTTTCTCGGTTGCTTTATCGCACGTCTTCAATACCGCCGAATTGCCACCTTTGTTTTGATTGGTGGGTGGTTCGTTTTGGCAGTTCACTTCTTCAACGCGCCCACGACAAACCTCCGCGTTGACTATCATTCCGGCTTCCCTGCCTTACTGGAACAAGCAACTCTTTCGCTCATGCTTCCAGCAGTCAGGTGCTCCGATTACCTCTTGCATGCAATACCTCGTCTCTTGTTTGGCAGTGCGTGGCACACACAGCATTACAATTCGGTTTCCGCATGTGGGCAGTTGTCGCGCATACTTTTTTGTGTTTTCTCGCTTTGGCCTGTTGTTGCGCTTTGCTTCCGACCTTGGCACGAACTGCCTCTGAGATTCCGCCGGTGCGTCGCTGTATACTCGTTCCTTTACCTAGTCGGGGCCTGCGTGTTATTTTTTCAACTTCGTGCAACTTGGCAATGGCGCTTTCACTGAGCCGACGAAAACGGACAACAATGCCATCTAGTCGCTGAGCCTGTGGTCGTCAGTCATCATCACTTCCACTCCCGCAGCATCCCATGGGCATCGCGATTTCTCGGTGCCAGCGCCAGCGAATCCAGCAGATGCCGTTTTGCCTTCGTCGCGTCCTTCTCACGCAAAAGCTGCGCCAGTTTGAAGTGTGTCTGCGCACCACCGCCTGGATCAAGCAGCAGCACGCGTTCATAGGCCGCAATCGCCGCCTCAGGCTCGTTCAGAGCAGCACAGGCCTCCGCCAATGCTTGCTGCGGTGTGCGCAGGAACGGATTCAAGGCCGTGGAACGCTGCGCATTGGCTTTGACCTCGGCCCAGCGCTTCGCTGAAGCATCCAGTTCGATCAAGCGCAGGAAGGTGCTCTGCGCACTCGATGACTTCGCCGCGATCTGCCGCAGCACGGCGATTTCTTCCTCATTGCGCTTCAACTGACGCAGCGCCTGCACCTTCAGCGCATAGCCGCCGTCGGCATCGGTGTTTTCGGGCACCAACTCGATGAGCTTGTCCGCGATCTTGAGCACTTCCGGCCACTTTTTGGCCTGCACCGCTGCTTCAGCCTCCTTGTGCCAAGCCCAGAGATTGTTTGGGTGTTGTTTCAGAAATCCCGTGAACGAACCTTCATCAAACGGGTTCAGCTCCTCGGGCTTCGGCTCCTTCCAGTCCGCTTTCGCGCCATAACCATTAGCTTTCGCCGTGATGAACTGCGTGAAGCCCTTCTCGATCTCATCCAGTTCACCCACATGCGCGGCGATGGCGCTGTTGATGCGCTTCCCTTCGGCCAGATCACGCAGAATGCCCTGAAACTTCTCTTTGCCGAACTTCTCCAGCAGATACTCGACGACCTGGCTCGATTCAAAGTAGGCGAACATCAGATGATCCTGCGTCTCGGGATTCATGAACGCTCCACTGAGCTGTGAAACCGGCGTCAGCGTCTCTTCATCGAGCACCATCTCGCGAAACTTCGCATCCATCGACATGCCCCAAGCCGGATCGCGTTGGCGCTCTTCATACACGCTGATGCCTTCGCTCAACCAGCGTGGCATGCGGTTCTTCGTCACGCTCAAGGTGATGACATGACAAAACTCATGCCACAGCGTGCTCTCCCAGTTGTTGCGGCCATGCGCGAGACTGCCGGGGCTGTTCATCGTCACCACCGTGCCAAAGCACACGCCCAGCATCCCCTGCCCGCCCAGCGCACCAAACGTGCGGATCGCAAAATCCTGCTGCGCGCCAAAGAACTCCACCAGCACGGGACGCTTCAAATCGAGGCCGTATTTGGCACACAGCACCGTTTTGGCATCGCGTAGCAGCGTTAGCGCACGCTCGCCATAGATCGGCCAGTCACGCTTCGGCATCTTCAAGGTGAAGTCCTCGAACGATTTCGTGACATAGCCGTTCATCTCCTTCTCCAGCAGCCCGAGATTGTGCGCCTGGATGTTGTAGCCGTCTTCTTTGCGGATCTTCTCCGCCAGCTTCCACGCTTCCTCTTCTTCGCCAAGACGCAGCAGATCGTGGCAGAGCTGCATCTTCGCCGGCAGGTAGTTCGGATCGAATTCGAGCGACTTGCGCTGATGCGCCGCACTTTCGGCGAAGCGATAGGCCCGTGAGAGGCAACGACCAATGGTGTGATCCACCTCGGGATTCTTGTCCCAGCGTTTCAATGCCTCTGCACGCGCTGCATCGACTTTTTTGGCATCCGCCTGAAACAGATGCGCAATCACCGCACGCAACGACCACGCCACGGGATGATGCTCGTCCACATCAAGCACAAGCTGGATCGCCGCCTCGGCCTCGACGAATTTTTCGCCACCGATGAGCAGTTCCGCACGCAGCAGATGCGCCGCCGCGTGATGCGGATTGAGTTCGAGCG
>JAYVIO010000093.1:0-5460 GCA_043770175.1 Verrucomicrobiales bacterium | reverse complement strand
GACGCTCTTCCGATCTGTCCTCCAGCCGCCGCGGCGCTTGCGGGAGCAAGCGCCCTACCTGTGGTGATCCGGGCCATCAGCGGCGTTTTTTCGTCCCGCCCTGGCCGAAGCGGAACAATTGATCAATCGAGACCGCGCCGGAGCCAAACAGCAACAGCGTCACCGTGATGAAAAGATAGAGCCAGGCGGCCTCGACATGCGCCGGGCCGGCCTGCGGCAGCAGCACCAGCGCGGTGATGATGACCGGCAGGAACAGCACGGCGAACAAGCGCGTCAGAAAGCCGATGATCCAGCTTAGCGCCACGCCGGCGACGATCAGCGCGACGACTGGCGCGAGCAGATGCGCGTAGGGCAGGCCGGCGTCACGGAACGCCGTCACCCAGGCCCAAGGTTCTTCCTTCCAGAAGAAATGATACGCGCTCACCGCCGCACTGAAGCCGTGCCGTGTCATCAGCAGCAAACCGGTGCCGATGCGCAGGATGGCGATGGTCTTGAACAAGGAACTCACAGGATTGTGGGCGGCGGCGGGATTGCCACCGGTGTATTCGAGCATGGCGTCGGAGAAATTAAATGTCGGGGGAGAGCGTGATGATGTCGCCGGCTTGGGGCGACCATTTGTCATTCGCGACATCGAGCGAGGTGAAGAAGTGCCGCTGCCCTTCGCGGGCGATGTACACGCCGCGTGAGGTGGAGCCGGGCTTGCGGCCGCCCGTGACGGTCACGGCCTGCTGCACGCTCATGTCTTTAAAGACGGGAATGAACTCGGCTTCACGCACATCGCCGTTGATCGAGATGACCGGGGTGTTTTCCACCGAGATGATGTGGATGGTGATGGGCCGTGTGTTGCGGCCCGCCATGCGAAACACGGCGGCGATGGCCTCCGCCGCCTTCGGCAGCAACTTGCCGCCGATGCGTGCGCTGCCAGCCTCGCCGAGCGCGAGGAGACCGTCTTTGTCCACCATGACGATGTCCCGGTAGATGCGGTCAGGATTGCGCGCACCCTCATACACTTCGATCCGCAGAGTGTGGCCAAAGCCGAGCGTGTTGCGTGAATTGAACGGCACATCAGGGTCGTCGGCGCCCACCTTGTCCTTCTCCGCCAAGCCTGGAATGACTTTGGCGAAGGTATTCCTGCTGGGCATGTGCAGTTTCGGCAGGTGCGGCATCGGGATCTTAAAATCAGGGTCAATCATCTGCAGCATGCTGCAGGCATCGAGCGCGAACAGGGCAAAGACGGACAAGATCAGACGGAGAATGGCACGCATCATGGTTGGGCGGGGAACTATTCAGTCATGATGGCGGCACGCTGCGTGATGGCAAGAAAGCTTTCGCCAAAGTGAGGCTGGCGGTCAATTATTCCGTCGTTCCTGCTGCATAGGCCAGCAAGGCCGCGACAGCAGACGCCGGCCGGTCCGCAGGCTGGCGGCTGATGAGCCATTCCACCCACCGGACCGTGGCTTTTGGCAGGTCAGGGCGCTGCGCAGCGAGGGGGTCCACGCGATGATAACGATGCGCCACGACCACCTGCAGCTTCGTTTCGCCATCGAAGGGATATTTCTGCGTCAGTGCATAATAATAGAGACAACCCAGTGCGTAGAGATCCGTGCGCACATCGACTCCGGCACGCTCAAACTGCTCCGGGGCCATGAAATACACCGAGCCGAGCAGCGCCGCCGGCTGGGTTCCGCCCTCAAGGACAGTGGTGGCCAGACCGAAATCGAGAATCTTCACCTGCATGCCGCCGCCGGCTGGGTGTGTGAGCATGAGGTTCTCCGGCTTCAAATCGAGATGGATGATGCCTGCTGCATGAGCGGCGCTCACGCCTGCGAGTGTCTGCCGCACCAGTGCATCGAAGTCTGCGGCGTTCAATGCTGCGCGCATGATGGCATCCTCCAGTGTCTCGCCTTGCACCAGTTCCATCACAATAAAACCACCCTCGTCATCCACGCCCGCCTCATGCACCGCGACGATGTTCGGATGCTGGAGCGCGGACTGATGCCCGGCTTCGCGGATCAACGCCGCCACGGTGGAGCCGGCGGCACCCGCCTGGTCGGCACGGATGCGCTTGATGGCGACTTCACGGCCAAGCAGGCAGTCTCTGGCCTTGAAAACGGTTCCCAGGCCGCCTTGAGCAATCGGGGACAGAAGTTCGTAGCGCTCGTTCATCGGGCGCGGATGCTGACACTTTCATGCTTTCCCAGCAATGAAACTTTCGCTCGTTTCGCCACCTGTGCTAAAATGAGCGTTTCCATCATGTCGCTGCTCCGCGTTCAAGACCTCAAAATCTATTTCCCCGTGCGCGGCGGCTGGTTTGGCCGTGCCACCGATGTCATCAAGGCCGTGGACAAGGTCAGCTTCGAGGTCGCGGAGGGCAGCACCGTCGGCCTCGTGGGTGAAAGTGGCAGCGGCAAATCCACCGTGGCCCGTGCTTTGCTCAAACTCATGCCCGTGACCAGTGGCAGCGTCATGTATCGTGATCGCGAAGTGCTCTCGCTGCCGGAGCAGGAGTTCCGCCCGCTGCGCAAAGAGATGCAGATGGTGTTCCAGGATCCCATCGGCTCGCTGAACCCGCGCATGACCATCGAGGCCATCCTCGGCGAACCGTTGCAGATTCATTTCAAGGAGAAGACCCGCGGAGAGCGCCGTGAAGTCTCCGCCGAACTGCTTAAAAAAGTCGGCCTACCGGAAGACTCGCTGCAACGTTACCCGCACGAGTTCAGCGGCGGCCAGCGGCAGCGCATCGGCATCGCCCGTGCGCTGGCGGTGCGACCCAAGTTCCTCATCTGCGACGAACCCGTCAGCGCCCTCGATGTCAGCGTGCAGGCGCAGATTTTGAACCTGCTCAAGGACTTGCAGGAGGAGTTCAAGCTCACGCTGCTCTTCATCGCCCACGACCTCGCCATCGTGCGCCACATGAGCGACCGCATCGTCGTCATGCACCACGGCAAGATCGTCGAACAGGGCGATGCCGACCAAGTCTGCGAGCATCCGCGCCATGACTACACCCAGAAGCTGCTCGATGCGGTGCCAGTGCTCGATTAGCGGCGCGGCGGGTGTTTGCGGCGCTGGCAAATGACGAATGACTAAATCCGAATGACGAATGAACTCCCAAAACCCGAATGTCCAATGAGCCGCCGCCATGCGGTTCGTCATTCGCCCGCCTGCAGCGCTATGCGCAGCATTGCGGGCAGGTCATTCTGATTTCGTCATTAGCCACCACCCTCTCGCTCCAGCCCTCTCTTTCCTGATCCCATGACTCCGCTCTTCAAAAAATTTATCGGCATGAACTGGCTGCTGGTGCTGAACATGGCCGCGCTCATCGTGTTTGGCGTGTACGCCATCTTCAACGCCTCCGCGCACAAGGATGAGGCCGAATTTGCTCTGAAATGGCGTGACCAGATCCGTTGGGTCATGATGGGGCTGCCGTTCTTTTTTGCCGCTTCGCTGCTGGACTACAAATGGGTGCGCTGGGCCTGTGTGCCGATGTATCTCGCGGGCATCGGCGGCTTGATCGCGGTGCTGGCCATCGGTGTGGAAATCGGCGGCAACAAGGCCTGGATTCGTGTGGGCGGCATGATGGTGCAGCCCTCGCAGTTCGCCATCATGGCGGGCATTCTGATCCTGGCCGTGATCTTTGGTGAGCTGCCGCGCATGCTGCCGGTGTTTCGCCGGCCATGGCTGCGCATCATCGCCGCAGGCATGGTTGCGGGCATTCCCGCCATGCTGGTCATCAAGGAAGACCTTGGCTCCGGCCTCGTCTGGGGGCCGGTGTTTCTGTCCATGATGCTCGTCGGCAGCATTCCGTTTCGTTATCTCATCACGCTGCTGCTCGGCGTCGCCAGTGTGGTGCCGCTGGTCTATGTCTTCGCGCTCAAACCGTATCAGCAGGCGCGCATCAACTCGACCTGGTACATGGCCACCAACCAGTTGGACAAGGTGGATCTGCAAAACGAGGGCTGGGTGGCGAAGCATCTGCAAATCGCCGTTTCCACCGGCGGTGTGGAAGGGAAGGGGCCGGAATCGAAGAAGGTGCCCGACCAGGCCTCCATCCATCGCACCTTCTTCCCGCATGAATCCATCAACGACTTCATCTTTGGCGTCGTCGCCGAGGAGTTTGGCTTCCGTGGCTCCATCCTGCTGCTTTCCGGCATGCTGCTCCTGCTGCTGCAGGGTGTGTTTGTGGCCTTCTGTGCGCGCGATCAGCTCGGCAGGCTCATTGTCGTCGGCGTGGTGGCCATGTTCTTCGTCCACACCTTCCAAAATGCCGGCATGAACCTCGTCATGCTGCCCGTCATCGGCCTGCCCATGCCCTTCATCAGCTACGGCGGCACGTTTGTGGTCGTGACGCTGTTCCTTATGGGCATGATGCAAAGCGTCTGGGTGCACCGCAACATCTCCGCCGTGAAAAAAACGCGTTCGGTGAATGGGCGGCGTGATGAGGAAGACGAATAGTGGCTGTTACCAACGGCGGGGAGGCGGCTGCCTGCGGCGCGTTGAGACAACGCGCCCTACCATTGCCAGCCCAACTTTCTCTACCGTGCGCCATGCAGCGCCGGTGAAGTGCGGTACACGTCACCGACGCGAGCCTGCGGATTGCTCGCCTCTCCGTTCACGGATCAGCGGTCTTCATTTGCCTTTGCCTTTACCACCGCCGCCGCCTTTGCCGCCAGCGCCCGCCGGTGGCCCTTTGGGCGTGTTCTTGCCAGGAGCACCGCTATTGCCAGCGTTGGGCTTGCCGCTGCCCTGACCGGGAGCACCCGCCGTGGGTTTAACCTTGCTTTGACCGGGAGGAGTCGTGCCAGCCTTTGATCCAGGTGGGAGTCCCGGCTTGCCGTTCCCCTGACCGATGCCGCGACGTTGCTGCTCGGTGTGAATCGCCGCCGCCAGAGCTGTTCCACGCAAGCCCTGCACATGCATCTGCTGCACAAAGGCACCCATGCCCGGTGC
The DNA here is from genome assembly GCA_043770175.1 of Verrucomicrobiales bacterium. Taxonomy (GTDB): domain Bacteria; phylum Verrucomicrobiota; class Verrucomicrobiia; order Verrucomicrobiales; family Verrucomicrobiaceae; genus Prosthecobacter. Next base: position 513 of record JAYVIO010000093.1, on the reverse strand, counting down.
GCCGTCCGGATTGCCGGGTGCCAGACCGGCCTGCTGCCTCAGTTGCAGGAAGCGCTGGTCCACCAGATGGATGAATTGATCGCCGCGCACGCCTTGCTTGCTGAGCTGGTCGGCATAGAGGGCCAGGGGGGTCAGATCGTGGTCGGCACGGAGCACCGCGCTGCTCATGAGCAGCACAGCGAGGATGGGAATGAGTTGGGCTAATGGTTTCATGGGGTTGGATGGGGTGGATCGGCGCACAGAATTTTTGCCGGTTCACCTGCACCCACAGTGTGCCTTCGAGTGCGACGGCGCGATGGGGTGTTCCCCGACCACCGGTGGTAGGGCGGCTGGTCCTCCAGCCGCCGAAGCTCCATGACGGCGTGTTGGGACAACACGCCCTACCGCCGCAGCGCGGCGATCAGCTCATCCACCTTGCTGGCGATGGCCTGCATCTCCCCTTGCGTCGGCGGATCGCTCACCGTCATCCCCAGCGTCGCCACGGCATTGCTGTTGTTGCTGGTGCCGTTGATC
>JAYVIO010000092.1:0-2093 GCA_043770175.1 Verrucomicrobiales bacterium | reverse complement strand
CGGCGACGACCTGATTGCCCGCCCGTTGCGTTTCCAGGATGCGACGTGCGCAATTGCGGATGCGCTCGGGATTGCCGACGGAGGTGCCGCCGTATTTCTGGACGATGAGGGCCATGCTGGGGTTGGGGAAAGGGCGCGGAAAGTGGCACGGTGAACCGGGGGTGCAAGGGCGGAAATGAGGGTGCGGTCAAGAGGTCAAGGCGTCAAGAAGTGGTCAAGGTGGACACTCTTGACCATGCTTGACCCTATCTTGACGGTTGAATGACCTGCCGCTGCTCCTCGGCGGTCAATTCCCGCCATTGGCCTTTCTTGATCCCCAAATCCGCCAATTTCAGGCCACCGATGCTCACGCGCACGAGTCTCAGCGTGGGAAAACCAACAGCGGCGGTCATGCGGCGAATTTGGCGGTTCTTGCCCTCGGTAAGGGTGAGTTCGAGCCATCTTGTGGGGATGTTTTTGCGGAAACGGATGGGCGGATCACGCGGTGGGTGCGCGGGTTCGGTGTCGAGGCACTGCGCTTGGCAGGGAAGTGTGTGAAACTCCTTCAAATCGACGCCGGAACGAAGTTTTTGCAGCGCTTCGTCACTGATTTCGCCGTCCACCTGAGCGTGGTAGCTGCGCGGATGTGCGTGGCGGGGATTGAGGAGACGGTCATTCCAATGCGCTTCGTCGCTGAGCAGCAGCAGTCCTTCAGAATCGCGATCCAGGCGACCGATGGGATAAACATCCGGTGGAAAGCCGAACTCGGCCAAGGTGCGGTGCGAGGGATGCTCCTGTGTGAACTGCGAGAGCACGTCGAAGGGCTTGTGGAAGGCGATGAGCATCACTTCTGCTTCAGCGCTTCAAGCTGGCGGCTCAATTCAGCGCGGCGTTGCTCGTATTGCGATAGTGCCACATCGCGGGTCTGTCCTTTGACGACGCCCATCACGCCTCCCAACAAGGCGAACAACCCCATGCCGACCGGAACCAACATAAAAATGCCCGGTGCACCGTTAGAACCCGCGAATGAAGCCATGCCAAAGCAGACCACGGCAAAAAAGATGGTGAACAGGAGGCCGAAGATCGGATTGCCAGGCGTTTGGGGGCCGGTGCGTCCCCGCACCAGATGGTTCGTCTGCTCGATGCCCCATTCGCGATCCAGTTGTTCGATCTCGTTTTGAATGGTGATGACTTCGAGGCTTTCCGCCATTTTGCCGGTGTTCTCAGCGATCTTGGCGACTTCCTCAGTGAAGACGGAGGAGTCAGTGTGCTTTACCTCCAGGCTGCTGTGGCAGAACTGGCAGGTGACGAATCGTGTCTTCTCGGCCACTTGCAGCGGGGCACCGCAGTGGTTGCAACGGACGGAGAGCGTTTCCATGCACCGAGGCTAGCGGGAGCGCTGGAGATTTTCAAGGGTGGTTCCAAACCGCATCACATCTTCTAATGCGAGCCGCTTTTGCTCAAACTCCTGCTCGGTCAAGCGCCGCGGAATAAAGTGCGGTTTGTCGAAGACGATCGTGACCTTGGCAAAGGGCAGCGGCAGGAGGAACTCATCCCAGGTTTTGAATTGAATGAAGTGGCTGTAGTGCAGATGCACGGGGATGATCGGCACGCCGGTGAGCTGCCCGAGTTTCACAATACCAGGCTGCACGCGATGCAGCGGACCACGCGGACCATCCGGCGTGATGCCGATCTCGTAGCCGTCGTTGGATTTTTTTGCCAGTGCGATGAGGGCGCTCATGCCTTTCTCTGGCTTGGAACTCGAACCGCGCTCCGCTTCAATGCCAAAGCTCTCGCAGATGTCGGCGATGATCTGGCCATCGCCGCTCGGACTGGTCAAAATGGTGCCCGGGACATTCGCAAACCACTCGTGATGCAGCCAGGGGATGAGAAACATGCGGTTGTGCCAGAAGGACCAGATCCAGCCTTTGCGCCCGGCATCGAACACGCCCGCATCGTCGCGCACTTCCCAAGTTAGAGTCGCGCCGATGCCGCGCATGAGCCATGCGATGATCTTGCCGACGTTCTTGATGCGGATTTTGGCCATGTGGCGCGCACCCTTGGCGCAATCCGCCCTTACATCAACCCAGCGATGCAGCGGAGGTCGTTTTCAC
>JAYVIO010000091.1:0-45590 GCA_043770175.1 Verrucomicrobiales bacterium | reverse complement strand
TTCGGCCACAACAGAACGGCGAGCCTGCGAGTGACTGGCGAAGTCTTGCTGCGCAGAGCAGCAAACCAGGACGGCGAGATACGGAACTCGTCTTGGAGTCTGTTGGGGTGGTTGGTGGCGGTATGCCAGGCAAGGGTGGTGGCGTGAACACAGGAGACCTGTCGGGGCAGGAGGTCGCAAGACCAACCTCGGCAGGAGTCAGAACCGCCATAATAGCGTCGAAGCCGGGTAACTCCGGTGGAGCGAAGGGCGGTAGGAAAGTAGAGCCTTCGAGCGAAGGACAAGGCGAAGCACGATCTGCGCGAGTTCCGGCAACGGATAGACAAGCAGAAGAAGCACTGTGGCAGCGCCACAAGGCTCAACGCGGAGTCTGGAGCGAGAAGATGCTGATGGCCCTCGAAGGAGGGGTTAAAGGAAGCGTGTGGTTCAGTCTCATCGACAAAATCTATGCGACGAAGACCCTCGAACTGGCATGGGCAAAAGTGCAATCCAACGCAGGAGCCTGTGGCGTGGATGGCATCACGGTTAAACACTTCGCCAAAGACAGTCACAATCGACTGCTCGTCGTTAACCAGCACATACGCGAAGGCACCTACCAACCCAAGCCGGTGAAACGGGTCATGATCCCGAAGCCGGGCAGCAGCGAAAAGCGACCGTTGGGCATCCCCACCGTGCGTGATCGCATCGTGCAGACCGCGACAAGAATGGCCATCGAGCCAGTCTTCGAGCGCGAGTTCGCCGAGCACAGCTATGGGTTCCGACCCGGACGTGGTTGCAACGATGCGCTCCGCCGCGTGGACGAGCTGCTGCAAAGCGGACTCGTCCATGTGGTGGATGTGGACATCAAGGGCTACTTCGACAGCATCCCGCACGAGCGCCTCATGGCGCTGGTGAAGGAGCGCATCGCCGACGGGCGCGTGCTCACGCTGATTGAAAGCTTCCTCAAGCAAGGCATCATGGAGCCACTGGGCTGGATCGAGTCAGAAGATCGTGACGAAGGCACGCCGCAAGGTGGCGTCATCAGTCCGATGCTGGCGAACATCTACCTCAACCCATTGGATCATCTGATGAGCAAACTCGGATATGAAATGGTCAGGTATGCCGACGACATGGTGATCCTGTGTCCAAGCGCCGAAGCCGCCGAAGCCGTGCTGCAAACCCTGCGTGAATGGAGCGCCCAAGCCGGGCTGACCCTGCATCCTGAGAAAACCAAGATCGTCGATATGGGGCAACCCAAAGCGCATTTTGACTTCCTGGGGTATCGGTTCTGGCGCGGCAAAACCAGCGGCAGCATGCGCCGGTTCATTCGACCCAAGAGCAAGAAGAAGCTACGCGCAGCAATCAAGCCGTTCACCAAGCGAGCCAACGGACGAAGTCTGGAGGAAATCGCCGCCGTGCTGCGGCCCAAGTTGCAAGGGTTCTTCAACTACTTCAAACACGCCAGCGCAGGAGCGCTGCGCGATGTGGATCAATGGATACGAGGACGGCTGCGCAGCATCCTGCGCAAGAGGGCAGGGGGCAAAGGGCGCGGGCGAGGCCGCGACCATCACCGCTGGGGCAACGACTACTTTACCAAGCTCGGGCTCTTCGACCTGGAAGCCGCCCGCAAGTTTGAAATCATCAGCCTGCGTCAAGCAGTCAACTACTGACTGGAGAGCCGGATGCGGGAGAACCGCCAGTCCGGTTCGGTGGGAGGGGCGGCGCAACTCAATGCGCCGTCCCTACCTCAATCTTGGGGTATGCTGCGGCGGCTGGAGGACCAGCCGCCCTGCCCTGCTTAGCTCACGCGAACTTCGTCACGCCAGGGCGTGGCAGCGGAGTTGGCTCAAACTTGTCGCTGAACTTGAGGTTGTCGGGGGCGAGGTCTTGCTTGGATGACAGCATCGCCAAGGCGACGCGCTCCGGTGCTTGCTCCTGCTTCGCGGCCTTGTCCTTGCCTTTGTCAGCGGGAGCGGGTGGTGGCGGGGCGTCGTCTTTCCAGAGAATTTTCTGGCCGGTGTAGGCGGCTTCACGGCCCATGATGGCGATGAGGGTGCTGCTCATCATGCGATCGCCGTCGTTGATGACCTCGCCTTTGCGGATGGCATTGAAGAGCGCCTGATGCTCGAGGTCGTACATGTTTTTCTCCTCACCACGCCAGCGCCAGCGTTTCTCGCCGTCGATGAAAGGGGCGGGGCCTTTGCCGATGATGAGACGGCCCTTGGTGCCCTGGATATTGTCAAAGACCTCGTTGTGGCAGCCGGTGATCTGGCGGTTGGTGAGGTGGCAGAGGATGCCGCCCGCCCATTCATAGGCGACGTGGAAGTGGTCGAAGATGTTGCCGTCTTCAGCCTTGATCTGACGGCCGCCGGTGCCCATGGCGCTGACCGGCGGCTGGTCCTTCATGGCCCAGCAGATCTTGTCGAGGCTGTGTACGGCCTGTTCGACGATGCTGTCGCCGCTGAGCCAGGAGAAGTTGTACCAGTTGCGCACCTGCCACTCGACATCGCCCATGCCGGCGGGGCGGCCCGAGGCTGGGGGCATGGGTTTGACCGGGCCGGCGTAGTAGGTGGCCAGAATGCCGGTGATATCGCCGATCTGGCCGTCATGGAGGCGTTTGTAGCACTCGATGCGGCTGGTGGAGTAGCGCCAGCAGAAGCCGGCCACGAGGTTGAGCTGCTTTTGCTTCGCCTTTTCGACCGCGGCCTGCGCCACGCGATAACCGGCGGCATCCACGGCCATCGGCTTTTCGCAGAAGATGTGTTTGCCGGCTTCCACCGCCGCCGTGAGGTGCTGCGGGCGGAATCCGGGCGGGGTGGCGACCAGGACGACATCCACGCCGCAGTCGATGAGCTTCTGGTAGGCGTCGAGGCCGGTGAATTTCTTGTCCGGCTTCACCTCGACCCGATCCGGGAACTGGGTGGAGAGGTTCTTGATGCTGCTCTCGATCTGGGTGTCGAAGGCATCCGCCATGGCGACGATCTTCGAGTTGTAGTCCGCACCGAGGGCCTGCGCCGCCGCGCCGGTGCCACGCCCGCCGCAGCCGATGAGGCCGATCTTCAGCGTCTCATTCGAGTCTGCTTTCTGCTGCGCCTGCAGGGTGCCGGCGGCGGTGAGAATGGCAGGGGCGAGGAGAGTTCCGCCGCTGGCATTGAGAAAACGACGACGGGAAAAGGTGGAGACGGCTGGATCAGACATGAGAGCAGTGGGTGAGTAAAACGGGGCTGAGATTTCGCCACAGCAGCGTGAAACCTTTCAATGAAAGGACCGATTGAACAAAGACGGCGGTGCGGCCCTCAGGCATGCCGCGGGATGACCTTCGTCGGTCCGGTAGCCTGCGGCGGCAGGCCATCGACACCCGGTTCGCTCAACCGCTGGGTTTCTTCACGGCTGGTATCGTCATCGGGAGACGGGTGCAGCAGCGCCTGCACGAGAAGCTGAGTGTCCTCCAGGAACGTCAGGCCCACACGGCGCAGAAAATCCACCTCGGAGGCATGCGTGTGCAGCGTGATGAGCAGGCACTCGCCTTGAAACAAGGCCAGCACAAACACGCCTTCATAGCCAAACCAGAAGGTCGTCACGTCGCGGTCGCCACCGCTGGCGAAATGGGCGCGTGCATCATGCACAGACTGCAGCAGGCGCTCGGCGCGGAATTCTTCAAACGGCAGCAGGTTGATGAGGATCTGCCGCCGCCAGCACAGCAGCATGCCATTCACTGAACCGGCGTGTTTCAGGCGTTCGAGGGCGGAGCGGAGGGAGGGAGTGATGGATGCAGCCATGGCCGCGTACGATACAGGTTTGAAATGCTTTAAGCCACCTCGAACAGGTGTGAAATGGGTCTGAACGCGTTGGAGAGTTCTATTGGGCAATGGGCCGGGGGATTCTGCTCAGAAAGCGCACTCTTTTGTTGCTGCCGTTCGGGTGGACCGTAGGCTTGATCGCATGAACACCCCCATCAAGCCGATTCTGCGCTGGCCTGGCGGCAAGAGCCGCCTGCTGAAAGACATTTTACCGCTCATTCGGCCACACACCTGCTACGTAGAGGCTTTTGCGGGTGGATTGGCCGTTCTGCTGGCTAAAGAGCGTTCCAAAATCGAGGTCGTGAATGATCTCAACGGCGACATCGTCTGCCTCTACCGGTGTGCTCAGTTCCATCTTGAAGCGCTCCTGGAGGAAATCCGGTGGATGGTCAACAGTCGGCAAAACATCAAAGACTATCTGGCTCAGCCTGGTCTCACCGACCTTCAGCGCGCCTCCCGCTTTTTGGTGCGCAATCGCACCTCCTTTGGCGGCAATGGCGATTCTTTCGCCGTGGCAAAGCGTGGCGGCGGAGGCGCCGGCGTGTCACGCGCCAAGATCATGAACATGGTCCGCTCCCTTGCCGCCAGGCTCGACCGCGTCGCCATCGAAAACGCCTCTTTTGAGCGCATCCTGAAGAATTACGACGCTCCTTCGACTCTGTTTTTCCTTGATCCGCCCTACGTCGGCTGCGAAATCGCCAACTACACCGCCTGGGACGCGGCCCGCATGACGGATTTTGCCACCCGTGTCCAGCAGCTCCAGGCCGATTGGATCGTGACGGTCAATGACAGCCCGCTGAACCGCGAGATCTTCAGCAACCATGAGTTCCGCCCCGTCGTCACACGCTCTGGCACGGTCAATCACCGCACCCATGCGGGTGCCACCTTTGGCGAGATCATCATCCGCCGCAAAGTTTCCAAAGCGGTCAGTTTCGCCGCCGCCCCCGCGCTCAAACAGGCAGCTTAGATCAAACTGCCAGCCCGTTCCACGCTCCGGCCACCACCGCCATCTCGACCACCTCGGCGGCACGGTCGGGACTCCAGTCCACAAAGGCCGCCAGCAGCCGCGTCTGGCACTCCGCCGGAGTGCCGCTCGCCAGCACAATCTGCCGGACTGGCGCGAGGCTCCCGCGATACACCTGCGACAGCATCGCGGCGGCCTCGCGGCTGATGGTGTCCGCCGCCCGGCCCGCATCACTGCTTGTCGGCAGCGGTGCCGCCAGCGTCTTTACCCCGCCCGCCGGTGCCGCCGGTGCCGGATCTCGCTCCATTTCCAAGCCCACGCGCGTACTGAGTGCTGGCAGGCTCTTCTCGGCCAGGCGGATGCCGGCACCAAACAGATCCTTTAGCACGGTGGCGGTGGTGGTGTTTTCTTCCGGCTCCTCGCCGCCGAAACTAAGCCTTGGCACCGCGCCCGCGAACCCATTCAGCCGCAGCCAGGGCTTGAACAGCCCGTTGCGGATGGTCTGCGCCAGTTTCTTCTTGTCGAAACTGGCAATGTCCCCCCGCACCTGGCCTTGCAGATCACTCGCACCGTTGCCGAGACCGGTCGGGCTGGCAGTGCTTGACAGCGTCTGGCCCAGCACCCGCCGCGCAATCGCATCATCGCAGATCTTGTAGAACTTCTCAAAGGCGTCGGCGCTGTCGCTGGCGCCCGCCTTCAGCAGCTCGATGCGTGTCTCCTTGTTGACCACCATGCCGCCGATCTTGGTCGAGAGCCGAAATGCTCGCTCCAGAATCTGCCGGCTCTTTTCATCTGATTTGTCGAAGTAGCCCACGGTGAACGGCGTCCCGAACTTGTCGAGGAACCGCACCCACCACTCGCGGTCCATGACCTGGAGAAAAAACCACCAAATCAGCGCCCGCATCGGCCCGCCCCAGTTGTCCGGCGTGCGCAGCAGATGCCCCCGGTGGGCGATGTAGCGCGCCGGCTCAGGCACGAAAAACTTGCCGTTGCCGCGCCGCGTCTGCGGATCAATCGCCTCGATTTCGAGGCAGCCATTCGTCCAGCGAAACAGATGGTCCGGCACTGCCACGATGTCCGCCCAGTCATACACGAGGCCGGGTGTCTCCGCCGTCTTGTAGGTGCGCTCGATCAGCGCCAGCGGCCAGATGCTGCCCCACAGCAGATCCCGGCACACCCCCAGGAAATCCGGCAGCCGGTCCACCGCCGCTTTGATGGCCTCCGCTGCCGCCACATCTTCCGGTTTGTCTTTGTCCACCGGCGAAATCATCACATCATCACCGATCACCGCCAGCAACCTGGTCTCGATCACGAGCTGCAAATGCGAGGACGCCGTGAGCACGTCGCGACACATGGAAAAGTACTCCCGCGTGTCGCCCTGCTCCGCCTGCGTGATCGCCGCATGCACGCGCTCGGCGGTCAGACCCACGAGCGTGCTCGCCGGCTCGTTGCGCGGATCGTTGATCGTCTCCAGAGCGCGCGGGGTCCAGTCGCGTTCCATCTGCGTGAGCCGTTCGAGCAGTTGTGCCTTGGTGGGTGCTTTAGCCATGAATGAATTCCTCCACGAAGTCTAGCCCACGCCGCAGCCAGCTCGGATGCGGGCTGCGTCCGTTGCTGCCTAGCTCGCCACGTTGCGGGAACAGCGCTTCGACCGGCCCGCCGTTTTTCAGCACACGCATGCCCAGCTTGGTGGAGTCGAAGGTGTCGCCGTGTTCCCCGTTCGGGCCGACTGCGGCGTCAAAACTCCCGCGATTTTTCACCACCCGCATGAAATCCTTGTACACGTAGCTGTTGAACGGCAGCAGCATCTTGCCGCTCTCCACCGCGTTGGCCAGATCAGCGCCCATGAAGGCTTTCAGCGTGATGCTTCCCTCGGGGGTCTCCACGGTTTCTGAACTGACGATGATCTGCACATCCGCCAGCGCGCCGATGGCCTCCTTGAGCAGCCGCGCATAGAATTTCTCGTTGGTGCCGTCGATGCCCACGCCTTCGATCTTCACATCCAGCGCGATCAACGTCTTCAGCAGATTGACCACGCGACCCGTGGTCACGTGCGGGTTGGCCGTCTTCCACCACAGGATGAGAGGCGCCTCAAAACCATCGGCTTCGCGCCGCACAATGGAGAGTGAGGTCGGATTGCTCTTCTTGTTCGTCGTCGTCGCCATGTCGATGCCGATGCCCACGGTGCCCTTGACGTGGTCGAGAGCGCCGGCGGGCAATCCTTCCAGCGATTCGTCCCAGTGCGCTGCCGCCGCCTTTCCCAGCCCTTTCCGCTGCGCCTGGTCGAGCGCGAGGGGTGACACCGCGCTGGTGCCCACCAAGGGCCGCTTGAGCCGGTTGCTGCGGTCCCAGCCCTCTTTGTCGGGCGAGGCTTCCCGCGCTTCATCCGGCGAGATCTCGTTGCCGCTGTCGGGATGGAAGTTTTTCCGCCCTGCCAGCGCCGCGTCATCAACGGTCACGCGATGCACCCAGACGCCGGCGCGGTTCTTGAACCAGTTGCCTTCGGCGTTCAGCGGGAAGTCTTCATTGCCGTCTTCTGGTGTCAGCAGCTCATAGGCATAGTGCGCGTAGTCCGGCGGCGGCGTTGTCGCCATGAGAAAATTAAAAGTCGGATCGGTGCTGAAGATCGGCTCCAGCTCCGCCAGCAGCGTGCGCAGATCATCCACGAACGCGCACTCGTCGAGCTTGACGCTGCCGCTGAACCCGCGTGCCGTCTGCACATTGGCGGCGATCACCTTGAGCCGGCTGCTCACCGTGTTGGAATGCTTCAGCCGCACTTCAAACTTGCTGTGCGACAGCACATCAGCCAGGCCGCCGATGTCGATGTCATCCGGGAGCTGCCGCCACGAGTCCGCATCATTGACGTGCCGCCGCTCGCCGGCCACGAGCTGAAGTTTGCGTGCGTCGGCCCACGCCTGCATGTCACGCAAAAACTGCTGCCACACCTGCGCCTCTTTTTCCGGCATCTCGACGCCCAGATTCAGCGACGCCGTCGCGAAGGTGATCAGCCGTCCGGCATACTCCGCCATTTCCAGCAGGCTTTGCTCCGCGAGCGTGCTGGTCTTGCGTCCCTGCCGCAGCCACATCAGCAGGTAGCGCCGCAGTTTCTTGTTGGCCCAAAACGCCTGGTCTTGGTACACGAAGCGCTCGCGGATCTTCACGCGGCCTCCTTCGGCTGCGGCTTGCGAAACTCCGCCGGGCCGATGTTCGCCGGCATCTCGCCGAACCAGAGCTGGATGAGCTGCGCCACCTTGTTGTCTTTCGTCGCATCGCCGAGGGCGATCTGCTTGGCCTTCTCGTCGGCACACCAGTCAATGAACAGCTCCGCCGTGCTGCGCTGGAACTTGGCTTTTTCCAGCGCGATGGACTCGCCTTTCTGCTCCACTTCGACCTTTTTAACTTCGAGCTTTTGCGCCTCCAGCTCCATGCTGCGGATCTTCGCCAGCGCGGTGGTGAGCTTGTCCACGCTCACGCCGCTGATGGTTTCCTTGCCCGTCGCCTCGTCAAACTCGACCTCGCAGCCGGCCTCCAGCGCCTCCTGCAATTTGCCCGCCGCAATCGCCAGCAAGCCCTCGCTGAGATTGCCGCCCGCCGCCTTCACCACGCGCAGGCTCAGCTCGCTGAGCCGTTCGATTTTATGAATGCGCTCCTCATCCTTGAGCCAGTCGGCAAAGCCGCCGCTGCGCCAGATCGACAGGTTCGCATCGTTCACCGGCTGCGCATCCCAGCCGCTCTTCGCATCATTGATGCGCTGCTGGCAGATTGGCAGCCCGTTGAGCCAGGCCAGAATCGTCTGCCCGTTCTCATTCTCACGCAGCCGCGCGTTGAGTTCCTCGCGCACAGCGAGCGGCAGACGGGCGATTTTTCCAGTGCGGGCCATCAGCTAAGGAGGTTGTTTTTCTCCGCCAGCAGACGGCAGAAAATTTGGGTGATCGTCAAGTCGGACGGGTTGCAGACGAGTTCGTGAAGCCGCGAGATGGGCAGTTTTTTAGGCTGAAGGTTTTCCAGGATAACTTCCAACCGGTCACAAAGACGGCGGGCGGCAGCGCGGCGGATTTCGCCAATGCGCCCGCTTTGGCGATCCCAAATGTCCGCGTCGATGGCTCGTTGATGGTAGTCAGGCGGCATGGTTCAGCGGAGAGTGAGCAGCTTGAGCAGCGTCGTCGGCGTGATGAAGCCGAGCGTTTTGAGGTCGCCCCGGCCCTTGCTGGAAAAGTTGCGCGTCGTGATCCAGTCGCCCTCGCGGTCTTTGGCCGCGTCCTTGGAGTCGAGGCTCGTGTTGCCCTCAATCGTCCCCATCTGCATGCTGGCGATGGAAATGCTCGTTACGATGCCGGCGTGGCCCTGCTCGGTGCTGCCATGCCGCGCGAGCCAGATCGCACCGATGACCGGCGTCGGGAAAATCAGCCGCCGCTCCTTGAAATTGTTGAAGGTCAGCAGCACACCCGGTGTGAGCAGCTTGTAAACTTCGCGCGCCTCATCCGCCGTGATGGCGCAGCGGCCAAACGTCGCGCGCGCCATGCCTTCGCAGAAGGCCGCACAGTAGCTCCAGCCTGGCTCCCACGGTCCGGGCCGCATCAGCTCGCGCAGTTCGTTGACCAGCGCCGTGTCCGGCCCAGGCGTTTTCGGATTGTCCCAGTCTGCATTCGGCTTCACCTCGCGCAGCCCGACAAAGCGCGATGCTTCGCGCACGATCAATGTGCCCAATGCGTCGGGAGTCAATTCGATGACCCGACTCACTGCATCCCCCGTTCCTTGAAGGTGGTCCCCGCGCCGGTGATCTGCCACACCTTCACCGCGCTGTGCGGGTTTTCAAAACTGTGCTCCGCGTGATGGCGCCGCTCCAGATCTGAGAGCGCGGCTTCGACTTCGGCCAGGGCATAGTCGCGGTTGCGCAAAAACACCGTGCGGATCGTGCTCGCCTCATGCGCGCCCTGCCGCCGTGCGTAGAGCGCGTTCAGCACATCCAGCCGGCAGTCTTCAAGGCGCATTTGCTCGTCAGTCATGGTGCGCCATTCCTAATCGCCCCAGTCTGCATCATCGTTCGCAGTTCCGGCAGTTCCGGCCAGCGTCAACCGCCAGCCGCCTGCTGCGTTCCGCGCATCAGCGCCAGGCGGTCTTTGGCCGGCGTCGGCAGGATGGTGTAATGGCGCAGCACCTCCGCCCGCTTGGCCGCCTTGCCTTGCTGCCGCGCCTTGTCGCTGTGGCTCACGTGGATCTCCGCACCATGCCGCGCCAGCATGGCCGGCCACAGCACGAGTGCTGCCGTCAAGGATTCTTCAAACAGCGCGCCCTTGAGCGTACAGCCCCATTCAGCGCGCATGGCTTCGGTGAGGGTGATGATCCAGCCCGCGCCGTTTGCGTCGTTCAGGGCGCCTCCCAGCGCGAACAGCGCCTCCGCCAGTTCTTTCTCGTTCTTCGGCGGCTGCCCGCCCGCTACTTTCCCGCGTCGTCGCCCTTGGTGGTGAGACGTTCCATCTCGCGCTTGATCCAGTCGCCCACCTTGACCAGGTCGGCCAGAGTGAATTGCATCGCGAACTCCGTGACGGTCTCCTCAAACAGCAGCGCCGCCTCCGGCGTTTTGAGCATCTCCCACGCGAGCTGCGGCGCTTTCAGGATGAATGCCAGCGCCCCCATGTGGCCCATCTCCGTGCCCAGCATCTGTCGTGTCTCGGCAAAGTCAGCGACGCGCGACATCATCAGCATGAAGGCGCCGTGAATCGGTGGAAACCGCATGCCAGCCACCTTGATGCCGCCGCTCGCCGCGTCCAGCAGCGCCGCCGCGTCATCGGGCGCGATCCCTTGCTCTTTCGCCGCCGCCTCCGCCTTCGCGCCGGCGAGGAAGATGAGCTGGTTGGCCTGGAGCTGGGTGATGGTGGGTTTCGTCGGGGAGTGGGCTTCGTTCATGGTGCTTGGTGCGTGTTCCTGGCTTTAGCCGGCGGGTTGCAGCTCCGCCTTGAGCTTGTCGAGTTCGGTTTGGATGCGGTTCGCCGCCGCTTCGATGCGGTCTAAAATGCTGTCGATGTCATCCATCACTCCGCCCCTCCATCATGCCTGATGCGCTTGAGCTGATCCGCCGCCGCCTGCGCCTGGATGCTCTTGAGCTTGTGGCGCTGCGTGGCATAGACCAGCCCCAGCAGGGTCACGCCGCCCGCCGCCCAGGCGACGGCGGTCAGGTTCAAGGCGGCCTGCGCGGTGAGCAGCACACCGCACAGAATCACGGTCCAGAATTCAGTCGTGGTGACACCTGGCTTGAGGGGAATTTGCATATAAGTCTCGATCTTCAGTTCGTGTTTAAGCCGGAATGCCCGCCAGCGTGTTGTGGCCCTTGCCGGCTGCCACGAGTTGGCGCTTGCGGTCGTAACCTTGCTGCACGCACGCCTGCCATTGGCTGAGGCGTTTGCCGGTGCCCGCCGTTTGCGCCAGCGCACGCATGCCGGGCGTGCTCATCAGCTTCTTGTGCGCGGCGTTGAACTCGCGCCGCGTGATGCGCTTGCTGTTCTTGAACAGCGCGGCGGTGAGGGCTTTGAAAAAGGAGTTTAGTTGGATCTTCATGGTGGGTTTAGGCTGGCTTGCTCAATGCGGCCCCGAGATTGAATGCGGCTCGGGGCCGGCTTGAAAAAGCACGCGGGACATTCTCAATGTCCCGCTGACGCACCGGCTGGCACACTCGCGCCCAGCCGCTCGCTGGCGATGACGCTGGCCTGCGCGGCGATCTCCTGCGCCTTGGCGGCAATCGCGGGATCTGGCACCGCCGCATTCTCAATGCGGTCCTGGGCATGCACTGCGGCGGCGCTGACGACGTTCTGCGGCGTCAGGCTCGCGGGCGCGCTCAGATTGTAAGTCACCTTGGCGACCGCGTTGGAGGCCGTCTGCAAGCCCAGCAGCGACACCTCCTTGTTCAGGTTGAGCTGCTCGCCCGCGATCACCCGCACCGCCAGCTCCAGACTTGATTTGGCGAGCACGCCGCCGATCTCGGCCGCGTTGCTTTTGGTGAAGACATCACCACATGCGGTGAGATGAAACGCGCTGATGCACAGCGCGAAGACGACGAGGATGGTGGTGGTGTGTTTCATGGGAAATTCAGCATTCAGCATCATGCGCCCGCCGTGCCGCTCACCGTCGCGCTCCATTCACCGGCACCATCCGCGTTCACTGCGCGCACGCGGTAGTGCTTCGTCAGCCCCGCGATGCCCGTATGCACGTACGTGCTCGCCGTGGGCGAGGCCAGCGTGGTGAAAGTCACGCCGGCATCGGCGCTCACTTGCACGACGTAGCTCACCGCATCGATCACGTCGGGCCAGTTCAGCGTAAGCTGTCCGCTGGCGGCGGTCGGCGCGGGCACCACCGGAATGCCGATGTCGAGCAGGTACTTGAGACCCGTGAGGGTGTCGAGCCGGAAGGCCGGCGTGCCGATAAGGCTGTCCCACATTTTGACCGGAATGCTCATGGTGCGTTCCTTGCCGTCATCATACTTGATCTCCACGCCCGGCATCACGCGCGCGGCGATGCCGACGACCGGCAGGGACAGGATCGCGTAGATGCCCGGAGCGGTGACGTCATAATCAAACATCACTTCCAGCGTGCCTTCGACGCCGGGCTTCTTCACCACATGCGCCCGCAGCCCGCCCGCGCCGTTGCTGAGTTCCTCCTCATCACCGCTGCGCTTCACGCTCAGGCTTTTGATCTTGCCATAGTCATCACCCAGCACTGCGGTGCCGATGACCGGCGTCGCGTCTCCGAGCAATAGGACATCTTCCGGCAGGTAGGTGGTGGCGATGGATGACATAGGTCAGGTGGTGGTGCGCCGCAGAGTAGCCAACCGCTGCGGTCGCAGGACTGAGGCGGCGGCACTTGCGCGGAGCATGGCTTTATCAGCGCCTCAGCGCGGTGATCAGCTCGTCGAGCTTGTCGGCGATGGCCTGCACCTCGACTGGCGTGGGTGGGTCGCTGACGGTCATGGCGAGCAAGTTGACCGCATTGCTGTTGTCGCTGGTGCCGGCGATGGCGGTGGCGAGGTCGGCGTTGCTGACTTCTCCGTTGGAACCGGTTTCGCCGGTGCTGCCGGTGCCGCCGGTTTCGCCGGTCTCCCCGCGGATGTTGAGTGCGAAGCTAATGTCACTGGTGAAGCCGCTGGGACCGACGTACTCATAAACGGAGCCTGGGTTCTCGCCGGTGCCGCCGGTCCACCCGGTGAGCTGGAGCACGCGGAGTGCGCCGTTGCTGACGACAGCGAACTGGGGGGACCATCCGGGACTGCCGTTGCTGCCGTCGGCTCCAACGTTGCCGTCGTTGCCGTCTGCTCCGACCAACGAGGCAAGCCACGCCGCCTCGTCGCCAATAAAACCATTGTTCACCGCGATTTCATAGGCGCTCAGGCCAGTGCTGCCAGCACTGCCGCCCCCACCGAGCGCCGCAATCGCCTGTGCTACGCGCAGCGGTGACCACTTGCGGATGCCCGTCTCGGTGCCGCTCTCCGCCTCCGCCTGGCTCGCGGGTGCTTGTGTCGGCTCTTTGCCGTTGATGTTGTTTTGCAGCGTGATGTCCGCCGCCGCTCGGGCGCTGGCCTCCGCGGTGATCGCATTCGCGTTGGTGGTGTCCGCCGCTGCGCGTGCTGTCCCCTCGCTCGTGATGGCCGCTGCATTGGCCGCATCGCCTGTCGCGCGCGCCGTCGCCTCGATGGTGTCGGCGGTCGCTCGTGTGCCGGCCTCCGCTGTGATCGCATTCGCGTTGGTGGTGTCGGCGGCGGCTCGCGTGCTCGCTTCACTGGCGATGTTGCTTTGCAGTGCGGTGTCCGCTGCCGCCCTGGCGGTGGCCTCAGCGGCGATGGCTGCCGTGTGGGTGACATCGGCTGCCGCGCGGGCGGCCGCTTCGGCGGTGATCGCCGTCGCATTCGTGGTGCCAGAGGCGTACACCTCGTCGAAATTTTCATTCACCTTGGCGAATGCAGTGCGTGCCGCGTCGCCGCTGTGATCGTTCGGTGTTGTGCCAATCTTGATGACCTGCTTGCTCATGGCCATTGATCCTCGCGCCCTGCGTTGGGTTCCCGCTTCTCAGCGGCGGTTCCGTGGCTAAGTGATCTCCGCCAGACTGCCATCCAGCGCGAGCCGATAGCCCGTCGCGCTCTCCATGGCGTCCCACTGCGCCACCGGAATGCTCAGGCCGCGCTCGCCGCCTTCCTCCCACAGCAGGCTCACGCCTTCCATCACCCGGCCCACCACACCGACATACGGCAGCGTGATCTGCTCCAGCAATCCCGGCGGCGTGACAGCGGCATCGAAGCAGCATTCCAGCATGAGCGTGAAGCCAGGGTTGTTGATCAGCAGCACGCGCAGCACACCGGCGTCATCCTTGATCTCCTCGCGCTCCCCTGTGCGCACGATGCTTGCCCGCTTCACCATCCCGAACGCCTCGCCCAGCATCGCCGTGCCGATCACCGGTTGTGCATCACCCAGCAGCAGCACATCAGCGGCGGTGTAGGTGTCGGAGATCTGGCGCATGAGCGGAAGTTGAGAGTTGAGCGTCGAGAGTTGATAGCCAGAGTCCGGCGGTTCCGGCCATCTCAGTCATTGGTGTCATTCCGCATTCGTCATTCGACATTGACCGCCTCGCTCGCGGTGCTGTCATTCGCGAACCGGATTGCGAATTCATGCGCGATCTGCTTCGTGGGAAAGCTCGGATCATTGAGCCAGTAGGCATTGCCCGGCACACAGGAGGGCATCCACTGCTGGAGGTCCGCGTTGCTGAACTTGATGCTCCGCGTCCACCTGCACACCTCGGTGCAGCGCTGCATCAGCGGCGCGTTGTTGAGGCTGCTCGTGCTGCTGTCCGCCTGCGTCGTCTCCAGCATGGATGCCGGTCGCTGCACGGTGACAGCATCACCGGGATTCACCCCCAGGGTGACGCCTTGCTGCACGATCACTAAAAAAATCATCTCGCGTTCGCCCCGGTTCCCCGTCGCCGCCTCGCGCTGCCATTGCAGGATCACACGGAATTTTCCCGCGCCGCCGCTCAGCAGGCCCAGCGTGTGCGCCACGGTTTCCGACAACGCGAACACCCCGCCCGCCGCTTCGACCTTCGGCCGCAGAAATCCCGCGATGGCATTGATAAGGCGTTCGGAGGTCATGAGTTTGCAGTGTGGTCGGCGGTGGTGCGCGGATCTGGCCCGATCAACCGGTCAAGCCTGCTTTGAATCTTCTGCTCGCGGTTGCTGTGGCCGATGTGCCAGCCGCCGCACTGGTGGCAGCGGTAGGCGTTCATCCCCGGCTCGCCAAGCTTGCCCATGTGAATGCGCGCCCCGCCCTGGCTGCGATGCCGCTTCTTGCCGGTGCTGCATGCCGTGCCCATGTCACGTCGCGGCGAGAAGTTGCGCCGCATGCAGCGCCCGCGCCTGCCGCAGCGTCAACCGGCGCACGCCTGGCTGGATCGCAGGCGGTGGATGAACCGGAGCTGGATCAGCTTGATCCCGGCTGGTGTCCGCCGGCGTTTGCGGCTCACTGGCCGCAATCGTGCCGTCACTCGGCGTGGACTCTGCCGTGGGCAAAATTTCAAGGCCTGTCGTTTCAAGGGTGGATGCTTTCTTCGCCATCCACCAACCTCCCTCCACCATCTGCCATCCTCCGCCGCCGCCGCGTCACTTCCGCCGCTTGTCCTGCCCAGACTGCCGCAGTCCCTCGTCCGCCTTCGTTTCCGTGTGTCCCAGCGCCCGCTCGATCTGGAGCTGCCAGCCGCTCAGCGTGCTGTGCCAGCCGCGCCACTCCCGCATGGCCTCGTGGTGGTTGCGCTCCTGCTGCGTCATCCATTCGCTGAAGCGTTTTTCAATGCGCTCCATCTCATGCTCATGCTCCAGCTCCAGCGCCGCCACTTCTTGCTTAGTGGCATAGGTCTCATGGTCCGGCGGTGATTTGCGCGGAAACAGCTTGAACCAAAACGACACCACCTGGTTGAGTGCCACACAGATTGCCGCGATGGTCGCTCCCACCCAGCCCATCGCCTCCGCAGATTGAGGGTCCGGCAGAGTGGCGAGGAACACGACGGGCAAACACACAGGGAGGCACATGCCACACCGTTGCGGTCTGAACAGCACACCCTGAACTGACGACGCGGGAGTTCAGGGATCACTCCTTCAGGGTGCGGAACCAGACATGCAGGCTGGTCCTGATCGCCATCCATGCTCGAAACACCAGCGCCAGTGTGGTGAGGCTCAGTGAGAGCGAGAAGATCACCGTCAGTTTGTGGGAGAAGAAGGCCAAAAAGAGATGAACAGCGGCAGTCATGATCGCCGCAAAAACGCTCCACAGCATGAACTCCCCCAGGTTTTTCAACGGCGCGTAACGCCGGTATTCGGGGTGCTCCTTCTGATGCTCCTTAATTTCAGCTTTGTATTCCTCGGAATCATAAAGCTCCTTGCGTAGCTGGACGAGGATCAGTGTTTTTAGCGAGAGCAGAAAGCCGCCGATGGTCAAGAACCCCGTGAAAAGCGAGGGTCTGATCTTCTGATAGGCGTCTTCGATACACCACCCAAAGCCATAAACTGCCAGACTCAGACATAGAAAGCAGCCGGCAAAGGAAACCGCCACTGTCAAAAACAGTGTTCGGTAAGGTTCAGAGCTTGGAATTTTCCAGGGCATCAGGAGGCTATTTGGCACGCGCTTGGCTGAGCAGGCGTTTCGCCTTGCCTTCCGCGATGCCCAACATGCGCTTCACCAGTTCAGATTCTTGCAGCCCAGCGGCCAAATTTGCGGAATCGAGCGAGATGCTTTCCAGCACATCGTCATACTCGAACTCTTCAAAAACATCGTGGTCATTCATGAGCTTGTATATCTGCTCGTGCCCATCAGGATCAACGCCCTCAACCCTCAGCGTCTCCCCGGTAAACTGCCTGGCAAACGCAGCCACTTTAGCCACCACGCCGGTCGCGCCTTTCTTGAATGAGACCCGCTCTGCGCGCCTTTTGACGTAGGGTTGGAACGGGGCCAGCGGGTCGCCCTCCACCGGGTCATAAGTCGCGTATGCCACTTCAAGGTTTTGCACGCTTTCCAACGATTTGATGCGTTTCTCCAGAGAGTCGGCTCGGCACAGGATGGTGAGATGCAGCGACTTGCGGAACCGCTTCTTTTCTTGGGTTTTATCCTTCTCTTCCTCGATTTTTTCCAGGCAGATGTCGCGCGTCTTGTCGCGGAGGCTGTTGTAAAACACCTTCAGAAACGAGCAGAAGGACGAAACGCTGCCGGACTGGTGGTACCATTGATACAGGCCACGGTTGGTCTTGGGGTTGATGATGAAATAGTTGAAGTCCGCGATGCGGTCATCGCCGAGTTTTTCAGGGGCCAGCGTGAACTGCGACTTGTGCCGCTTGATGCGACAAAACGCTTTTTGATCTTTGATCGAAAGGAGGATGCCGGCCCAGTAGTGCCCCAGCTGCTTCACTCCGACGATGTGATCGGTGTCAAAAATGGTCTCGCCGTCGAAGCCTTGGAAGAAATCCTCCAGCGTGTAGCCTTCACTGTCTTCAATTTCAAAACTGAATATCTTGATCTTCATGGGGATGCTTGGGTTGGGAGGAGTGGAGTTGAGCTTGATTTACTTCTTGAAACACACGCTGCACTTCCCGCCCAGGCCGGCGCAGTGCTTGCAGGCGGAACAGTCGCTGCAATGGCGGCACACCGCCGCGTATGGCTCGCAGGGACCGATGGCTTTGCGCTTCGCCACCAGCGCCACCCCGCCCATGGCGGCAGTGGCCAGGGCCAGGGTGATGAGAAGCGGCTTCATGTTAGAACCCTTTGAGTTTTGATCGCTCGGCAGCGGTCTTAGCCTCTTTCGCGGCACGGTCCGCCTCTATCGCACGTTGCTGATCCGCCCACTCTTTGAGACTCTGTTCCTGGGTCATAATGACGAGGCGTCTCGTCACACCTTCATGAGTGGCGCATAGATCGCGCTTCTCTGTCACCCACTCGTCATCAACAAATCCGCTACTTTTTTCCCAAGTTTGCCCAGCGCTGTTCGCTGCCAGAAGCATGCGTACTTCGTGATCGTCGAAATCGCGGCGCAGAAGACCGCCCATTGCCTGCTTGCTCAGGATGAGCTTCACGCACTTTCCGCCGTCAAATGTGGCATGCACATTCACGCCCTCTTTGGTAAAGAAGAAGGTTGTCTGCTTCTCATCCATCCCGGTGGGATTGCCATACCTCGCCACGCATTGTTGGGGCGTCTCGCCAAGGTGGGCCTGCGCACCGATGCCCAGCATCAGCAGCATGATGAATGTCGTGAGAGTCTTCATAGCGCGGCAGCGGGTTCGGCGCTTGGCTCCGGCTCGCAGGCCCCGTTGTCCTTGGGTTTGGCGGGGGCGGACGCCTTCGCTTGCGCACGGGCAATTTTCCGACGCGCTTCTGTGGCCTTGTCACCCTCCAACACTTCCCGCTTGATGACCTCGTGTGTGAGCGCCTCACGAATCTCCTGCATTTCAAACCTTACACCTGGCGAGACCTTGCGCAGTTCGCGGCGGACCACCTCGATGATTGGATCACTCAAGAGCATGGCGCCGAGAAAGAAGCGGCTCATGGCCTGCCGTTGCACGTGGTAGTCATCCAGCAGCGCCTTGCCCTGGCCTTCGCGGGTGAGCAGGTGCAGGCATTCCAGATGCGCCTCGCTGCGCGGGTTGAGCTGGCACAGGTTGAACTCCATCACCAAATCCTGGCTGATGGGCTGCGCGAAAATCACGCGGTAAATGCGCCAGATAAGGCCATTGGTGAGCACCACCCACTCCACCCCTTGGTTGGCGGCATAATCCACCGCCTGCTTGGACTGCGGCTCCTTGAGTTCGATGCCAACGGCCTTGACCTCAATCAGCATGCGTAGCTTCCCGTCCAGTTTGAGCGCCAGGTCGCAGTACGTACTTTTGATCATGTACTCGGCGGTGATCTCGGTATACTTGTCGTACCCAAACAGATCCGTGAGGATGTCCTTTACGATGGTGCTGGTGTCGGCCTCACCAACGTCGCGATCTTTGGCGGCAGCGAGGATGGGTTGAAAGCGCTTCAATGTCAGGCTGAGACGTTCGGCAATTTTAGTCGGGATGGGCATGTGGAGTGTGGGTTGATTGATTGATGGTCTTCGCGCGGCTACTCCAGCTCGTGTTGCTTGGCGGTTTTGTAGCGCTCCCATATTTCTTCGAAGCCCTGCACACCATAGCCAAACGCCTCACTCGTGTCGGTGTGCGCCAGGCTGCCAAGCATCACGCTGCATGCATGCAGCAGATCGCTCGCGCTGCTGCCCGTCCCAGTTTGCCGGCCGCGTGGCGTGCCGCGATAACGGCCTTCCTCGCGCATGGACGAGCCGCGATTATCATCACCGTTAAGCAACCACTGCACGCTCACGTTCAGCGCGGCGGCCAAGTCGCGGGCGTTTTCGTGGTCGGGCAATGAACCCGCCAGCCAGCGGCTTAACGCAGGCGGCTTGACCCCGACCGCCTCGGCAATCTGCGACTTCGTCCGGCCATCCCGCGAGATGGCGAGGCTCAGGCGCTCCGAAAAATTGGCTGGCACGGTAATTTTAGTTTGCATGACTTAACGCATGTGGTAAAAACGAGGAAAGAAACCTTTCGCGAAAACCCATGGCACTAAAACCACAATCCGCAATCCCGATTTATCACGGGCGAAAATGGCCGGTGGGCCTAAGCAACGCTTCCAAGCGGCTTGGGGTGTCCATCGGACATCTGCATCACGTCCTAACCGGGAAGCGCAAAAGCCCAGACCTGGTCGCGGGCTATGAGCTGCTCAAAACCGAACTTGCTGGAGGGGCCAACTGATGAAGGCCGCCGCCAAACTTGCCAAGATTCTGCCGCTCGTGCGGCTGGCGCATGACGCTGCGCCATCGCTGCCGCCCAAAGAGCGCGCCGAGATTTTCGAGGGCATCGCCCTCATCACGCGTGGCTTGGATGAGGAACTGAACGGCCACGCCGCCGCCGCCGCTCAAGCCCTCCGCGATGCCGAGGGCCATCAACTCACCTTCGCCGTGCTGCTCAACCAGACCGTCAAGCCATGAGAACGATCCCACTGACCGACCACGTGCGCCGCTGGCAAGCACAAGCAGCGCGCCGCCCCGCCATGAGCCACGCCGAATTCCTTCGCCATGCCGTCGCCGGTTTGCTGGCGCTGCTTGAAGCCAAGGCTGGCCGCTGATTCTCCCACTCCACTCCACACCATGAACCCACCACTCCCCAACCTCCGCGTGCTGTTCCTCGCCGCCAAATGCTGCGAGCTGACCGCCGCCGTCATCGACCAGCAAGCCCAGCTCACCGCGCATGAGACACGCGCCAGCAGTGATGCCGCCAAGATCGCCGCGCTCCTGCGCCGCAACCAGCACCTCACCGCCGCCCTCCATCGCACCGCCTGCGTCGGTTAAGTCATTTTCATCCCGCCAACACCATGCAATTCACGCCCTACACCCTCGCCATCTCGGACCTCGCCGCCATCGCCGTGATCATCTGCCTCGTCGTCGCCGTCTTGATCCTGTTCGGTGACTGGGTTTGCGAGCAGTTTGATCCCTGCGCCCGCGACTTTGAGGAGCCTGCGGATGATGCCGTTTTTGACTCGCCACACCTGGAAGAGACCGGCATCGCCTGTGAAATCGCCAAGCTCCCGGCCGGCGCGCAGCTCGTCGAGATCGACACCGCCGGCATGCTGACCCCGCCAGGCCAGGTCTGGGTGCATGAATACCGCTGGACGGGCAGCGCCGTCGAGTTCGTCCGCCGCGTGCCGCTGCATGAGTTCAGCTTCACCGTGTCCGGCGCTCCCCGCTCTTAAGCCACTGCCAACAACAGCCAACCATCGTCAACCACTGCCAGCTTTTCTTCCATGACTCCCAAGCCTCCCACCCTCCAACGCACCATCCTGTGGATTCCCAAGCTCACCCTCAGCGTCCATGCCGCCGTGGCGCAAACGCCGGAAGACCGCGCCTTGGTCGAACTGCTCGTCACCGAATGGACGGACAAGCTCAAGCGCGGCGTGCCGCCGGAGCGCCTCGTGCATGACCCCCTGCAAATCAACGCGGCCAACGAGATCGAAGATGGCCGCCATCGCTTTCTGGCCGCGCTGCGCATCGAGCAAATGCACAGCCTGCCCTGCGAAGTCACCGACACCACCGACCCCGAGGCCTTGGTGTGTGAGAAGCTCTTGCAGCGCCGCCATTACAGCAAGAGCGCCCGCGCCTACGCCCTCCGCCACATGGCCGCGAAAGCGGCGCAAACGGGGCGCGAAAGCAATAAAACATTCCTCCGCAAAGGCGATGAAAACCCCGTAAGCCGATTGAATCGGCTTACGGGCAACGAAGGGTCTAGCGGCACTCTCGAAAGCCTAGCCGCGAAGTCCGGTCTGAGCGTCGATTTGCTTCAGCAAGCCGTGAAGCTGGAGCGCGATTACATGAGCCGCGCTGACCAGCTCGTCAAAGACTGGCTCGCGCACAACCCCGACTACGCCGCCGAATGGCAGGAGTGGCAGGATCACCACGTCACCATGGAGCTGCCATGGTCGTGCTGGCGCAGCGCCAAGCTCGCGCATCACGGCTTCCCCGACGATCCCAAATCGGTGAACATCATCCCCAAATCATGGCGTGAGATCGAAGAGGACAAGATCTTCAACGGCATCGTCGAGCAGGATGGCGAGGACGACGACCGCCGCTCCTACAGCCTGGGCAGCGCGCTCAAGGCCATGGGGTCTTACTTTGCCACCGCTGGCAAAGACCGCTCCGACCTGGACGGCGGCAGCCCCGCGCTCTACCTCACGCTGAAGAACAAGCTCGCCAGCTTCGGCAAAACCATGTGGGCCAAGTGGAGCGACGTGGATCCCGCCGGCCGCATGGAGGTCATCAAAGACCTCGCCATCAACGTCACCACCTGGCCCGACGACGTCCGCCGCGCCATGACCGTCGCACTTTCCAAGGAGGCTGCGAAGTGAAAGTCACCAAGCGCACGCATCCGGCCAAAGATGGATGGCTCCGGCTGTCGATTACGCTTCGCGTCGGCGCTCCGCTTTCTGGGGAGGCATTGTATGACATTGCCGGGTTTGGCCGTCCCGCAGATTACGAATTTGCCGAAGTCATTCAGCGCAGCAAGAGCGTCAAGGCCGTCATCCGCCGCATCGACCACCGCCCGCGCGTTTCCGCTGTGGATGCACAACCCGTGGTGATCCGCGAACATGCCACCGGGGAGGTCGCGCCATGACTCATCTCACCACGGTCGGTAAATGCAGAGTCAGTGTCACCGCAGTCGGCTGCGAAGATTGCGGCACTGAATGGGCGAGTGGCTGGGTCAACGACAGGTTCTTATCCGTTCACGTCGGCAAGCGGCCAGTTCAAATTTCCATCCCGCTTTGCCGCGAATGCGCAGACGGACGCGACTCCAAGTCTGGTCCCACAGTCTGCAGTCCTCCGCCGCTACCACCGCCTGACCCATTTCTCCCGCTCCGCCATGCGGGTCTCTGACGCCATGTCCTCCACGCTTACCAGCATGCAACTGCACGAAGCCCATCAGCTCCTCACCACCGCCGGTTGGAAACAGACCGCCCTGGCCAAGCATTATGGCGTGAGCGCCCCCACGCTGTGCCGCCTGCTGGCGAGGTTCAAGCAGACAGGCGATGCCGAGGCAGCGGTGAAGAAGCACTACGCCACCGGGCCGCGTGAGGATGAGCACACGCTGACGACGGATGAGATCTACGCGCTGAAGCATGCCATGCTGAAGAAGCGCAGCCGCAGACTGGCGGCTGATGAACTGATGAGCCACACCGCCTGCACGGCGGCAACCTTCGAAAGGCTCGCGGCCATCTTCGACCGCGCTGCCGAAAGCGGCGGCGACGAGTCCTGGCCGAAGTGGTTCCAACGCGCCTGCGTTCTCACGGCGGAAGAAGAGCTGCTGTTCCGTGGCAGCAAGGCCTTTGCCCGCGTGGCTCCGGCCCGTGCGCGTGGCAACTTCTATGAGCTGGCGGACGGCACCCGTCATCCGCTCTTCGCGAACGCCGTGTGGGAGTTCGATGATGAATCGGAGAACACGCCTTGGGTGGAACTCGACGACGACGGCAAAGCCCGCGTGAACCGGCAGACTTTGAAAGCCATCGACGTGTACAGCGCGTTCTATCTCGGCCTGCGCGCCATCAGCCGGAACAGCGACGGCTACCGGGTCGAAGATCAGGCCGACTTCCTGCTGGAACTGATCGACGCGCACGGCATGCCGCTGCGCTGCCGCATTGAACGCGGGCCGTGGGACAACAACTTCTGGTTCGGCATCCCGCAAAAGCGCGAGTGGTATCAGACGCCTGAATGCGCGTCGTTCCGCTTCGGTGGCATCGACACTTCTGCCGGCGGCCCCATCGGCGTGATCCAATGCTTCGAGTCGCGCCACAAAGGCTTGATGGAAGGCAGCTTCAACCATCGCCAGAACATCGGCGCGCACAAGACCACCGACATCGGCCGCTTCCGTGGCGAGCATGAGCAGAACGCCAAGCGCCTCACTGCCGCGCAAAATTTGAAGGATGCGGAGCGACTGGAGCGCGCCATCGCCCACTTCCCCCAGGCCGGGCCGGCGGCGGACATCGGGCTGGAAAATCTTGACCAGTTCAACGCGATGGCGAAACGCCGCCGCTTCATGTTCGGTGCCAGGAAGGTCGTCCCCGCCGAACTCTACGCCACCGCGGTGAAGCGTGAGCTGCCGGCGTCCGAACGCTGGCGCTTCCTGCCCGTCAAGGTCACCACCACCGTGCGCAACGCGCATGTCGTCATCAAGGCCAAGGAGCATGACATCCCGTTTCAATTCACCGCCGAAGGCTTCACGCCGCAATGGGACTGGCAGGCCTGGCTGCCGCACGGCTGGCGCGTGTTTGCCTGTTTCCATCCGCACCGTCCAGATCTGGGCTGCCACATTTTCAATGCGCTGCATCCCGAGCATGCGCAGAACCCGTGCCGCTTCCCGCTCGGCATGCCGCTGGGCGTGCTGCCGTTCGCGCCGCTCGCGCCGAACTTCAGCGATGCCCCGCGTGATTTCAGCGAGCGCAAAAAGACGCAGGCCGCCTACCGTGCCGAAACCCGCATCACGCGCGCCTCACAATCTGGCGTGCGCGTGAGCACCGTTGTCGCCGCCGGCCAGGTGCGCACCGTGCGCAAAGGCTCGCGCGATCCGCTGCACAAATTGCCGCCGGTCCTCGCCTCCATGGCAGACCTCGACCACGGCGCGCCGCCGGTCGGCGATGCGGCTCCTTTCCTTGAGCGTGGCGGCGACTCCCGCAGCGCGCAGACAGAACACGCGGAGCGCACCGCCGATGACCGGGGGCACCCCATCGGCCAGGCGGCTCGTGTCTCAGGACACGGGACCACCCGCCATGCTCAAGGCTCATCCACCTCAGCGGCCCGCCTCGCGGAACTCGAAGCCGCCTTGGAATGACCGCACCGCATCACTCCAACACTATTTATGTCCGCCACCCTCTCACAAATCCAAGCCAAGCTCAGCGAAGTCGAGGCACTTCGCAGCGATGGTCTCAGCATGGTCCTCGCCCTCGCGCTCGGGCGGATGGACTCCGACCGCGACACACGCCTGGCCATCGTCGCCAAATTCAGCGGCTACGAGCGCGAGTTCTGGGCGCTGGTCAAAGTGGAACGCGAACTCATTGCCAGCGGACGCATGCCACCAACCGCGCTTCGCACAGAATCTCGTTTTGAAGCGCCGGTCCCGGTTTCCGCCACCGTGACACCCGCCGCTCCCTCCGATGCGCAAACGATGCCCCGCATAGGGCCGCGAAACGACGCCAGCGCCGCGCCGCTCCCCGCTGGTGGGGACGGCTTCTGATTTCTCTCATTCCTCAAACTCCCGCCATGAACATCCATCAGCAAATCAGCCAAACCCGGCAGCAGGCGGCGAGCGTCGCCCGCAATCTCGAACTCACCGACCGCATCGCCGAGATCCATGGCCACCCTGATCGGACGCAAGCTCAGGTGGAGGCCGCCTTGATGCGTGAGACCCTCGTCCGTCTCTACACCCGACTGCACTGGCTGGAGGCGCGACTGCCCACGCCGGAAGTCCTCAGCGCCCGCGCTTATGACCGCGCCATGGCGCTCGGCTTGCAGATCGAGGCCGCCGAGCACGCCAGAATCACCACCTACCGCGAGGCCACGCACGCCCAGCGCCACCAGCGCGCCGCTTGATTCATCCCAAACAACCCAACCCTATGAACGACACCGCACCCACCCCGCCCGACATGTCCAAAGAGCAGGCCGCCGAACTCAAGCAGCTCTGCAAAAACCTCGCCAAAGTCGAAAGCGACATCAACCAAGAAGAGGCCGGCTTGCGCCGCGAGATCAACAAGCTGGATGCCATGATGAAGCGTGAAAATGCGCGCATCTACCGCAGCGCC
Source organism: Verrucomicrobiales bacterium (assembly GCA_043770175.1). GTDB lineage: Bacteria > Verrucomicrobiota > Verrucomicrobiia > Verrucomicrobiales > Verrucomicrobiaceae > Prosthecobacter. The sequence goes on along the minus strand of JAYVIO010000091.1, from coordinate 20,454 downwards.
CGCAAAGAGCTGAAGAGCATCGCCGCCGCGCTGCAAGCGGAACAGCGCCCGCTGCGCACGCGGCTCGTGCGCCTGCGTGAAGGGCGCCATCCCGCCTTCAAGGCGCGCGCCGCCATCGCGAAACGCATCGCGATTCTTGAAGGCCGTCTCGGCTCCTAACCCCACCGCTCAACACTCCACCACTCCAACCCATGAAGAAGACTGAAGTCATGCTCCCCACCGCGCCGGAAATTCCGGCGCTCACCGACCGCGTTGCCGACATCAATGCGGAGATCGCCCGTCTCGTCGCCGAGAAAAAAGACATCGAAGCCCGTCTTGAAGCCTACTCCCTGGCGCATCCTGAGCTGCATGAGCCGCTCAAGGATGACAGCCGTGAGGGCCGCCGCATGCTGCTGCCGGGTACGCGCCACAAGCTGCCCATCGTCTTCGCCTCCGATCTTATCATCGGCGGCTTCCGCGATGGTGCTGAGAAGCATCAGGAACTGTTGGAGCTGCTGGGTGAAGAGATGTCCGAAGGCGAGGCCCCCAAGGCGCTCAAAAAGTTTTTCGACCCGCCTTCCAAGTGGGAGAACCGTTTCGACAACGGCGTCAAATTCCGCGCCAGCGCCGGCGAGCGCCTGCCGGCCAAGATCGCCGCCAAGTTCATCAGCGCCTGCACACAGGTGGACAAGGCCGGCATCAAGAAGAGCAACACCAGCTTCGACTACAAGGCCGCGAAGGCGGACGGAAAGGCGGAGTCATGAGCCAGCCAAATTCCATCATGGTGCGCGTGAAGTGTGGCGCCGCGAACACCTATCTTGCCTCCACGATGGTCGTCGGCAAAGGCCGGGAAACCGCCAGCGCCACGAGCTGTGCGCATGCCGCGCTGAAGCGTGCCGCCGCCAAAGGCCTGCATGTCGCCGAAGATCAAGTCCTGCTGTTTGAACTCGGCAAGGAAGTGCCGGTGCCGTGGGAGCGCTGGGTTGGCAGCGAATGGGAGATGTTCGACGCTCGTGTCAAAGGCTCCACCACGCAGCTTGACCTGTTGCCAGGAGGTGTGTCGTGAGCGCCATTCCTCAAACAGTGTTCGTGCCGCCGGAGCCGGGCTACTTCGGCACACCCACCGACGCGCTCGCGGACCGCGTGGCAGCATGGCTCGCCATAGCGCTCACGAAGGTGCTCATCAAACCCGTGCCAGACACGGACACGTTTCTGGCGACGCTGCCGCCGTTCCGCAAGATCGCCTGTGTGGAGCGCTCCGAAGGCCAGGTGCTGGCGGCCATGCGCGCCCGCCTGGAACAGTGGGCGCGCGGTGAACTCACCGATGGCCGCGAGCTGCCGACATGGGAGAGCAAGGCGCCCGCAATCACTCCGGCCGCCAAATCGCTCGTGCGCATCAGCAACCTCAAGCACGAGCTGCGCACCCGCGCCGCGCAATGGGGTGCTGAGCGCCAGCTCCTGCCCGCCGGGGCCGTGGAACGCTGCCTGGCTGACATTGACGCGCTCGTCACCCGCCACGCCATGCAGATCCAAGGCGTCACCCCCCCCCGCAAGACTCAACCCCTGAATCCTAACCCTTAACCCTTCACACAAAGAGCGGTGCCGCTTGCACGACACCGCTCCCCATGAAGAACCCAGACAGTCACTCCTAACCATCCAGACAATCATGAATCCAACATCACCCACTCCTGAAACAGACACCGCGAGCCAGTTGCGCGCCGTGGCGAAGAACATCGAAACCTACCGCGCCGATCTCGGCATGCAGAAAGCCCCGCTGCTGCGGCTTTACCCTGAGCTTGGCAGCGACAAAACCTACGGCAAGATCATCAGCGGCAACCTTGACCAGCTTGATGCGGAGAGCTGGTTTGAAAAATACCAGCATGTATGGAACCAGATCCAGCATGATGAGCAGGGCGGTGATGACGGGCTGATCGAAAGCCTCAGCGCGCCGGTGGAACTTTGCCGCTCCTACCTCGAAACGCGCAATGAGAAGGGCAATGCCCGCTTCATCCTCATCCTCGGCGACACCGGCATGGGCAAGACCACCGCCATCAAGGTGATGCAATCAAAGCCCTACGGCGGCCTCATGGCCGTGGTGGAGGCCAGCGATGCATGGCGCGGCCCCAAAGGCACCGCCGGGCCGCTGCTGCACGCCATCGGCATCGCGCTGGGCATGCGCGGCCTGCCGGTGCGCCGCGACATGCTCCTCAACGAGGTCATGCTCAAACTCCAAGGCCAGCGCCGCTGCCTGGTGATCGAAGAAGCGCACCACCTGTGCCCGCAGGGACTCAACACGCTCAAGACGCTGATCAATCTCACGCCGGTCATCATCGTCGCCACCGCCATCCCGGTGCTGTGGGATCGCGTGGCCGGCAGCAAGGCCGCGTGGGCGGAGGTGAAGCAGCTCGTCGGCAATCGCCTGGCTGAACGCATCGTGCTCGTCCTGAGCATGGAAGACGTCATGGGCTTCCTCGAACGCCGCGACACCGGCCTGAGCGCTGGCGACCTCAAGAAGGCCGCCGCGCGACTCAAGGAAGAAGCGCGCGGCTTCGGCAACCTCAAGTTCATCGACCGCGCCACCGCCCGCTTCAAGCGCGAGGTCGGCAAAGGCCAGGACGCCAGCCTCGACACCTTTTTCAACGCCATCGCCCAAGAAAAGAAACGCCGCTGATTCCACCACTCCACCACCATGAAAACACCCCCGAAAAAACCAGCCGTCCGCAAACCTGCCCCGCCGATTCCTGCCGTGCAGGAAGCCATTGACAACGCCTGGGGCGACTGTGGCAACGCAGGATCAATGCAGTCTCTCAGTGAGGCTGAGTACACCGAGATGGAGCAACTGATCGATGATGCGAGCTACAGCAACCGCGAGGTCTTCGACGCCGCAAGAAAAGTTGGCCGGCTGCGCTCCGATCTGGGTGTCGCCGAGGCTCGTCTCGCCGCCGTGCGTGCGCGCAATGGCGAGATTCACCGCAAACTCGCCCCGCTATTTCACCGCCTGCCTGTCTGAATCATGGAAACCACCGGCACCATCCATGATCCAAAGGCGCTGATGCTTCGCGTCCATTGCGGCGAAGCAGAGTCAGAAAATGACGGCGTGAAATACGATCTCGCCACCAGCATGGCTGGCAATCCCATCGTTTGCAGCCGCAAAACCGGCCAATGGTTTTCGCTGAGCTGGTCAGACATCATCAACCTCGCCATCTCCGCCGGCATCAACGAGCCGACGAAGAAGGCCAAGGCCAGGAAAAACAAGCCATGACCGCCGAGTTCACCATCGAACAAGCCGCGCCGCCGGCCTGCCACAAGGGCGGGCGCGGCATCAAATCCATGCTGCGCCAGAACGTGGAGCGCCTGCACATCGGCCAGGTGCTGCGCTGGCGTGGTGAGGGCGTCGGCAAGGTCAAGATGGATGCCGTGGTGCATAACGTGCGCCGCCTGCACTGCGACCGCGCCTTCACCACCCGCAAGGTCGATGGCGGCTTCGACATCTACCGCACCGAGTAACCCATGAGCATGTCCCCATCCCAGCTTACCCAGCTCGGCATCGCCGCCAGCGCCGCCGTGGCGCGGCAGCGGAGCCTCGGCGCGTTGGTGATGCCGCCGGACATGCAGAGCGCCAGCAAGAGCGCGCAGAATGAGTTCTGGCGGCATCAGCAGGTGGCGCTAGCGACGCAGCGCGTGTGCTCGTTCAAGGACATGATTCAGGACGAGTACAAGCTCGTGCTCCAGCACTTCGAAGCGCTCGCCGGCCCCGGCTACCAGTCCCGCGCCACGCAGCACACCTGCGATGTCATTGAAGGCCCGGCATGCCAGCGCGCGCCCGGCTGTGAGTATGTGCGTGACATGTACCATTGGATGAGCAAGGCCGGCTTCGGTGAAGGCTATCGCATCCACATCGCCAAGTCGAAGTTCAAAGGCGAGACCGACCTCCGACTGCTGGGCGAGGTTCAGCTCAAGCAGCTCCATGACACCATCGTCAACAACGCGCGGCGGAAGCTCGGCCTCGGCAGCGCGGCGAACCGGCGGAAGAAAGAGCGGGGCCAGGGCGCGAGGCCTTCAGCCGACGAAACTCCCGGTCTCAAAGCCACAAGGCCGCCAAGTCTCCCGCTCAACGGCTCACCGCCGCCGCCCGCCAAATCCCGCGACTACATTCTCAAGCCCCGTCCGCCGCTCGCCAGCGTTCCACGCGACAACATCCCCTTTTGAATCGCCTCACCATGCCCAGACATCGCGACATCAACTGGAACCTGCCCGAAGGCGTGAAGAACGCCACCGGAGGCAAAACACACCGGTCACCGAATGTTCACTCAGCATTGCTGATGGACATCCGCGACGAGCTGAAAACCCTCAACCGCCTGCTGAGCTGCCCGAATTTTCTGCGCATGCCGATGAAGCTGGAAGCCATGCGCAAACTGCTCTCCCGCATCGAACACAACCACAAGCAGACCTAACCTCACCCGCCATGCCATCCCCATCCGAAGACACATTCCCGCGCCCGGTATGGGCTGCCAACGTCGCTCCTGGCGTCATCGGCAAAGTCATCCCGCTCGACAAGCGCAAGGTGCCCGCGATCATCGTCGCGGACATGATCGACAACCGCGACGGCAGCTACACGCCAGTCGCGCGCGTGAAGGACGCCTGGCTGCGCGTCAGCGAGGCGGAAAAGCTGCCGCTCGGCCTGAGTGCCGAGGTCATGTTCAAGCTCATCAAAGGAGGCTTCGTCATGGGCGCGCAGGGCGCGCCGCACAGCACCACCATCAACATCAGCGATCTGCTGCGGCACATTGAAGAGACTGCCGACGACCCCGGCTTCTGGACCGCCGACCGCAAGGAACGCTATGCCAACGGCATGTGATGCCCCCAACCACCAGCATTATGAACTGCGAAAACTGCAAAGGCACCGGCAAATCGACCAATGGCGACGGTCATGCCATCACCTGCTTCATCTGCAACGGCTGGGGCAACATGTGTGATGCTTGCGGCGATGCCTGTGAAGACGGCATGTGTGATTGTGAGCAAAACGAGAAGGAAGAAAGCATGACCGCCTTTCTCCCCGGCCAGGCTCAAGGCAAACCGCTGATGGTGAAACGCGCCCCTGTTTCCCCAAGGGGTGAGAACCATGCACTGGCCAAGCACTAAGCCGCTTCCAACTCCACCATGCCTTTCATCTTCAGCCCTCTCCCTCACGCCGCCGCCGTCAAGCGCATCGCTTCGCTGCCGCTGGTGTCGCGTGAGGTCATGGACGCGCTGCTGCCGGAGTTGCGCGCGTATGCGTTTTGTGTGACGGGGATCGACAGCTTTGACCAGCTCGCGAAGACGCGGGATCTCATCCAGGCCGTGCCGGCCGGTGATCTCACCTGGGCCAAGGCGAAGAAGGAGATCGCCGCAGAGCTGGCGGAGGATCTCGGCGGCAAGGCCGGCCAGCGCCGCGCGGAGCTGCTGCTGCGCACGCATGTCTTTCGTGGTTATGCCGCGAGCCGCTATCGCAACCTGATGCAGCAGGTGGACGTGTTTCCGTGGTGGCAGTACAAGACGCATGGCGACGGTAACGTGCGGCCCAGTCACGCCGCGCTGAACGGGAAGATTTTTCCAGCGGGGCACGAGATCTGGCAGCGCATCTTCCCGCCGTGGGACTGGGGCTGCCGCTGTCTGGTGGTGCCGCTCACTGGCAAGGCGGCCGACACTCTCATGCAGCGCGGCAAGCTCAGCGACGCCGCCGCGAAAGATGCGCGCCTGCTGCCAACACAGCTCGCTGCGCCGGAACGGTTCACCGCCAAGGAAGCGACCATCATTGATAAAAATCAACGGCTGCCCGGCGGCATCCCGCTGAACCGCACTCCAACCTGGGCGGATGCGCCATGGAGCAAGCCCGGCACCGTGAAGCATGACTGGAAGGCCATCGCCAAACGCTATGGCGATGAGCCGGAAGTGCTGGCGGCCTTTGAGGCCTGGGCCAATCAAACCGCGATCACACCAAAGCTCAGCGTCGCGCAATGGCTCGGCCTGGGACCGAAGAAGCTCCGGGTGAAGAAAGCGGGGGCGGTCATCGCGCAGCCGGTGGCGACTGCCGCCAAGCTCGCGTTCCCGGCGAGTGTTGACGGTCTTAAAACCATTAAGAAACTCGGCGGCAGCACCGGCGCGCTGCTGGTGGAAGACGCAGCCGGGACGCGCTTCGTGCTGAAGCGTGGCGCATCTGCCGGGCATCTGCGGGAAGAGGTGCTGGCGGACGAGATCTACCGCAGCCTGGGCGCGCATGTGCCGGAAGTGCGGCTCTATGAAGCAGCCGGCGGTCCGGTGAAGCTGGCGCGGTTCATTGAAGGCGACACGCTGGCGGCGTATCTCGCCAAGGCGACCCCGGCGCAACGCGAGGCCGTGATGGCGCGGCTGGGGGAGCACTTCCACGCTGATGTGCTGCTGGGAAACTGGGACGTCATCGGCCTGGCCAAAGACAACGTGCTCATTGACGCCGCCGGTGCGCCCTGGCGCATCGACAACGGCGGCAGCCTGCGTTTTCGCGCGATGGGCGCGGCCAAGGGTGATGAGTGGCATGAGTTCCCCGACGAGCTGTGGTCGCTGCGCGATGCGGCGAAGAACGCGCAAACCGCCGAGGTGTTCGGCAGGCTCAAGCTGACCGACATCGCCGCGCGGATCGAGGCGACCAGCATCGCCGGCCTCAATGCCCCGGCGGAAGTCAAAACGATGCTTGAGCAGCGCTGGCGGCATTTGTCCGACCTCGCCACCAAGGCGCTGGACATGCAGCACGACGGCTGGCGTGATGGCTACACAGAGCGGCTGTGCGCGCACATCCTGGGGCTGCGCAAGGCGGGCATCAGCGCGGATCTGCCGAAAGAGCTGAAGCAGGCCGTGGGCGCGGTGGAGGTGTTCGATGAAAACGGCAAGGCGTGGGACGATCTGCGCCGCACCGCGCAGGCCGCGCTGCACAGCTCCCCCGCCGACAAGTATTGGAACGATGTGCTCGGCGCGGCCAAGACGCTCAACCATCACAGCACCGTGGGCGGGTTCGCCTACAACAAGACCACGGTGGCCGCTGCGCTGAAGCACAAGCCCGCGTTGGAAAAACTCGCCAAGGGCAAGAGCGGCGATGCGCCGATGGCACAGCATTACCTGGCACAACTCACCGACATTGAGGCCGCGGCCATGATGGCCGATCAAAAGAAGGCGCTGTTGGTGCCGAATGTGAGCCTGTTCGTGCCGAAGCCGCCGCCGACAGCGAAGCCGCTGAAAAATGAATCGCTGGTGGAACGCTTGCGCGACCACATCACCGCGAATGGTGGCGACATCAACGCCGTGACACGCTGGAAGGCCAGCCAGGGCGGCAGCTCATGGAGCGAGGATGCGATGGCGAAGAAGGCCTGGGTGGCACGCCAGATGGATGTGCCGGCCAAGGATGTGTATTGGAAGCACGGTCCCAAAAAGGCCGCAGCAGCGCTCAAGGCGATGGAGGGCACGCTTGGCGCGGACAAGGTGGACGCCGCCTTCACCATCCATCACGCCTTGGTGCAGGAGCTTCTGTCCCACAGCGACATGCGCCACAATGACCGCGCCATGCGGGCCATGCGGTTGGTGCGCACCGAACAGAAAGCCGTGATGAACACCCACGGCCTGCATCCTGGGCAGGACGGACACATGCCGCGCGGCCTCTGTGAAAGCTCCAGCCCGTTCAAGGTCACCTCGGCCTACCACCACACCCGCGAAGGCACCATCCAGGCCGTGCCACACAGCCGCGTGCTCGGCACCTACTTGATGGAGGGCCGTCCTGGCTCGGGCGGCTGCGGCTTTTTGACCGACAACGAAAACGAGTTTACCTTTGCCGCCGCGAAGGTGCCGTTTCACTACGCTGGCGATGTGCAGCAGGTGAAAATTGACATGGACGCCGGCAGCGATGCCACCGGGTGGAAGGTGCCGCTCAAACATCTGCGCTCATACCAACCATGAAGATACTCAACGTCACATTCACCCCCATGAACGGCTGCCTCGTGCGCTTTGACGGCTGGCACGATGCCGCCGACATCGACAGCAAAACCGTTTTTCTGCATGCCGGGTGTGTTCACATCGCCCCGCTCGATGCGCGTGATGTGGCTGCCGCTGATGAGCTGATGAGCACACCAGTCCCCGACACCACGGGTTATGGCCATCGCAACGCCGTGCTGGCGGAACTGGCTGCGCGGCACGCGGTTTGGTGCAACGCTGATCCAGCGCCAACCGCCGACAGAAAAGCGGAACCCCTGGCGCATGTGGATGCGCTGCTTGCGCTGCAACAATTCATCACCACGCACCGCGCCTGATTCCATGTGGCTCTTCACCGTTCATGGCTTCTACTCCATCGTCCAGAAAGACGACCACTGGCACATCCGCGCTCGTGCGAAGCGGGATCTCGAAAATCTCAAGCGCGTTTGCGGCCTGCGTTCCAAGCTGAAGATCGAGGAATCATGGCCTGGCAGTGACTACCCGTGGCGCATGCTGGTGAGCCGTGCTGCCAAAGACGCCATCATTCAAACGCTCGGCTCCGGCATCGACTACAGCAACTTCAAAGCCGAAGTCGGCCGCCGCGCTGACCAGTCGCACAAGCTGCCGGCCTATCACGAGATCTGGGCCATCATGGCCGCACAGTAGCCAAGGACGGGCCGCCAACTAGCGTGCCGCCATTCGGCATTCGTCATTTTGCATTGTCATTGGCCCATGCCCGACGCCATCGCCTTCACCCTCAAGCTGGATGAGATCACACCCGCGCTGCATGCGCTGGCGGATGACAAGCTGAAACAGCGCATCGTGCAGGGCATGGCGACGGTGGTGGAGTCGCTCGCGGTGCGGGCGTTTGACGAGCCATCCTTGCGGCCGACGAGCTGGCCGGCGCGCAAGAAGAGCAAGGCGGCCAATCCACTGCTGATCAAGAGCGGCAATCTCCGGCAATCGATTCACACCCAGCTCCTGGGCGGCGGCGCGGCCAAGGTGGGCACGCCGGTGGCCTATGGCGCGGCGCATCAGCTCGGCAGCTCAAAGCGTGGCCTTCCCGCGCGGCCCTTTTTCCCGGTGGTCGAGGACCAGCTCACCGGCCATGCGCAGAGCGAGATCAGGGACGTGGTGGATGTGCTGATCGGCAAGGCCGGCGGCTGAACGTCCGCAACTTCCGAGGCCGCGCACGCGCATGCCGGCGCGGACGAGTAGCAACACGGCATGCCACCGCTCGAACTCATCGCTCTACGCGCCAATGCGCCGCAGTTTGATCCAGCCAAAGGCGCGGCGGGTTTGCCGGCACGCATCCTGGTGCTGGACTGGGGCGATCACGCCACGACCAAGGGCCAGGTGGTGTGCAATGCCACCACGATGCAGGAGCTGCCCGCGTACAACGCCGCGCAGAACTGGGACCGCATCGCGCTGGACTTCGAGCACAACAGCGTGCCAGGCTCGCCCACCTACGCGGGGGAGCCGGTGAAGATCTCCGGCTACGGCACGCTGCAACTCGTGGCAGGCGAGGGCATCTACCTCTGCATGACGAGCTGGACGGCAGAAGGCAGGAGCTTCGCCGCCGGCGGCCACTATGGCGATCTCTCACCCGTGGTGAAGGTGAACGCCCGCAACGAGGTCATCGGTTTGCATTCGGTGGCGCTGTGCCGCCACGGCGCAACTCCCGGCCTCGTCTTTCTCAGCGCCGCGCCCGCAGTGCAGCATGAGGCCTCATCCCAAGACAACTCTGCTTCACCCATGGACCCCAAAGCCTTTCAATCCGCCCTCGCCAAAGCCCTTGGCCTGCCTGACACCGCCACGGCGGAAGAAATTCTTTCCGGCCTGACCAGCAAGCTCGGCGCAAGTGTGGAGGCTGAGAAGCAGCTCTCCACGCTGAAGCTTGAGCACGACAAGCTCAAGACCCTTTCCGCCACGGCGAAAGTCGAAGGCGACCCCGATCTCAAAGCGCTCTCCGCTCAACTCAAAGAGCAGGGCGACACCCTCAAGGCGCTCAGCACGCAGTATGAGAACAGCGAGCGCGGCAGCGTGATCGCCGCCGCGATCCGCGATGGCAAGCAGGTGCCCGACATGGCCAAGACGATGAACCTGGCCGATCTCAAAACGCTCTGCGCGCAGCTCCCCGTCACTGTGCCGATGGACAAGCGCACGCCCAACCTGGAAGCGCTGATGCTCACCACCACGCCCGCCACCAGCGCCGCCGTGGAGGCCGTCTCCGAACTCACCGGCGTCACCGCCGACATGCGTGCCAAACACGCGAAGCGCTGAGCCATCGCCAACCACTGTCAACCACGTCAACTTCCTCTCTGACTTATGGCATCCCAAGCAGGCGCTCACAACTCTCTGAAGCTCGCCCCTTCCGCCGCGCTGTTCCCACAGCACAACAACGACACCACCACGCCGGGCCTGCCTGTCAAGGCGGCGGTCAAGCTCTATGCCGGCTGCATGGTCGCGTATGACCCGGCGCTGAGCCAGTGCCAGTTCGCCGATCCGGCGATGCCCGCCACGGCGCGCGTCATTGGCGTCATGAATGAGACGCTGGACAACAGCCTCGGCGCCAAGGGCGATCTCAAAGCGCGCCCGGAAGCTGGCGTCTGGCGCTTGAAGCAGGATGGCAACCTGACCGCCGCCCATCTGTACAAGCCCTGCCGCGTGGTCGATGATCACACCGTCGGACTGCCAGCCGGCACTGACGCGGACCGCTTCGCCGGCCTGCTCGTCGGCCTCGAAGGTGGTACCGGTTTTGTCTGGGTGCTGATCCTGCCGGAATCGGCGCAACGCGCGCCGGTGAGCGTCACCCTGGCCAGCACCAACGGCACCATGGCCGCCGCCGCTGATCTCGCCGCCGTCAAAGTCGAGGGCGAAAAAATCGGCGACGATGTCCGCGCCTTGCATGCCGCGCTTGTGACTCTCGGAGTCGTCGCTCCCGCCGCTTAATTTCCAACCCACAACTCTCCCGCTCTCACACACTATGGAACTCACCCGCGCCAATCTCGACCGTCTCCGCGAAGACTGGAAGGTCACCACCTTCGAAGCCTTCGACGCCGCCCCCAAGCCGTTCTGGGACCGCCTCGCGCAGTACGAGACGAGCAAGAACGCCATCAACGTCTATGAGCAGCTCGTGGCGCTGCCGAAGATGCGCCGCTTCCGTGATCAAATCGTGCTGCAAAACCTGCAATCGTTCCAACACCGCATCGCCAATGATGAATGGGAATCCAGCGTGCAGGTGCGTCAGGCGGACGTGGAGCGCGACGACATCGGCCGCTACACCAACATGTTCAAGATGCTGGGCATGGCCGCGCGCCGCGCGCCGGATGTGACGCTGGCGCAGGTGATGACCAGTGGCTTCAGCACGCTGGACTACACCGGCGCGAACTTCTTCGCCGCTGACAAGCCGCACATCCCCGGTGTCGTGGACGCCGGCACGTTCACGAATCTGATGACGGAAAAGCCGTCAGTCGGGAGCTGGGAAAAGGCGCGGCAGCTCAGCGCCAACATCCTCGACATCAACGGTGATCCGCTCAGCCTGGGCGCGTCCATGACGGTGGTCTGCTCCACCAAATGGGAGCCGACCTGGAAGCGCATCCTCAATGCGGAGCTGATCATGCAGGTGGCCGGCAGCAACACCGCCGGTGCCGCCGTGACGAACATCTACAAGGGCAGCGCCGACCTCGTCGTCTTCCCCTACCTGAACACCAGCGCCCGCGAGAACAACTGGTTCGTGCTGGACACCACCTTCCCGATCCGCGCCTTCATCTATCAGGAGGAGGTCAAAACCCGCTTCTACGCGCAGGACAACCCGAACACGCACGAGGATGCGTTCAAGAAGCACGTCTTCAACTACCAGGCCTACGCCCGTGGTGAAGTGGGCTTCGGCGCGCCGCAGCTCGCCATCGGCAGCACCGGCGCGGACGCCGCGCTGTAACACCAATCCGCGTTCATCGCTTGAGGGGCCGTGCTCAGTCGCAAGACGGCGCGGCCCCAACTTTTAACCCCGCATCACACCATGGGAAAATCTGCCGCACAGAAACAAGCCGCTGCCGCCAAGGCCGCAGCGAAAGCCGCCGCGAAGACTGCCGCCAAGGCCGACGTCATCGACAGCGCGCCGCCCATCCAACTTTCGACGGGTGATTCGACGCCACCAGTCGAAACGCCGCCGAAGGCTTTGGGGGTTTTGCCTTCGGCGGCACCTCTTTCCAAGGAGGGGGATCATCCTGATCCCCTCGTTCAAACAGGGGATCAAGATGAGACCCCTCCTGCTAACGATGCGCCCCTCGTCGTGATCGAGACGCTCGTCGTGTGTGAGACACCCAAGAGCAAGAACGAGAACGAAAACGAGGACGAGCCTGCTGAATCTCAAAGTCTCCCAGTCTCCGAGTCCCCTCGTCTGGATTCCACCCATCCGGCCATCGCCCTCGCGCAGAGCTTCCCGTTGGCCGCCAGCGCGCCGGAAGACACAGCGCCGCGCTTTCACCTGCCAGAGCCGCCGAACGTGCGTACGCCGAGGCCAGGCGTCTAAATTTGGCATTCATCATTTCACATGCCCTACCTCGAACTCGCCGACCTCAACGGCCAGATCCCGCCGCAGTTCCTCGTGCAGGCGCTGGACGATGACAATGACGGCGTGGTCGATGCGTGGGCGCAGGTGCAGACCAGCGCGGCAGATGATGTGGACGCGCTGCTGGAAGGCCGCTTCACCGTGCCGCTGACGCTCGACCCGCTGCCGAAGATCATCAAGCGTGCCGCCATCGCCTTTGCCTGCGAGCTGTGCTATCGCCGACGCTCCACGCCTGACAGTGACAACCCCTGGAAGGGCCGTGCCGATTCCTTTCGTAAAATCCTCGCCGCGATCACGGCGGGCGATTTGAAACTCGCCGCCGGTCCGGCCGCCATCGCCGCGCAGCCCGATGACGTCGGCGGCATCCTGACCTGGGAAAGCGAGCTGGGCACGCCTGGGCGCCGAGTGCTGGGATGAGCCAGCAAGTCCCGAACAGGAGGACGAGCAGAAGCCCGAGCGCGAGTAGGAAACGAGGATGACGCTCGAATACCTCATGAAGCTGGATGCCGGCGCCTTCGATGGGCCGATGACAAAGGCGCGAGGCGGCCTGCGTGGAGCGAAGAGTGATGCGGACGCGCTGAATCAAAGCGTGGGCGGCCTGGGAAAGCAGGGCGGCAGCAGCGGCGGGTTGGGCCTGTTCGCCGCCGGCATGACCGCAGCGGCAATGACCAGCCACAAAAGTGCCGGCATATTCACGACGTTGTTTCGTTCGGTCGAAGGTGGCATTGGTCGAATCGCACGGGTGGGCCGCGTCGCTGGTGGTGGCGTGCAGCTCGGGGCGATGTTTGCGCGGCAGATCCCCGGCTTGGCACGCTTCAAGGACGGTCTCAAGTCGGTGGAGGATCGCGCGCATGCCCTCAACAGGAAGCTGGAAACCCTCTCACATATGGGGGCGCAATCCGGTGGCGTGATGGGAGGCTTGCGTTTTGGCGGCCCTTCTGGCCCTGCTGCGGGTGCCGCTGCCGGCGGTGCCGCAGGTGGCAGCATGCTGGGCTTCCTCAATCCCGGCACACTCGCCACGGTGGCCGTGCTGGGCACAGGCCTGGCGGGCGTCTTTGGCTCCATCAAAGCGATCAACACCGCCGCCAACATGGAAACCATTCAGACCGCGTTCGCCACCCTCGTGGGCGATGCAATGCTGGCAAAGACCGTCCTGGGCGACATCAAAAAACTCGCCAATGAAACGCCGTTTGAGTTCCCCGAGCTGGCCAACGCGGGCCGCATGCTGGTGGCGTTTGGCGAGGCAGCGCGAGACGTGCCGGAAACGCTCCGCCGCATCGGCGATGTGGCGAGCGGCGTGGCCGCGCCCATCGGTGAACTGGCCGAAATTTACGGCAAGGCGCGCACGCAAAACCAGCTCTTCGCCGAAGACATCAACCAGCTCACCGGACGCGGCATCCCGATCATCAAGGAGTTTGCGAAAATCCTCGGCAAGCCGGAAAGCGAGATCAAAAAACTCGCGGAAGAAGGCAAGATCACTTTTCCGTTGTTGGATCAAGCCTTCCGCAACATGACGGCGAGCGGCGGCCAATTTTACCAGATGATGCAGCAGCAGAGCGCCACCACCAAAGGCATGCTATCCACCCTGGGCGATGCTGTGAATGATTTATTTTTAGAATTTGGCAAGCCCCTCAATGACGCCATCAAACCGATCCTGCAAGACGCCATCAGCCTCGCGGGCCAACTCGCCCCCATGGCTCAGGCGATGGGCCAACACATGGGCGCAGCGCTGTCAGCGGTGCGTGATTTCGTGGCGGAGGCCCGCGATGGCAGCGGTCTGGCCGCCAAAATGGGGGAGGCAATGTGGGCGTCTATCAAAGGGTTCGGCGAACAATTAATGAAGCCGCTCGCCGCGCTGTGGGCGGGAGTGTCTAGCATTGGCAGTGACCTGCTCGCAGCCCTAACTCCCACCATGGACTGGCTGATGGCAAAGATGGCCCAAGCTGGCCACGCCCTCATCGCCGCCATTTCTGGCGGTCTTGCTGAAGTGATGGCGGAGCTGCCGATGGGCCTAGGGAAAGGCGGGGCGGCAAAGCTCAACCAGCGCGCCGCTGAACACGGTGTCGCGGCTGATATCGCGGGCTTTGGTGCGGATCAAAAAGCGGCCGAGGCCGGCGGGGCATGGCGAGCCATGGGCGGCTCACTGGACAAGGCGCGAGGCAGGGCGTCTGACAAGTGGAGTGAGGTTACAAAGCCACAAGACCTACCCGGCGGCACGCTGCCGATGTCACCGCTGGACAGGGGCTATAATCCACTGTTCCCCAACGGTGTCGTGCCGCAGGGCTTCAAGGGCAAGGACACGCTGCCGCCGTCTGCCCTCAATGGACCGGCCAATGCGCTTGCCGCCGTGCTGGGCACGCCAGCCGCCAGGTCAACCGATCCATTGTCAGGCGGTGAAGCCCCTGGGGCCAAGGCGGCCATCAAGGGCGCCGCGCCAGCGGGGGTGAAGGTCGATGAAAAAGCAAAACAGCAAGCCAAGGGTGCCGCTGGTCCCGCCATCCTGCCTCTTGCGGTAAAGCAGGCCATGCAGACAGATCCCTCCAGCGGGACGCCGTCCAGTGATGCCGGCATGGGCAAGCGTATGATGGGCGGTCGCGATCAAGGCCCGTTGTCGGGGCGACGCAGCAACCCCATTCCCTCGCGCATGATGGGATCTGGCCTGGATGCCTTCATGCGCGATCAGCAACGCGACGGCACCGCCGCGACGGCGTTTGGGCGTGGCGGGCTGTCTATGCGCGGGCCGGTCAAGCTGCCCTCGCCAGGCACCGCGAAGCGCCAGCAGGACCGCCGCGAGGCCGCCGCGACTGCTGCGCGCAGCGGCGGCGGGGGGCATCCGCTGGCGTCGAGCATCAAGGCCATCGAGGCGAAACTGAACACACTGGCGGTGGCATCCTGACCGCAACCGGCGCTGTGGGCATTCGTCATTCCTCATTCGTCACTTCATTGCGCCATGCCCATCACTGACCGCGCCAACGCTGCCGTGCTCTCCACCCTGACGGCAGGGCTGTGGGTGCAGCTTGGTGCCACCTCACAAGCGGTGGAGCATGGCTTCGACACGCTCGACGTGGACTGGATCTGTGATTTCCGCGCTCAAGTCGTGACCGCGCTGGAGATCCATGAAGAGCACTTTCCCGCCGGGAGCCGCTACGGCAGCCGGGATTTCTGGCTGCGCAGCGCCACACCTTCACGTGTGGGTGGCAATGTGTGGCGCGTCGCCGCGCACTATGAAGGCCGCATCAGCGAGGACAAACCCCTGAGCGCGCGCTTCACCTCCAGCAGCGAAGTGCTCCAGATCGACGCGCTGACCATCGGCATCTACGAGGATGTGCCCGCGAATGTGCGCGAGGCGAGCCCGAGCGTGGAACTGGGCTACGTGCTGGTGGATGCGCTGCCGCCGACCAACCTCGTCGGGCTGGCCGGCACACCGGGCATCTCGCCGCCGGTCCGTGCGGGCTTCTGGGGCAGCCTGCTCGCCACGCGCATCAATTACCCCTCGGGCTGGCTATTTGAAGACATGGACAGCGACATGATCGCCGGGGCCGCGCCGCAGGCGCATTACGTCAAAGAAACGTGGCGGTACTATCACGAGCTGCTCCCTTCATGAAGCCGGTGCCGCAACTACGCAGCGCGCCTGGCTCCGGCGTGCGCCTGATGACCGGCAAAGCCCTCAACCGGCTGCTGGATGCCCTGAATGCGCGGACACCGCTCAATGCCGCCGCCGCGAACGACGCTGGCTTTCGCGGCATCGCTGGCAAAGGCGGAGCGGCAAGGCCTGGCCCTGTGGCTGAGCGCCTCGACGTGGGGAAGGTATATTTTGTGCAAAAAGAATTCATGGTACGCCTGGCTGGTGACGTGGCCCGACGTGCGCCCCGAGTGGTGACTGGCGCGACCCCACGCACCCAAACGCGTCCCCAAACTGCGCCAGCGACCACCGCCGGGCTGAAGGAGGTCGTGCGCGCCGTGGAGCGAGTCACGCCGCGCTTGCCAGTTTATCATAGTGCCACGGGCTACCGGCTCGGCATCGCCAAGCCTCGGACAGCCAAGGTTGAGATTTGGGTGCAGGCTCGGACCGGACATTCCCGGCCCTGCTTCTATGCGCTGCCGGACCCTCTTGACGCTGGTTACATCACGAGTCGCGTGACCACCAACACCTACCAGAACGGCTCCTACACCCAAACGTGGAATGCCACGGGCGACATCGAGGCCTATGGCCCCGGCGAGACCCCAAGCGTGTGCGACGAGATTGATTACAGTGACACGTATGACAGTGCGTTCGATTATGGCTCCTTCGTGTCCGTTGCCAGCGTTGACACGCTGGTCGGGTGGGCCGCCGCGACCACCGCCGCAGAGGGGGCAGTGGAAGACTCTGGCGCTCCCTTCCTCAAGTGGCAGGCGGCTTTCAGTGAAGATGGTTGGAAGGCGGCAAGCGCACTGGAGCGCGATCAGTTTATTTGGACTTCGAGTTCGGCGGTGGGCTACGTCGAGGGCTTGGGTAATCTCGGCGGTTGGAATGTTTCAGCGCCCAAATTCCAGATTCGAAACACGGGACAGACCGCCCTCAAGGCGACGGTGCGTTTCGTGCGCCTGTCAGACGAGCATGAGGAGACAATCACCGTGAGAGTCGCACGCGGACAGCAGAGCGCCTGGCTCGCCGTGCAGACCGCGCAAGCCGGGGAGACATGGACCGCCAGCGTGTCGCGCCTCAAAATGGGGAAGTTCCTTGCGACAGCCTAAGACCCATTCCATGCTCTTGAAGCGGGCGGCCCCAGACCCATTTCACCGCCCGCCAGACCCATTTCAAAATCGCGCGCCGTTACGCCATGGGTTTATGCCTCCATTGAGTTGACGCGCGTGAGCAGTTCAAACAGTGGGATGCGCTCGCCGATGAGCGCGCCCGCGCCGGGGTCCTGCGGATCGGTGCCGGCGTCGAAATAGGCGAAGTTCAGGGTGAAATCTTCCTCCTGCAGCGTGCCGCACCACGGCGCACCGAGTTCAAGGCATTCGCCGATCTTGAGGCCGAAGTGGCGCAGGCCTTGAAAGTCGGCGGCGTAGTTGTTCACGGCCTCCTGGCCGCTGTCGCTCGCGACAAGGCCATCCTTCAGGTTGAAGAGTTGCAGGGGAAGCGGTGGTATCTCAGTGGCGCTCATGGGGAAAATCAGATTGCTCCCTCCTTCGTCTCAAAAAACGGCAAACGAGGCAAGCACAATCAACGCCGCCGCCAAAAAAGCCCGCCTGGCCGTTCAATGTTCCATGTTCAAGGTTCTCTTTCTGCGCTATCCCTTCCCCGTCTATGACCGCCACTGCTCCCAGTTTCAAAATCGGCAACGAAAAACTCATCAAGGTACTGCCCGGCGCCGCGAACCGTCTCCTCGGCCTGCTCAAGAAGCAGGGCCGGGCGGAACACGGTGCGCTGCGCGTCGCCGTCGTCGGCGGCGGCTGTTCCGGCCTGCAGTACAAGATGGATCTCGTCGATGGCCCGGCCAATCGCGACATCATGGTCACATCCAGCGACGTGCGCGTCGTCATCGACCCGAAGAGCGCCCTGTTCGTCTCCGGGTCCGAGCTGGATTACAGCGACGACATGCAGAGCGGCGGCTTCAAGGTGAAAAACCCCAACGCCGTCGTCACCTGCTCCTGCGGCGAAAGCTTCTCCGCCTGACGCCGATGTCGAACGCGTTCGCCCTCCTCGGCCTGCCGCGTGTGGCGGCCCTTGATCCCGAAGCCTTGCAGCAGGCCTGGCTCGAAGCCAGCCGCAGGACCCACCCCGATCAGCCCGGTGGTGACACCGTCCGCGCCGCCGAGATCAACGCCGCCTACGACACGCTGCAAACACCGGAAAAACGTCTCAAGCACCTGCTTGACCTGCATCAGGTGCCCTGGCGCACCGTTCCCATCGACGATGTGATGATGGCGCTCTTCGGCCAGCTCGGCCCCGCACTGCAAAGCGTCACCGCCTTCCTCAAACGCCGGCAGTCCGCCACTTCCGCGCTCGCCAAGGCCCTGCTCGCTCCGGAAGAGATGCGCCTGCGCGAAGAACTCGAAGCCCTCGGTCTCACGCTCGACTCTGAGCGCAACACGCTGCTGGAAACGCTGCCCGCCTTCGACTCACGCTTCAATGCCAGCGACGCCACCGCCTTATCTGATCTCCAAATCCTGCAAGCTCGACTCGCCTACCTCGGCAAATGGCAGGCCCAGGTGCGTGAGGCACTGCTGAGCCTGATGTGAAGCGCTCCAACGCGCACAGCCCTCAGCGCTTCTTCGTGGCATCGTCAGGCCCGGCCGCACGGTCCTGCTGCTGTGCCGCCTGGGCACGGCGGATCTCCCGCATGCGACGATAACCCACGAGCTTCTTGTGCTGCTCGTCCCAGAGGCGGAAGGCCAGGGATTTGAGGCTGATGCGGATGGTGATGGGTTTGACCTGCTGGAAGATGGGGTGGGAGTTGTGGCAGCGCTCCAGATGGTAGTTCGGAATGCGCGAACTGAGATGGTGGATGTGGTGGAAGCCGATGTTGCCGGAGAACCATTGGAGCACACGCGGCAGCTTGTAGAACGAGGAGCCTTGCAAAGCGGCGGCGGTGTAATCCCATTCGTCATGGTGCTCCCAGTAGGCGTCTTCAAACTGATGCTGGATGTAGAACAGCCAGACCCCGCAGACTCCGGCCACACCCGTGATGATGGACTGCACGATGAGATAATGCAGCGGCCCAAAGATCCACGACAGCCCCAACACCATGCCCAGCAGCGCCAGGTTCATGTACCAGACGGACCACTTCTCCCGGCTGTCGCCACGCCGGTTGGGGATGCGCTGCAGGAACACGAAGAGCACAAACGGCGCGATGACAAACAGCACCACGGGATTGCGCGCGAGTTTGTAGGCAAAGCGTTTCCAGCGGGAAGATTCGAGATACTCCTGAACCGTCATCGTCCACACATCGCCGATGCCACGCCGGTCAAGGTCACCCGTGGTCGCGTGGTGCAGGGAGTGCTCCCAGCGCCACTGGTAGTAGGGTGTGAAGGTCAGCATGCCGGTGATGAAACCGGTGATGTCATTGGCCAGGCGCGACTTGAAAAACGAGCCGTGGCCACAGTCATGAAAGATGATGAACACCCGCACCACCAGCGCTCCCGCCAGCATGGCCAGCCCCACCACCAGCCACCATGAAACGCTAAACGCCAGATAAATGCCGTACCACAGCGCCGCGTAAGGCACCAGAGTGTTTACCAACTGCCAGACGGCACGGCCCAAGGACGGCTTTTGAAACTCGGCCACAATGCCCTTCCATTCCGTAACCGTGGGAAACGGCAGCGGGGTGGTCGGAAGCGTGGCTTCGTTGTTCATGATGCATGCAAGGCGCAAGGGTTGGGAGAAGGTGGAAGCGGTTGGCACCCTGCGTCCGCAGCTTAACCAAACAACAGGTCTTTTCCATCACTATCAGGCTGGCATACACGCACCGCCAAATGACCGCTCCTCGACGGACACATCCTGACTGAGCTTCAGGTGAAAAATCGGCGCGAGAGTGCGCAGCAGATCAATCATTGATGCCCCAGCGGAAGCCGGAAATTTCCGGGTGGCCAGCTTCAGTGGGATCGGTTTCGATTTCCTGATGGCGGCGGCGTTGGAGCAGTTGCGCCACCAAGCCCTGCTCCAGCCCGACGGTAAAGTCCTCGTTGCACAGAAAGTCGGTCTGCCACAGCACGGCGGTGTTGCTGAGGAAATCACACAGCGGGGAGATCGGCTCCGGCGCCAGCACCTCCGGGTGGAGCGCGGTGAGGACCGGCGCGCCATGCCCGCTCTGTTGCAGGCAGGTGGTGACCCACGCGACGATGTGGGCGGGCAGCGGCTGCTTGCCGGAGGCGGATAGAATGAGGATGTCCGCCCGCGCAGCCTCGCGGATGCTGAGGTGGCGTACATCAAGTCGAACGAGCATGTC
>JAYVIO010000090.1:0-2094 GCA_043770175.1 Verrucomicrobiales bacterium | reverse complement strand
TATCAGCTCAATGCCGTCGAAGGCGTCAGCGAAGTGGCGAGCATCGGCGGCTTCGTGAAGCAGTATCAGATCGACGTGCATCCCGACAAGCTGCGCGCGCATCGTGTGACGCTGTTTGATGTGTATGAGGCCGTGCGGAAGGCCAACATCGACGTCGGCGCGAAGGTGCTGGAGAAAAACGGCCTCGAGTTTTTCATCCGTGGCGTCGGTTTCATCAAATCAACGGAAGATCTGGAGAAGGTCGTCATCCGTCAGGAACAAGGCACGCCGATTCAGATCAAGCATGTCGCCACCGTGACGCTTGGCCCGGATTTCCGCCGAGGTTCGCTCGACAAAGCCGGCGTGGAGGCCGTGGGTGGCGTGGCGCTGATGCGCTACGGCGAAAACCCGCAGCACGTCGTCGAGCGCTTGAAAGCCAAGCTCAAGCAGCTCGAAACCGGCTTGCCGCAGAAGACGCTCGCCGACGGTCGCATCTCGAAAGTGCGCGTGGTGCCGTTTTACGACCGCACGGACATCGTCAACGAAACCATCGACACGCTCAAAGAGGCGCTCAGCGAGGAAGCGCTAATGGCCAGCATCGTCGTCCTCATTTTCCTGCTGCATCTGCGCAGCACGGCTTCGGTGCTCATCACGCTGCCACTGTCCGTCTGTCTGTGCTTCATCCTCATGTTCGCCTTCGGCGTGGACTCGAACATCATGTCGCTCGCCGGTCTCGCCATCGCCATCGGCGATGTGGCGGACATGGGCATCATCATGACGGAGAACATCTACCGGCACATCGCCACCGGAGATCCGAAGAAGAGCCACTTCCAAAAGGTATATGAAGGCGCGACGGAGGTCGGCGGCGCGATTGTCACCGCCGTCTCAAACACGCTCGTCTCCTTCATCCCGGTGTTCTTCCTCACCGATCAAGAGGGCAAGCTGTTCCGCCCGCTCGCGTTCACCAAGACCTTCGCCATCGGTGCCAGCGTCATCCTCGCGCTCACCGTGGTGCCGCTTATCTGCTACTACTTGTTCCAGCCGGTGAAATGGTCGCGGCGCACGGTGTGGAAGATCGCCCTCAGCATTGGCATCGCCTCCGTGTTCGCCACGCACGCCATTTTCATGTGGGCGCTGGCGGGTTCGCATTACAGCGGCTGGCCGATGTCCATCGTCGTCGGTGTCATCGTCGTGCTGGCCGTGGTGCGCATGACGCGCGAGCGCTTCCTGCCGATGGAGGAAAATCCAGTCTCACACCGCATCTCTCGCGTTTATGTCCCGGCGCTGCGCTGGGTGCTCGACAACAAGAAAAAGTTCATGATCGCCCCGCTGGTGATCTTTTTTGTCGGCATGAGCATCTGGCTCGGCATCGGCGTGACCTTGAAACCCATCGAGTGGATCGCCAACCTCGGCGCGGACGAGCCGCGTGTGCAAATGGGCGAACTGCGCTGGCAAAAAATCCGCCACGGTGACGAATCGCCGAGCCGCCGCATGCTCTGGCGCAAACAAAGCGAGACTGATGCGCATAACGAGTCCAAGGGCGGGCTCGCCGTCGTTTCAGAAACTCGCATCGTGCCCGGCATCGGGCGCGAGTTCATGCCGCCGCTCGATGAAGGATCATTCCTCTACATGCCCTCGCTGCTGCCGCAGGGCGGACTCGGACCGGCCATCGAGGTCAATGCGAAGCAGGACATGGCCATCGCCACCGTGCCCGAGGTCGAAAGCGTTGTCGGCAAGCTCGGTCGCGCCGAAAGTGCGCTCGATCCCGCGCCCATCGGCATGATGGAAAGCATCGTCATTTTGAAACCCGAGGACGAGTGGCGGCACATCCCAGTGCAACGCTGGTTCTCCGGCTGGCCCGGCTGGTTAAAAGCACCGCTCGCCTGGATCGCGCCAGAACATCGTCAGATCACGAAAAACGAGATCCTCACCGAGTTGCAGGAGAAGACCGCCATCCCCGGCGTGCTGCCAACTTTCCTCCAGCCGATTCAAACGCGCCTCATCATGCTCCAGACCGGCTTCCGCGCCATGATGGGCGTGAAGATCTACGGCAGCGATCTCGGCGAGATCGAGCGCATCGGCCTTCAGATCGACGCACTGCTCAAAGAAGTGCCC
>JAYVIO010000089.1:0-16403 GCA_043770175.1 Verrucomicrobiales bacterium | reverse complement strand
CACCTTTGGGCCATCATCATGAAGAATGCCATCATGCCGATGGTGAACAGCATCGGCCCGAAGAGTGCCGTCGCCCGCGACCGAGTGCTGACCTCATGCTTTTGCTGCAGCAGATGCATCACATTGCCGCTCACATGACTGAGGCGTTCAAACGAGGCCGCCGCGAGGCCCGTCACAAGAGCATCGGCATGCAGAGGGCGCGTCACGGGTGGGCAGAGTGACGCGATGCGATGGAGCAGCGTCTGCGAGGCTTGTGCAGGAGCGGCGGCGGTAGGAATGGCGACCTCGTCCGACTGCACACCGGGCCACGCTTGATCCAGCAGAATGGCACGACCATCCGTGGTGATCCAAACCTGAGCGAGTGAGAGCGCGGTGGGCATGGTGCCGTCCTTTTCTGCCGCGCTGAGTTCCTCACTGAGATCGCGCAGCCAAGACAGGGTCTGCTGCCACGACGGGCTGGACTTTCCGATCGCTAACAGCAGCGGCGCACCTGCTGGTGCCTGCCAGGTGTCCCACTTGGCACCCGACGCATCCGTCACAGCTTGCAGCCAGCGCAAACGGCTCGCACGACTGCAGCCGCGCCGCTCGGCGGACGTGGCGTCTTCGCGGTCGCGTGTCGTCAGCATCACCATGCGACGCAGCATGGGATCGCGCGCCAGATGGCTGCCATCCGCCCGGCGGGCGATGCCTTCAAAAGGACCCCAATGGCCAGTCTCATTCGCCACTTCATCGGCCAACACATCCACGGTGCGCATGCGCTCAAGCACCTGACGGACCAATACCACACGCGTGCGGGTGATGACATCATGCCACGCCGCGCGGTCACGCCGACGGAGTGCCGGGATGAACAGCAGCAGTTGCAGATTTGCGGCCACGACGACAATCAGGACCATGATTGCCGCCGACGGATCAGGTGATACTGCATCACTAAACAATTGGGCTGTCAGGTGTTGCACGGCAGCCGGGATCCCGACATAAAGCAATGCTCGTCCCAGCGCCTGACGCCAGCTTGGGATCCCGCCGCGCAGATCCGCCACGGTGATGCCCAGGAGCCATTTTCCAGGCGTAGCACCCCAGCGCGATTCACAAAATATATAGAAGCCAAGTGGCAGGAGAACGTCGATGGCGGAGACCCACAGCGAGTCGTTCCCGGCGGCATCGGCCACGCCCCAGGCGTGGATGATCGTGGGGAGTAGCGCGATGAGCGGGAAGACGACCGTCATGGTGATGATGATGTCGATGAAGCCGGCTGCCAATCGGGTGCCCAGGGGCGCAGGTTCCGGCATTTGCGAACTGAACGGCACCAGGGCTAGGCGCAGTTCCGCGTAGTTTGCGGGACGCTTTGTCACATCCGCAGCGAGACAGCGCGCGATCACCGCCGCGAGATCTTCCGGCACCTCGGCGCGCAGCGTGCGCACATTAGGAATCTTGCCATCGAGCACAGCGGCCACCGTTTCGATCGGCGTCGAGCGCTCCACCGGTGCCTTGCCTGTCAGAAGATAAAACAACGTGCCACCAGTCGAGTAAATATCTGCGCGCTGATCGAGCGGCTGCGCGCGGAGCTGCTCCGGCGGCGAGAACGCGGGCGTGCCCATCACCATGCCGCTGCGCGTGAGCTGCTCGCCATCGGCCAGATTGTTCGTTTGTGAAATCGACAGCCCGTAATCGCCAACGATGGACTTACCGTCGCTCGAAACGAAGCAATTGGAGGGCTTCATGTCGCGATGCAGCACGCCGCGCGCATGCGCCGCCTCCAGGCCGTCGATGATGCCGAGAATCGCATCCACGGCATCGCACACAGGCATGGTGCCGCGCCGTTTCAATGCATCCCGCAGCGTGCCGCCCGCCGCCAGTTCCATCGCGATCACCGGCACGCCTTCGATTTCCTCCGTGCCGAAAACATACACACTGTTCGGGTGATCGATCGTCGCCGCCAGGCGTCCCTCGCGCAGGAACCGCTGCCGCTGCTCCTCGTTGTCGAGGCATTGATTCAGCACCTTCAGCGCCAGCCGCCGCCCGCTGCTGATCTGCTCCGCCTCATAGACGATCCCCATGCCGCCAGCGCCCAGCTTCTTGAGCAAGCGGTAGCCGCCAAACACGCACGGCAGCGTCGTGATGCCCGCGCTCACGGGTTGGATCGGCAGTGTGGCCGCGCCCGCACTCAGCAGACAGGCAGGACAAAGACCCGCGCCCGGCTTCAAAGCCGCGCCGCATTCAGGACAGGTGGAGGAGTTCATGGTGAGGATGTGATTTTGGGTTTCACCAGAGTCCTTTTGAGTTTGCGGCGGCAGGTTACAAAAAAAGTTTCAGCGCCGCAGGCAGGCCACCAGATAGGCCAATTCGGAGTCCACCTCCGCCTCGCTTTCCACCGTCTCGGCCACGGCGGCACGGAGCAGCTCACGGTAGCGTTTGCGCAGGCGATGGATGGTCACTTTGAGCGCATTTTCATTCATCCCAGTGGCCTGCATCAGCGCGGCGCGGTCCTCGCTGCTGGTCAAAGCTGGTGCTAGCAGGTCAAAGCGTGCATCGTCCTTCTGCTCGGCACGGAGCTGCTGCATCGCACGGTCCAGCACGCCATGCGCCCAGCTTTGATCGAAGACCTCCTCGTCGCTCGTGCTCAGCGCCTCCAACTCCAGTCGATACCGCTCCTCCGCCTCCAACGCATCGAGATGAACCGCCACCAGATGCCCACCACGACGCTGCGCGTGCCGCTTCTGCCATTCATTGCCGAGGAAGTGCTTCAAGCAGCCCAGCAGGAACGAGCGAAAACGCCCGCGCTCCCGCTGCGCCTGCGCCATCAGCTCATTTGTGAGCAGATGCTGAAAAAAGCCCTGTGTGGCATCTTCCGCGTCCGCTGCGCTCATGCCCGCCCGCCGCACAAACGCATAAATCGGAAACCAGCACTGCTGGCAAAGCTCCCCCAGCGCCACCCGTGCCGCCGAGTCATCCCGGCCCGCCCGCAACTGCGAAACGAGACTCCAGCGCGTGGTGTGAAAGCTGTGATGATCGGTTTCGGGCATAGAAATGATATCGCCGAGGCTAGTGAAGGCGGCGCACTCATGTTGAGCGAGAAAACTGGCCCGCTCCATGCGTTAATTTGCTCCCCCCAAATGACGCGCCCCCTTATTGCCATCCTCTGTCTCACGCTAGCACCTCCCACTCTCGCCGTTCACAACAAGAATGCGGGGCCGGAGAAGGTCGAGCTGAAGTTCAAACTGCCGCCGCCGAAGCCGCTTTCGCCGGAGGAGGCGATGAAGGCTTTTGCGGTCGAAAAAGGCTTTCGTATCGAGCTGGTGGCGAGTGAACCGATGATCGAATCGCCAGTGGCGATGAGCTTTGATGATCAGGGGCGGCTCTATGTCTGCGAGATGCGTGGCTACATGCACGATCTGGAAGGCGGTGGTGAAAAAGAGCCAACGGGACGTGTTTCGCTGCTGGAGGACACCGACGGTGACGGCCGCATGGACAAGGCGACGGCGTTTCTCGACCAGCTCGTCATGCCGCGCTCGGTGATGGCCGTGAATGGCGGTGCATTGATCGCGGTGCCGCCTCAGTTGCTCTTCTGCAAAGATACGAATGGCGATGGTGTGGCCGATGTGAAGGAAGTCGTCGCGAATGACTATGGCACGCTCGGTGGACAACCGGAGCACATGGCCAACACGCCGGTGTGGGCCATGGACAACGCGATTTGGAGCGCGGGTTACGGCACGCGTTTCAAGCTGCGCAGTGGCGTCTGGCAAAAAGACACCGGACTTGGTCGCGGCCAGTGGGGGCTTTGCCAGGACGACTTCGGCAGGCTCTACTTCAACTACAACTCCGACATGCTGCGTGCCGATCTGCTGCCCACGGAAGCCTTTACGCGGAATCCCCTGCTGCGAAACGCCACCAGCATCAATGCCAAGCTCGCGGCTGATCAGACGCTCTATCCATCGCACCCCACGCCGGGTGTGAATCGCGGCTACGACCCGAAAACACTCCGCCCCGACGGCACGCTGCCAAAACCAACCGCCACCTGCGGCGCACTCATTTATCGTGGTGATGCTTTCCCCGCAGCGTATCGCGCCAATGCCTTTGTGCCTGAGCCTGGAGCGAATTTGGTGAAGCGCTTCACCATGAGTGAAACCGACGGCGTGCCGAAGGCCACGAACACCGCAAAGAGCAAAGAATTCCTCACCTCCACCGACGAGCGCTTCCGCCCCGTGCAGGCCGCAAACGGCCCTGATGGCGCGCTTTACCTCGTGGACATGTATCGCGGCATCATCCAGCACCAGAGCTTCCTCACGCATTATCTCATCGCCAACATCAAGGACCGCAAACTCGAGACGCCCTTCAATCAAGGTCGCATCTGGCGCATCGTGCCAGACACAAAAGAGCGCCCGCCAGTCGTGAAGGTCGGCAAAGACGTGAAAATGCTCACCCACGAGAACGGCTGGGTGCGCGACACCGCGCAGCGCCTCATTGTCGAGTCCAGCGATGCCTCCACTGTTCCCGCGCTCAAAAAGATGCTGAAACACGAACACGCACTCGCCCGCCTGCACGCGCTGTGGACGCTCGACGGCCTCGCGGCGATCACACCGGACATTTTGCGTGTCGTTTTAAATGATTCAGATGCACAAGTCCGCTCTGCCGCCGTGCGCATCGCACCACGCGATTTTGCACCTGATTTGATCGCGCTGACTGCTGAAAAAGACGCGCTCGTGCTCGCGCATCTCGCCATCAAGCTCACCGCACTCAATCTACCCGACGCCGATGCCGCCGTGGCCAAACTGCTCGCGAGCAATGGCAAGAACACCCTCATCCGCGAAGGCGCGCTCACCGGACTGCGTGGCAAAGAGGCCGCATTTGCCAAAGTCCTCGTCTCCACAGCCACGCCTGAGAACAGCGCTCAAGTCCAGCCCGTGATGGAAGCTTTGGCCGCCCTTGTCGCGCAGGCTGGCAAGGCGGGACCATTTGAAGAGATGATCGAGCTAACGACCGCTCAATCGAAAAACCGTCCCCTTCTGAATGCTCTGCTCAAAGGTCTCGCCAACACTGGCGGCGATCCGAAATCGAAGACACCCAAACCACCGAAGCTCCTTTGGCTCACTGCCGAGCCTCCGTCGCTCATCGCGCTCAAGAAGTCGTTGGAGAGCCCGCCGCCGAACCTTTTCAATATCATCGAACGACGCCTCGCCTGGCCCGGCAAACCAGGAGCACCTAAACCTCCCGTCATCGTGCCGCTTACCGAGGCTCAAACCGCGCTCTTTGAAAAAGGCAAAACCATCTACGCCACGCTTTGTGCCGCCTGCCATCAGCCGCACGGCTTCGGGCTCGACGGCCTTGCCCCGCCACTCGTCGATAGCGAATGGGTGCTCGGCAAGCCCGACATCCTCGCGCGCATCGTCATGCACGGCCTCGCCGGTCCCGTAAAAGTCAGTGGCCGCACTTACAACCTCGCCATGCCGCCGCTCCCGCAGCTTACCGATGAAGACATCGCCGGTGTGCTCACCTACCTGCGCCGCGAATGGGAGCACAACGGCTCAGCTGTTGAAACCAAGTTCGTCACCGGCATCCGCGAGGCCAACAAAGGCCGCATGATGATGTGGACTGAAGAAGAGCTGAAAAAGATCAAGAAGTGACGGCGATTCCTTGGCCCATGCGCTTCACCCTTTTCTTCCTGCTCTTCAGCCTTTCAGCGCAGGCGAACCCCGCTGCTTTTTTGGAGCAGCATTGCGTGAAGTGCCATGACGCGGAGGTGCAGAAGGGCAATCTGGATCTCACAGCGCTTAAAAGCGACGATTTGGCGGATGTGGAGAAGTTTGCGCGGTGGGTGAAGATTCATGACCGCATCCAGTCGGGTGAAATGCCGCCGAAGAAGGAGAAGCGGCCTGAGGTGGGCGCGGTCAATGCGGTGGTCGGGGACCTGGCGAAGACGCTCATCGCGGCGGAACGGGAGCAGACGGATCAGGCGAACCGCACGAGTGTGCGGCGGATGACGCGTGTGGAGTATGAGCACACGATGCGGGATCTGTTTCACATGCCTGGGATCGCTTTGCAGATGATGCTGCCGACGGATGGCAGCGCGCATGGCTTTGATACGAATGCGGATGCGCTGGATGTCTCGCACGTCAATCTCTCGAAATACATCGAGGCGGCGGACAAGACGCTCGACATGGCCATCGCGGTGCAGCCGGAGGCACCGCCGGTGGAGTCGGTGCGGCTCTCGCTTGCGCGAAACTACATGCCGGACATCATGCTCATGGGTGGTGATGCGATGCTGTTTCGCGACAAGAAGATCGATCCCGAGTTCCCGCCTGCGGGCGAATACGCGCACATCAATCAAGGGGCGCACGAGAGCATCGGCATGTTTGACCGCATGAGCAGTGTGGGCGTGTTTCGGCATGAGGATGAGTCATTCAGCTCTTACTTTCAAAAGTTCGTCGTGCTGCATCCAGGCATGTATCGCGCCAAAGCGTCGTTTTGGAGTCTGTGGTGGGATCAGGGTAAAATCCTGCCAGCTCGCGGTGTCGAAGCTGCGCGGCTTTCGGTGGTGCAGTTCAATGAAAATGGCCGCGGCGGGCAGCATCCGAGTTATGTGCTCGGTTATTATGATGCGCCGTCGCTGGAGTCGAAGATTCACGAGCTGGAGCTTTGGATGAACCCGAAGGAGGCCTTTGGCTTCAACACCGCCTCGCTCGCGCCGGTGGTGCTGTATCGCGTGGGCACTTGGGGGCAGGTGAATCGCACGATGGGCTTCACCGGGCCGTGTATCGTGAGTGATTGGCTGGATGTGGAAGGGCCGTTTCATGACGTGTGGCCGCCGCACAGTCATCAGGTGCTGTTTGGGGATCGCAAGCTCACCGAGTTCAAAACCTCCGCACGTCCGCCGTTGCGTAAGCCGCTCAAACAAGAGGTCATCGGCGCAGACAACCGGCCTTTGCCGATCAAAGGCACATGGACTGTGCAGCCAGAGGACGCGCTGGCGGAAGCGGACAAGTTGCTCGCGAGTTTTCTGCCGAAGGCCTTCCGCCGTGTGGTGGATGATGAGATGCGAAAGAGCTATCTCGGCCTCGTGCAAATGCGATTGAAGGCGGGCGATTGTTTTGAGACGGCGATGCGCTTCGCTTATCGCACGGCGTTGTGTTCGCCGGATTTCTTGTATCACATCGAGCCTGCGGGGCAGTTGGATGACGCAGCGCTGGCTTCGCGGCTATCGTATTGGCTGTGGAGATCGCAGCCAGATGATGAACTCACCGCGCTGGCTGCCAAAGGCGGCCTTCGCGATGCCAAAACGCTCACCGTGCAGTTTGAGCGCATGCTGAAGGATCCGAAGGCGCAGCGCTTCATTGACGACTTCCTCGGCCAGTGGCTGAAACTGCGCAGCATCGCCGCGAATGACCCGGATAAGAAGCTCTACCCCGAATTCAATCCTTACATGCAGGACTCGATGGTCGCGGAGACACGCGCTTACTTCCGCGAGCTGATCGAAAAGAACTACGACGCCGGTTACTTGATCAAATCCGACTTCGCCATGCTCAATGAGAAGCTCGCAGTGCTTTACGGCATCAAAGGAGTGAGCGGGCCGAAGATTCGCCGCGTGAAACTGCCGGATGGCTGCGAGCGCGGTGGATTCCTCACGCAGGCTGCAGTTTTGAAAGTGACAGCGAATGGCACCACGACCTCGCCCGTGCCGCGTGGAGCCTTTGTGATGGCCCGCCTGCTTGGTCAGCCGCCTGATCCGCCACCGCCGAATGTGCCCGCCGTCGAGCCGGATGTGCAGGGCACGACGACGATCCGCGAGATGCTCGACAAGCACCGCAACAACGCCGCCTGTGCCGGTTGCCACGCGAAGATCGACCCGCCGGGCTTCGCGCTGGAGTCGTTCGATGTCATCGGCGGCTCCCGTGATCGCTACCGCTCGCTCAACGACAAGGGCGAGCCCGCGCCGCGTGGCAGCATCGATCCAAAGATCCCGATCAGCTTCCATCTCGGCCCGAAAGTCGATGCGACTGGTGCTTTGGCTGATGGACGTGCTTTTCAAGACATCCGCGACTTCAAAGACCTCATCAGCCAGGACAAGCACAGCCTGCTGCACAATCTCGCGCGGCAGTTACTCATCTACACAACGGGCCGCGACATCGCGTTCGGAGACCGCGCCGCATTGGAGGAGATCGTGACGAGTGCGGAGCAAAAAGGTGGTGGTATTCGCACGCTGATGATCGAGATCGCCCACAGCAGCCTGTTTCAAACCCGATGAGAATTTGCGCCACCCTTCTTTGCCTCGCACTCACTTCGCTGCATGCGGAGGAGATGACCGTGCGCATCCTCGGCTTCAGCCACTCAGAGCGTGTGGCTGATTTTCAGAAAATGATGACCACACTGCCGGAGCTGACGCTCGTGAGCCTGGATGGTGACAAGGCCAGCGTGACGCTGAGCTACGACCCGCTGGTCTTGACCGGCAAACCGAAGCCCAAGCCAGACGAACTCACGCCAGCAAAGCTTTTGGAGCGTATCGACAATCTGATCGGCAAAGCGAGCGTGCGCACCTTTAGCGCGGTCAAGCCCACGGGCATCACGGACGACAAACTCACGAAGGTGGAGGTCCAAGTCGGCGTGCTGGACTGCAAAGGCTGCCGCTACGGAGCCTACATCGCCATCGCGAAGATCGAGGGCGTCGAACGTGCTAGCGTGAACTCCGACAGCCGCACGCTCACCGCGTGGATCGATGCCACGAAGACGAATAAAGAAGCCATCGAAGCCGCGCTGAAGAAGGCGCGGGTGGAATTACCCGGACACAAATCATGAACATCAGCACCCAGAAGCATCTGTCCCGCCGCACCCTGCTGCGCGCCGCCGGAGCCACCATCGGCCTGCCGTTTCTCGAAGCGATGCTGCCGTCCTTTGCACGTGCGAATGAGGCGCGGAAGCTGCCGCGTCGTCTCGTGGCCATCCAGACAAACATGGGCATCATCCCGCAGTATTTCTTTCCTGAACAGGCGGGCGCGGACTACAAGCTCACACCGTATCTGGAAAAGCTCGCCGCACATCGGAAGCAGATGACGGTTTTCTCCGGTTGCAGCCATCCCGGCGTCACCGGCGGCCATGCGGCGGAGAAATGTTTCCTCACCGGCACGCCACATCCAGACCGCGGCGGCTTCCGCAACACGGTGTCGCTCGACCAGTTTGCGGCGGAGCACATTGGCAATGAAACGCGCTTTCCCTCGCTCAGCCTCGCCTGCAGCAACGAGGGCGGCCCCACGCTCAGCTACACGCGCAGCGGTGCGCCCGTGGCACCGGACAAGAGCCCGAGGAAGCTCTTCGAGAAGCTCTTTGTGCAGGGCAAACCCGGCGAGATCGAGGCCAACGTCGAAGCCTTGCGCCAAGGCCGCAGCATGCTCGATTTCGTGAACGAGCAATCGAAGCGCCTGAGCAAAACCTTGTCCAAAAGCGATCAGCAGCGGCTCGATCAATACTTCACCAGCGTGCGTGAACTGGAGCAGCGCATGAGCAGCGCTGAGGCCTGGGAATACAAACCAAAGCCAGTCGTGAAAGCGCAGCCACCACAGGACATCGACGACGCGAAGGAATTCGTGCAGCGCACACGACTCACGCTCGATGTGGTGAAGCTGGCGCTGGAGACGGACAGCTCGCGGCTTATCACCTTTTTCATCGACACCACCGTCATCCACGCCATCACGCACCACGGCAATCGCCCCGAGGCGCTCGCTGAACTCAGCGAGCACGAATCCGCGCAGTTTGGTGCCTTGAACGACTTCCTCACCCAACTCAACACTGCCAAAGAAGGTGACCGCTCGCTGCTCGACAGCACCATGGTGCTCTACGGCACCTGCATGGGCAGCGCCAGCTCCCACAGCAATGTCAATCTACCCGCACTGCTCGCCGGTGGCGGCTTCAAGCACGGCCAGCACCTCGCGTTCGATAAAGTGAACAACTACCCGCTCACCAATCTCTACGTCTCCATCCTGCAACGCCTCGGCATCGAAGCCGGTGAGTTTTCCACCGGCAAGAGCACGATGAAGGGGCTGGAGATGGTGTGAGGGCCGAATCGCTGACCGTGCAGATGCAACCTGAAGAGCGTGGGGAAGAAGAAGTAACCGCCTCTGCCAGACGTATGGAAGGTCGTGCGCCCTCTCATCACTCTGATCCTGACGTCCACTGCTGTCTCCGCTTTTGGCGGAGAACCGCCGCGAATCGGCAAGACGCATCAGCTTTTCCTTGATGATCACCTCATCGAGCACACGGAACATCTGACGCGGAGGGTGCAGCAGGCGCGGAAGCATGAGGCGAATCCGATGATCGTGCCACGCGCAAAGTGGGAGCCGGAGGGTTACTTTTTGCCTTCGGTGATCTTTGATGAGGAGGAGCGCATCTTCAAAGCGTGGATCGATGGCGGTGGGCCGGGTGTGTTTTACTTCACGAGCAAGGACGGTATCGCGTGGGAGCGACCAAAACTGCATTTGTTTCCGCAATTCGATGCCAAGCCGACGAATCGGGTGATCCTCAGCGGTTTTGAGTTTGATCAAAAGGAAGCACCACAGGAAAAGTTAGCCTACCTGCGCTCGCGCGAGCGTGGGTGGGCTTATTTTTGCTATGCGAGCGGTGTGATCAAAGATAAGCGCGAGACGTACCCGCAGAAGCGCTACAAGATGGCCTACCTGTGGATTGACCGAAAATTTCAGCGCACGCCCGCATCCAAGCCGGGCAAACTCACCGCGCTGGGCGTGGCCTTTAGCCCGGATGGCATCCATTGGACGCCGCACAACGAACCGGCGAGCTACGCCACGCTCGATGCGCCCATTCATGTGAACTGGGATGAGAAACGCCAGCGCTGGATCCTGCTCGGACGGGCTTTTGGTGTCGTTTCGGATGAAAAGAAGGCCGCGCAGGCTGCTGAACCAAATTTGCAATACAACGCGGGCCGCGCCGTGATCCGCTGCGAGAGCACGGACTTCATCCACTGGACGCCGGAGAAGGGCGATCTCGTTTTGGCGAGTGATGCCAAGGACTCGGCCACCACCGAGATTTATGACATGCGCAGCATTCCGTATGAGGGGCTGCACATCGGCCTTGTGCACATGTTTTTAAATGATCCCGAGAGCGTCACGCTGCCGATCCAACTCGGCATCAGCCGCGACAACAAGACGTGGCAGAGACTCAGCGACCGCTCGCCATTTCTCGCGCAGGGCGGCTTTGGCGAGTGGGATCGCAGCGTCATCTCGCCACCGACGAGTGAACCGCTCGTCGTCGGTGATGAGTTGTGGTTCTACTACACGGGACGAAACGGCCTGCACAGCACACGCTGGATTCCTGAGGACAATCCGAAGCTGCTGGCCGGTGTGTCGCCGTTTCGCGGCTCGCTGGGCCTCGCTACGATCAAGCGTGACCGCTTTGTCGCGATGGAGGGCAACTACCGGCCCGGCATCCTGCGCACGAAGCCCTTCATTCACGATGGCGGTGTGCTGCACGTGAATGCGGCGGTGAAGTTTGGCCGCGTCACTGTGAGCCTGCTCGATGAGTCAGGCGTTTCGATTCAAAAAATCACGATCAACGAACGCGATGCCATCGACATCGCACTCCCCGAGTTGACGAAGCTCAGCGCTCGTCAAGGCCAGCCGGTGAGGCTTGAGTTCAGTGTGCAAAACGGGCGGCTGTTTTCGTTTTGGGTGGAGTGACATCCTCATGACTCTCACCCGACTTATTCTCTTCCTCGCCATCACCGCGTTCGCTTGCGGGCAGGGCCAGTCGTTGCTCTACACCGTGCCGTTCAAGGCGGGGGATGAGGGGGCGAAGATTTATCGCATCCCGGCCATCTGGTGGCTGCCAAAGAAGCCGCTGCTGGCCTTTGCGGAGCGGCGCATGGAGCAGCGGCGGATGTTTGGCGATGTCGATCTCGTCCTGCGCCGCAGTTTGGACCAAGGGCAGACGTGGCAGCCGCAGCAGGTGATCGCCGACCTCGATCGCGACACCTGTGGCAATCCCTGCGTCGTGCAGGATGCGTCGAATGGCCGACTCTGGCTGGCTTTCACTCGCAGTCGCAATCAAGACACGGAGGAAGACATCGTCGCGGGCAAAGTGCCCGGCACGGGCGTGTGGGTCACGCACAGCGATGACGACGGCACCACGTGGGCTGCTCCGCGTGACATCTCCGGCACGGCGCGGAAGGCGAACTGGGGCTGGTATGGTGCCGGACCGGGCCAGGGCTTGTTTTTGCGTGGCGGGGCATCAAAGCCGGACCGCATTTTCATTCCCGCCTATCACACCGAGGGCGGCGTGTATCGCACACACGCGATCTTTTCGGACGATCACGGCGAAACCTGGCAACTCAGCGCGGATGCCGCCGAACACACCAGCGAGCCGCAAGTCATCGAAATCGACAACCGCACGCTGCTGATGAATGCACGCACGATTTCCGGCCACGGCACGCAGCGCACGCTCGTCATCAGCAAGGATCGTGGCACCACCTGGCAACCCGCCGAAGGCATGGCTGCGATGGTCGAGAACAACTGCCAGGGCTGCCTTTATAAGTGCTTCCGCAACGGTTCGAATGGTCAATACGATTGGATTTTCAGTCACCCGATCAGTTCTGGCCGCACCGGAGTGCATGCTTGGATCAGCGACGATGAAGGCAAGTCCTGGCCCTCGGCGCAGATGCTCTGGAGCGGCCCCAGCGCCTACACCAGCATGGTCCGCGTGCAGGGCGGACTCGTCGGCATGTTGATCGAATGTGGCGCGAAGGACGTGTATGAGCAGATCGCCTTCGTAAAGTTCGCCCCCGAGTGGCTGAAGGGAAGGAAGGCACCCGAAGTAAAACCAACCGCGACCGCCAAGTGAACATGCGACTCATCTTGTTCTTGTTGTTCCCACTGCTGCTTCAGGCTCAAATCGAGCGGGTCATCCATCATCGTGAAGATGCGAGCGAGACGACGAAATGGGCGGCAAAGGAGCTGCAAAGACTGGTTCTCGCGGCGACGGGGACGGAGATGATTGTTACGACGAAGGACGCGACCGAGGCCGACATCCGCCTAATTTCTGATGCATCGCTGCCGCACGACGGGTTCGAGCTTCGCATCGAAAAGAGTGACTTCATCATCGCGGGCAATGACAGCGTGCCGGAGGGCACTTGGGCGATTCCGAGTCATGGTACGCTTTGGGGTGTGTTGGAGTATGCGGAGCGTTTTTTGGGCGTGCGCTGGTTGTTTCCAGGACCGCTGGGTGAGGATGTGCCGCAAGGCCAAATGCTACGTTTGGATTTGAAGCAACCGATTCGAGGTGCGCCGAGCCTTGCGACGCGTTCGCTGGCCTACCTCGGTGAGAACGACCCAGGAGCAAGCCATCGGCGCAAACCAGCCATCGAGTGGATGACGCGCCATCGGCTCACGAACGCGATGCATCCCTTCGTCACTGGCTACGGGCACGCGTGGGATGACTATTTGAAGGCCGCCGATCTGGAGGCGCATCCCGAGTGGAAATCATCAAACAGCGAAGGTGTGCGAAATGGCAAAGTGACGTTCTTTTGCACCACCGCGCCGGGTTTGGTCGAGTTGTTCGCGAAACGCGTCATCGAGAGCATGGATCGCAATCCGATGCGTGAGATGTCGAGCATCTCGCCGACTGATGGCGGCGGCTTCTGCACCTGCGAACGTTGCAAGCTGCTGCTCACCACCGATCCGCACGGGAAGAAAAACCACGCGCAGGCGATCCTCACCTTCTACAAGCAGGTGGGCGAATTCATCGCGCTGGAGCGACCAGGGCGCAGGCTCGGTGGCTTCGTTTATTACAACTACCAGTATCCGCCACCCGAAGCGCCGAAACTTCCGGACAACGTAAGCCTCTGCTGGGCTCCGCTGAACTACTACGGCTACGGTCTGCTCAAGCCGGTGTATCGCGCCGAGTTCGAGACCGTGATGAAGCGCTGGAGCGAGATCACGCCGCACTTTTACTATCACAACTACTCCACCTGGATGCGCAGCTTCCACGGAGCGCCATTGCCGGTCAGTCTCGATATCTTGAAGCGCGAACTGCCCGCCGCCGCGCAAAACAAGGCCTGGGGAGCCCGCATGATCGGCAGCAGTGCGTGGGGCGTGAATGCGCCGATCAACTACCTGCTGGCCAAACAAATGTGGAACGCACAGCTCGATGTCAGCGCCACGCTCAACGAATGGCTCCAGCGAGCCTATGGCCCAGGCTGGCGGCACATGCGCAGGCTCTATGACGAACTCGACGCCAAAATGCTCGCGCACAAAGAAGCGCAGTCGCCCATCTACAAAGGCAGCCAGTATGAGGTGAACGAAGACGTGATGAAGAGCATCTACGCGCCGCTGTTTCCCGCGATGGAGCAACGCTACCGCAATGCGCTCGCCGAATGTGCCACCGAAACGCAAAAGGCCCGGATGGCGTTGTTTGGCGATAATCTCACACAGCTTCACTATGCCCTGCGAAAGGCCAGTTTGATCGCTGAGGATGCCCATTCAATCTTCCACCGCGATGACACTGCCTTTGCACAGTTCATGAAGGACATGGAAAGTACCTTCAGCCTCTACCGCGATGCCAAGGGCCTGGATCACGGGCCAATTTGGAAGGGTGAGTATTCGGGGCCATGATGGAAAAAATCACGATAAAACCCGTTTCTCTTCAAACATGATCTCATCTCCGCTTCATCGCCGTGCCTTTCTGGGCCAAACCTCGCAAGGACTTGGGGCCGTCGCGCTGGCTTCGCTGCTCCAACCGGCTTCCGCCGCTCCGACGCCGGGTGTTTTGAAATCGCTGCCGCTGCCACAGAAGGCGAAGCGGGTGATCTGGCTGACGATGGCGGGCGGGCCCTCGCATTTGGAGACGTTTGATCCAAAGCCAAAGCTTGCGGAGATGGATGGCAAGCCGATGCCGGAGTCGTTTACGAAGGGGCAGCAGCTCGCGCAGCTTCAAGGCAAGCCGCTGAACTGCTTCGGGCCGCAGCACAAGTTCGCGAAGTTCGGGAAGAACCAGATCGAGATTTGTGAGATGTTTCCGCAGATCGGCAGCGTCATTGATGACATCTGCCTCATTCGCAGCATGACCACGGACGCGATCAATCACGACCCCGCGCACATGTTCATGAACACCGGCTCGCAAATCGCCGGTCGGCCGAGCATGGGTTCATGGATCACGTATGGACTTGGAACGGAAGCGGCGGATTTGCCGGGCTTCGTCGTACTGACATCACTGGGCCAAGGCGGGCAGAACCAGCCCATCGCGGCTCGGCAGTGGAGCAGCGGCTTTTTGCCGTCGAAGTATCAAGGCGTGCAACTGAGGGCGAAGGGTGATCCCGTGTTGTATCTCACGAACCCGAACGGCGTCACGCGTGACCGCCAAGGAGCCGATGTGGCGGCGATCAATGCGATCAACAAGCAGCACGATGCGCTCGTCGATGATCCCGAGATCGCCACACGCATCGCGCAGTATGAAATGGCCTTCCAGATGCAGGCTAGCGTGCCCGATTTGATGGATGTGAGTGCCGAAGGAGCCAAAACACTCGAACTCTACGGCTGCCAGCCTGGAGATGGCTCCTTTGCATCGAACTGCCTGCTCGCGCGTCGTCTTGCTGAGCGTGGCACGCGCTTCATCCAGCTCTACCACAAAGACTGGGACCACCACGGCGGCGTGAAGCTTGGTGTGGAGCAAAAGGCGAAGGAAATCGACCGCGCCTGCATGGCGTTGATCACCGATCTCAAACAGCGCGGCATGCTCGATGAAACGCTCATCGTCTGGGCCGGTGAATTCGGCCGCACGCCGATGAGTCAGGGCGGCAACGGACGCGACCACCACATGCTCGCCTATTCCATCTGGATGGCCGGCGGCGGCGTGAAAGGCGGCGTGCAGTGGGGCAGCACGGATGAACTTGGCTACAAACCCGCGGAGAATCCCGTCCACGTCCACGATGTTCACGCCACCATGCTCAAACTCATGGGGATTGAGCACACCAAACTGACCTATCGACTCCAGGGCCGCGACTACCGGCTTACGGATGTTTTCGGAAAAGTGGTGAACGGCATCGTGGCGTAGCAAACCAGCCGGGCGTTTTAGCCCGCGCCGTGCGATGCGCCGTCACACGACTCTACCGTGCAGGAGGCGCAGTCACGCGCTGAAGCGCATGACTACTCATTCGCACGAGGACTGCGACTCCGTGTCCGCCGCGTCCTCGCCATTCCGCGAGACAAACATTCCTCCCGGCACCGCTCATTCCCCAGTCGCGCCGCCGGGCAACAACCACTTTACAAGCCCCGAAGGGCCGTACATCATCGCCCCCCTATGTTTCTGGATATCTCCATTGTTCTCGTGACCATCGCGCTCGTCGTGGTGTGTCTGTTCATGATTTTGCTGGTGCTCATGCAGCGCCCCAAGCAGGAAGGTCTCGGTGCCGCGTTTGG
>JAYVIO010000088.1:0-16465 GCA_043770175.1 Verrucomicrobiales bacterium | reverse complement strand
GAACTTTGGTCCCGCCGGAGCCACACGCTTCGACTACGCCAAAAAACTCGCCGGCACGCTCGCCTACATCGCCGCGCAGCAGGGCGATGCCGTCGGCCTTCACTCGCTCGCTGAAAAGTCCGTCGAAATTCCCGCCAAACGCGGAGCGAGCCATCTCGGCCTCGTGCTCGATCAAATGGCCGCCATCCAGCCCGTGGGCGACACCACACTGCTCACCGCGCTGCACGACGCCGCCGAAAAAATCCGCCAGCGCGCCCTCGTCGTCATCTTCAGCGACCTTTTCGTGCCGCCCGCCGAACTGAAGTCCGCCATCCAGCACCTGCGCTTCCGCAAGCACGACATCGCCATCTTCCACCTGCTCGATCAGAAGGAACTCGACTTCGATTTCGACCGCCCCGCCCGCTTCATCGACATGGAAGGCGGCGAAGCCATCCTCGCCGACCCCAGCCTCATCGCCCGCAACTATCGCGAGGCTGTGAAGCAATACATGACCGAGATCGACGACCTCATCCGCACCACCGCCATCGACTACCACCGCGTGAAGCTGCATGAGAAGTACGACGACGTGCTCGTGAAGTTCCTGCTGGCACGGATTCAGAAGAAAGGAGGCCGGTAATGCACTACACATGGACTTCTATACTCATCATGTCCGTGCTTCTCGGTGGTTGCGTCGGGACACGCAAACGCAACGTGGAATGGCCTGCGAAGAAATACGATCTCGTCGTCGGTTATCAGTTTGTGAATCCAGGAGGAATGGAGACTCCATTTTTTGGCATCCATGGGGAGTTGCTGACTGGCTTTTTGAAAAAGCTAAAACGCAAAGAGATCATCCTAAACAGTGCGCAAACAGAACAACTGCTCGAAGCCATCTTCAGTTCAGATGATCCAAACACGCAGGTATCGAAATGCTATGATCCGCACCACATTTTCATTTTCTATTCAGCAGGACAAGAGGTTGGAGCTTTCGAAGTTTGTTTCCGCTGTGACGCTTCAAAATGGTGGCCACATCCTCAAGATACTGTGAACGAGAGTTATCCTAAGCTTAGAGCACTTTGCATGGAACTCGGCCTTGGGATTGATGCCCCGCCAGACCAAGAAACAATTAACAGGCGCCACCGCGATCAACGCCGAATGAACGACGGCTAGCCATGACCTTCCTCGTTCCAGCGCTGCTCCTCGCCCTGCCGCTTGCGGCGCTGCCGGTGATCATTCATTTGATCCACCTGTATCGGCGGCGGCAGGTGAAGTGGGCGGCGATGATGTTTCTGCGCATGGCGCAGCGCATGAACAAGGGCCTGTCGCGATTGCGGCAGATTTTGATCCTGGCGTTTCGCGTGCTGGCGGTGGCGGCGATCCTGTTTGTGATCACACGGCCGATGGCGGGCGGTTTGCTCGGGCTCACCGGCGGCGTGCCGGACACGGTGATCGTGCTACTCGACCGCTCGGCGAGCATGGAGCAGCAGAACCTCGCCACCGGCACCAGCAAGCGTGCGGCGGGCATCGCGAAGCTGTCGCAGGCTCTCCGCGATACGGTGGGCACGCGCTCGAAGCTTGTGCTCATCGAGAATGCGCATTTGCAGCCGCAGTTGCTCGAAAAACCCGAGTCACTCGTCGATCTGCCGCTCACCGGCCCCACGGACACGACGGCGGACGTTCCAGCGCTGCTACAAGGCGCGCTCGATTACATCACCACGAATCAAACCGGCCGCACTGACGTGTGGGTGCTCAGCGATCTGCGCCAAAGCGACTGGGATGCCGCCAGCGGACGCTGGCAGGCTCTGCGCGGTGCCTTCACCAGCCTCAAAGGCCTGCGCTTTCATCTGCTGACCTACGCGCAGCCCGTGGCGCAAAATCTTACCGTCTCCGTCGAACGCGCCGTGCGCCGCGAAACTGCGGGCAAAGCCGAACTGCTGCTCGATCTCCGCATCACCCGCGATACGGCCACCGCCACGCCCACCGAGTTGCCGCTGCGATTTGTCATCAATGACGTGAGCACGACGATGAAGGTCGAGATGAAGGACTCGCAGCTCGTGCTGCAAGGCCACGCCATTCCCATTGATAAAACCACGAAACGCGGCTCAGGCCGAGTCGAACTGCCCGCCGATGCCTCGCCCACCGACAACGTCTTCCACTTCGTCTTCGATGAACCCGCCGTTTTGCGCTCCGTCATCCTCACCGACGACGAAACCGAAGCCGGACCACTGCAAGCCGCGCTCGAAGCCGCCGCCGATCCCACGCGCAAATACGCCGCCACCGTGCTGCCCGTCTCTCGTGCCGCTGAAATCGCGTGGGATGACACCGCGCTCATCATCTGGCATGCGGCGTTGCCCAAGGCCGATGATTTGATCACGCAACAACTCACGAATCATCTCAAAACCGGTCGCAGCATCCTCTTCCTGCCCACCGAAACGCCAAACACCGAAACCTTCGGCGGCCTTCATTGGGGCGCTTGGAGTGGCGACAGCAAACCCGCCGCAGTCGAGTGGTGGCGCAATGACACCGGCCTGCTCGCCAACACGCGCAGCGGCACCTCACTGCCCGTCGGTGAACTCGAAGTGACCCGGCGCTGCGAAATCCTCGGCGAAGGCACGCCACTGGCCCGACTCGCCGAAAACAAGCCGCTGCTCATGCGCGCTGACATTCCTGGCGATGGCAACGCCTGGTTCCTTGGCACGCTGACGGGCTCCGGCAGTTCCAGCCTCGCGCGTGATGGCGTCGTGATGTTCGCCATGCTGCATCGTGCTTTGAATGAAGGTGCCAGCACCCTCGGCAAAGCGCAGCAACGTGAAGCCGCCGCCACCGACACACTGAACGACTGGAAGCGATCTGGCGATGCCATGCTCAGCTCGGAACAATCATCACGAGCCGGCATTCTCACCAAAGACGACAAACTCATCGCTCTGAATCGCCCGCTTCGTGAAGACCGGCCCGAAACACTCGGCAAGACCACTCTCGAAGAACTTTTCGCCGGACTCGATCATCACATCATCGAAGACCAAGTCGAAAACGAAACCAGCCTCGCCAGCGAGATCTGGCGCACCTTCCTGTTCCTGATGGCGCTGGCGCTGCTCGGCGAGGCGTTGCTTTGCATGCCGGGGAAACGTGACACACAACCCTCTCCTGTTCGATGACTCCCTTTTCGTCCTCGTGCTCGTTCTCCTACTCGTCCTCGATGCTATCGGGTTCAACGGGTCTTGGATATTCGAGTCATGCCAAGGCATCGCCTACGGAGGTTTGGGATTGGATCGAAAGGTTTGTTGGCTGTCGAGCATTCAATCGGTCGAGGACGAGTAGGAGCACGAGAACGAGGACGACGCCAAGCGTTGGCGAAAGAGGCATATTCCAATGACACCCACTTCATCACAACTCGTCTTCAATCCCACGCCCATCGCATTCGGCGTTGGTGTGGCGTTTGTGGTCGCGATTGCGGGTCTCGCGTTCATGGCGTGGCGGCGCAGTGGCTATCGCAAGCTCATGGGGTGGCTGGAGCTGCTGCGCGTGATCATTGCCATCGGCATCGCGCTCACGTTGTTGCAGCCAGAGTGGCTGGAGACGTTCAAGCCGGAGACGAAACCGGTTTTGGCCGTGCTGCATGATGTCTCGGGCAGCATGAGCACAAAAGACGTCACACGCGGCACGGCTGTGATCTCGCGTGAAGATGCCGCGAAGCCGTTGATCGAGGCAAAACTCTGGGAGCCGCTCAAACAACGCATGGATGTCGTCATCGAGCCGTTTTCGTCAGCGCAAACGCCAGCGAGGGAAGGCACGGACATTCATGCGGCACTCGCCAGCGTGCTGGAGCAGCAACCAAACCTCAAAGCAGTCGTGTTGATCAGCGATGGCGATTGGAACACCGGCGCAGCACCCGCGCAGGCTGCTACACGCTTGCGCATGCGCGAGGTGCCGGTGTTTGCCGTGCCGACAGGAGCTGAGACACGGCTCCCAGATGTGGAATTGACAAGTTTTGACGTGCCGACCTTCGCTGTGGCAGGAAAGCCGCTACGCATTCCATTCACCATTGATAGCTCGCTGCCGCGTGATGAGGTCGTGATGCTGGAGATGAAGGCATCGAGCGGCGAGATCATCACGAAAGAGGTCACGCTGCCTTCCATGGGTCGCTTGCAGGATGCCATCGCGTGGAAGCCGGACAAACCGGGCGAGGTGAAACTCACGCTGACGATTCCGAAGACTCTGAACGAGCGTTATCCCGAAAACAACACGCAGGAAGCGCCGCTCTCGATCCGCAAAGAACAGCTCAAAGTGCTGGTGATCGAAACCTTCCCGCGTTGGGAGTATCGCTACCTGCGCAATGCCTTGGAGCGTGATCCCGGCGTCGAAG
The DNA here is from genome assembly GCA_043770175.1 of Verrucomicrobiales bacterium. GTDB lineage: Bacteria > Verrucomicrobiota > Verrucomicrobiia > Verrucomicrobiales > Verrucomicrobiaceae > Prosthecobacter. The sequence continues at coordinate 12,126 of JAYVIO010000088.1, read as the reverse complement.
TGAACTGTCTGCTGCTCCATCCCGGACTCGGCAAAGCAGGTGCTGGCCGAGGTTATCTCAAAGCCTTCCCGAAAGACGAAGAACTCACCAAATACGATGTCGTCTTCCTCGGCGATGTCGGTTTGGAAAAGAGTCAGCTCACCTCCGAGCATTGCACCGCGCTGCAAAAACTCGTGCGCGATCAAGCAGGCGGCCTCGTCTTCATGCCGGGCTTCCACGGATATCAATCCACGCTTCAAGACACGCCACTCGCCGATCTGCTGCCCGTCGTGTGGGATGCCGCACAACCACGCGGCTGGGGATCATCGTCACCGGGCAAATTTGCGCTCACCGAGGCCGGAACGCGCAGTCTTTTGACCAAACTCGAAGACAGCGATGAAGCCAGTGCGCGAGTCTGGAGCACGCTGCCCGGCTTCCAATGGTATGCACCTGCCTTGCGTGCCAAAGCGGGCACGGAGGTGCTCGCCACACACGGCACGGAGTCGAATCAATATGGCCGTGTGCCATTGATCGTGACCAAGACTTACGGTGCCGGCAAAATTCTCTTCATGGGCACCGACGGCGCATGGCGCTGGCGCAAAGGCGTGGAAGACAAATATCACTACCGCTTCTGGGGCCAGGTGGTGCGTTGGATGGCCTACCAGCGCAACATGAGCACCGGCAACAGCATGCGCCTCTTTTACTCGCCAGATCGCCCACGCACCGGCGATGTGCTGACGTTGAACGCGAACGTCATCAGCCTGACTGGCGAACCGTTGCGTGATGGCGCCGTCATCGCACAAATCGCCGCACCGAGCGGCAAAGTATCGAGCGTGCGGCTGATTCCGGCGGGTGAGGAAGCGTGGGGTCTGTTCAATGGCGTTTTCACGCCGACAGAGCCGGGCGAGCATCGCGTGCAGCTCACGTGCGCGGAGGCAGGATCGTCGTTGGAGGCGAAAATTTCGATTCAGGGCGTCAGTCGCGAAAAACGCGGCCAGCCTGCGCGACTCGATGTGTTGCGTGAGATTGCGCAATTCACCAAAGGCAAGCTACTGGACGCCAATGATCCCGCCGCACTCGTCGCCGCCATCGCCGCCATGCCCGAGCCAGCGATTCAGGAGCGCCGCCTGCCGTTGTGGGCACATCCGGCCTGGGCGGGGCTGCTCGTCGGGCTGATGGGACTCTTTTGGGTGGGAAGAAAGGCTGCAGGAGCGTTCTAGGTTTAAAAAGGTGTGATTTGGCGGAACGGCGGAACTTCGCGCTTGGCGAAACGGAGGCGGTTTGATAGCGTCACATACCTTTTCAAAAATGAACCGTGAAATTGTCATCCGCATCTGCCTCATCCTGCTGGCTTTCCTGATTGTCTTCCTGCTGTGGGAGGGTGTGAAGGATGGCAGCGACGGAGTGAAGCTGGTTTTTGTCATTTTAATGGGTGTGCTGGGCGGCATCTTGATGGTGAAATTTTTCATCCCTTGGCTGGGTGATCTGATGGGCGAGGCGGTATTTTCTTCTGGAGAGAAGGTGGAGCAGGATGAAATGACCAAAGCGGCGGCTTGCATTGCCACGGGCGATTACACGGGTGCGATTGGCCACTATGAAAAAATGCTGGAGGACAAGCCGGACGATCCCTTCCCGGTGGCTGAAATCGCCAAGGTGCATGCCGAGCGTCTGCACGATCCGCAAGCTGCACTGAGAGCGCTGGAGGAGCACCTGCAGAGCAAGGACTGGCCGGTGGATGATGCGGCGTTCATCATGTTCCGCATCGCGGATGTGCATTTGACCCACCGTCATGATTTTGAGTCGGCGCGAGATATGCTTGAGCAGATCATCGGCAACTTCCCGAACACGCGCCATAGCGCGAACGCGCATCACAAAATGAGCGAAATCGAGCAGATGCAGTACAAACTGCTGATGGAGCAGCGCACGAAAGCGGGATCCTCCGGAACCGCGACGGCCTGATCGTTCAACTCATCGGCGGCAGATGCTCGCGAAGCTCCATGCATGGACCCGGGTGAATCCGCTGATGGTGATGGCGCTGGCGGCGGTGTGCGGCATTCTCGCGGCAGAGTTTGGCCGGCTGAGTGGTGGTGGCGCATGGCTCATTGGTTTCACCACGGCGCTGCTGAGTGCGGCGCTGTTCTGTGGCCGCACCTGGCTGCTGATGCCAGCCGCAGCTTTGGTCTTCGCTTTCATCCACGAGACGCGCACGGATGAAACGTTCCGCCATCCGCTGCGGCTCACATTGCAGGGGATGGACAAACCGGTGCAGGCCACGATTCGCGGCAGCCTGCTGCCAGATTTTGACACGACGGCGGATGGTCGCGCTCATGCGCTTTGCACCACACAGCAGATCGAGATTCCGGCGGCGGGAACGGTGATCACACAAAGCGCCGTGCTGCTGGTGCGCCTGCCCAAAGGCGTGCGCTTTCCGGGTGCGGGCGTATTTGAACTGCATGGGAGCATCTACCTGCCACGCACGGCGTCGAATCCGGGAGCTTTTGACGCGCAGGAGTATGCACTGCGGAATGGACGCGTGGCACGCTTTGAAGCAGATCGCATGCAGCGCATTGGCGACAGCGGCGAGACACTGTGGTGCGCGTTTTTGGAGACGGCGGAACGTTGCAGGCAGTGGATCAGCGCCAAGCTCACGCACGATCTCGAAGACGATCCGCAAACCTCCGCAGTGATCCGGGCGATGGCGCTGGGTGTCTCCGCCGAGGCGGATGACGAGATCGAGGATGCCTTCCGCAACAGCGGCACGCTGCATGTCTTTGCGGTCAGCGGCCTGCATGTGGCGCTGCTGGGAGTGATCGCGCTCGCGTTGCTGCGTCAGCTTGGCCTGCGGCGTGGCATATCGCTATGGGTGATGATCGTCATCGTGTTTGCGTATGCCTTCATCACCGGCTGGCGGCCCTCAGCGGCGCGGGCGGCGCTCATGGTGGGGATTTTCATGGGCGCACCGCTGGTGGACCGCGAATCTGCGCTGCAAAACAGCCTCGGTGCCGCGATGCTGTTGCTGCTGGCGGCGGACACGCACCAAGTGTTCATGCCTGGCTTCCAACTCTCGTTCGTCGTGCTGTGGCTCAGTGTCATTGGTTCCGTGCCGCTGCTGCAGCGCTTGATGCCCTACACTCGGCTTGATGCCTTCCTGCCACCGCAGCTCGCAAACTGGCGGCAGCGTGCGTCGAGCCAGTTCCGGCTCTGGCTGGCGGCAAATTTGAGTGTTTCAATCGCCGCATGGATCGGCAGCCTGCCATTCATCCTCGGCCACTTCCAATCGGTGACACCGGTGGCGGTGATCGCGAACTGCGTGCTCGTGCCGCTGTCGTTTTTATGCCTGGGAGCGACGTGCCTGAGCCTCTGTGCGGCAGGACTGCATCTCAGCGGCGTGCAAATCGTCTTCAACAACCTGAACTGGGCGCTGGCGAAGTCGATGATCGCCAGCGCGGCGTGGTTTGCGGCGCTGCCCGGCGCGAACTTCCATTTTCAGCCGAATGCGCCGCGCACGAATGCTCCCGCCGTCTGGCGCATGCTGGAGCTGCCGCATGGCGGTGCGGCAAATCATCTGCGCCTCGGCAAGGCGCACTGGCTGTTCGACACGGGTGATGAAACCAGCTTTCGTCGTGTGTTGCGGCCCTATTTGTTCTCCAGTGGTGTGAATTCGCTCGCCGGTGTGTTCTTGAGCCATAACGACGCCGATCACGTCGGTGCGATTGAGCAGGTGATCGAGACGTTTGACGCGCCGCTGCTGTTTTGCAGCACGCAGGAGCCGGGCCGGCAGGATTCTTCGCTCACCACCTTGCGCCGGCTGGAGGCGGCTGGTCGGCCTGCGCTGCGCAAGCTGCGTGTCGATGAACGCGTCACGTTGTTGGAGGAACAGACGTTCCAGGTCGAGGCGCAGGTGCTTTATCCGACGATGCAGATGGAACATGGTCGTGGTGATGACCGTGCGATGGTGCTGCTGCTGCGCATTGGCCCATGGCGTGTGCTGTGGATGAGTGATGCGGGCTGGAACACGGAGAAAATGCTCAGCGCGAGCGCGGCCGACCTGCGCTGCGATGTGCTCATTCGCAGCCAGCATGAGCTCGATCTCGCGATGAGCGGCGAATTTTTGCTGAAAACGAAACCGCAGGCCATTCTCTGTGGCAGTGATGCGCGTGATGCAGAAGTCATGCTGCCGGAATCACTCATCCAGCAGGCCAAACAACAGAACATCCCGCTGCTCGACACCTGGAGCGACGGCAGTATCGAGCTGCAGTTCGATCCAGAGGCGCTGCACATTCTCCCGGCCAGAAACGCCAGGCGCATCGTTTTGAAACCGCGTGAATGAGGTGATCCGCCTTTTCACTGCGGCGCATCCGGCCGGGTGCCGAGCTTTGCGATGATGTCCCCCATCTTGTTATTGCGGATGACTTCGAGCTTCACCTCGCTGCCAGGTGGCTGGGTGCGGATGATGTGCAGCAGGTCGCCAGGGGAGCGGAAGGCCATGCCCTGGAACTTGGTGACCACATCGCCGGGTTTCAGTCCGGATTCTGCGGCTGGCGAGGTCGGATTGATGTTCGTCACCAGCGCACCACGGCGAGCCGTTCCCCACACAGGGTCGATCTCCACCGGTTCGCTGCTGACTTCGAGACCGAGGTAGCCTCTGCCAGTCGTGTTGGAGTCAGCCGTCGCATTTTTCTCACCGTCCTTGATCTTCGCCTGGATGCCATCCACGACCATCTTGGCATCATTGGCCGGCACGGCAAGTCCCACGCCCTGCCAGGCGCGCACGCTTTCATCACCGCGATAAATGGCCACGTTGATGCCGATGATTTCCCCACGGATGTTCACCAGCGGGCCGCCGGAGTTGCCGGGATTGATCACCGTGTCGGTTTGCAGGAAGTCCATCTGGCTGTCGCTGAGATGGCGGTCGCGGGCGCTGATGATGCCCTGGGTGACTGTGCCGCTGAGGCCGAAGGGATTGCCAACGGCGAACACGATCTGCCCCACCCGTGCCTCATCGGAGTTCCCAAAGCTCAGCGCGGGGAAATCTGTACGATTGCTCTCGATCTTGAGCAGGGCGATGTCGCGGTCGCGGCTGGCACCGAGGACAAACACCGGATACTTCTTGTTGTCATTGGTGGTGATCATGATCTCCGCAGTGTTGTCGAGCACATGGTAGTTCGTGATGACGTGGCCTTCCTTGCTGATGATCACCCCCGAACCCAATCCGGGGATGACTTGCGGTCCTTGATTGACGAGGCCAAAGAGCGGGTGCCAGCTCATCTGTCCTGCTTTCACGGTCTTCGTCGTCACACTGACGACGGAGGGCAGCACGGCGGCGGAGAGTTTGGCAAATTCCTCGTTCAACCGGTTCATCATCGACATGTCGCCCAAGTCCAGCTTCGGCTTTTCCGACGTGGTGAGCGCGGTCTGCGACGGTTTTTCACCACGCAGCAGGTTCAGCAGGCCATATCCTTCACGGCCCTGCCGCAGCCACGCAAACACCAGTGCGGCCAGCACGAAGACCATGGCGGCAAACAACAATCGGCGAAGGTTTTCCATGCGTATCAATGCGTCAGCGGTGGCAAACTTCAAAGGTCAAAGTTCAACCGGTCGAGCACAGCGGATCCTAGCCGTGTTTGCCCATGTCCTGCTCAAGCCGCCTGCTTCGGGCAGAGAATGATCAGCTTCTGGCGCGGTGGTGGCGGAGCGGCAGGCTCATCGAGAGCACGGTTTACCGCCGTGTGGATTTGCTCGGGCTCGAACGGCTTGGTCACATAGTCACAAGCACCGCGCCGGATCGCGGCCACGATGTCACGCGTTTCCGAGCAGGCCGACACCATCACAAAACGCGTCGCGGGAGAAGCATGACGCGCTTCACACACAACATCGAGGCCGTCCATCTCACCGAGGCGTCGATCCACAAGTGCGAGCTCTGGACTCATCTCACGAATGGCATCAATTCCGGCGCGACCGTTGTCGAAAGCCATGACCTCATGCCCCTGCGAGCGGCAGAGCGATGACAGCAGTTTGAGCACTGGTGGATGATCTTCGATAACAACGATATTTGCCATATTGAGTAACCTTACCATCTGGCGAGACTTCGAGCAATGATCGTCTTCGAAAACTTCAAAGTTCCTGAAACAACTGCGCCAGATCCACTTTGACCTCAGGAAGCGCAGCGCATCCCAGCAGCATGCCCTGAGAGACGACCGTCATCTCCTCGTAACGTCCACCCACAGGCCGCCGATAAACCTCAATGCAACGCTCCGGCGCATTGACCAGCCAGAATTCCGTCACACCCGCCTCGGCATAGATGGTTGCCATTTCCTTGTCTTCAGCCAGGGAGGAAACCGCCACCTCAACCACTAGACGGGCGGTCGTTGGGTGGCTGGAATAGTCCGCGTCCCTTCCATCGACCACTGATACATCTGGCTCAGGTTCAGAGTCAGCCAATGAGAGCGGGGCTTCCTGGCGCACCCAAAGCTGCGGTCCGAGCAATGATTTGAGCAGGTCGCACAAACGCCCGACCAGGATGATATGAAGAATGGATTTGGGCATTTTTTCAACGATCACCCCCCGGATCAGTTCGGCACGCTTCGGTGCCAATCCCTTCGCGATCATCTCATGCCACGCACGCACGGACAACGGCATGGCACGCCGTTGGAAGCCAGGCTGGCTGAGAATAGAAACCATGCACGGACAGTAACGCCTCATGTAAAACTGGCAAGACGTGCTTTGCGGTGCTTGTTCGCGATTGCGTGAATCCACCGCACCGCTTTCTTGCCCGCCATGTCTTCCCCCCTGCTCCGCTACTGCCCCGACCTCTACAATTACCAGCGCCGAGAAACGCGGCCGGTCATGGTCGGCAAGGTGCAAATCGGCGGCGGAGCGCCTGTGGTGGTGCAGAGCATGCTCACCAGCGACACGCGTGATGCAGAGGCTTGTGTGAAAGAAGCGCTCGGCCTCGCCGAAGCCGGCTGCCAGATCGTTCGTGTCACCGCGCAGACCCGTGTCATCGCCGAAAACCTCCAGCACATACGCGATGGCCTGCGCAAAGCCGGCTGCGATGTTCCGCTTGTCGCCGACATCCATTTCAAACCCGATGCGGCGATGGAAGCCGTGAAGTGGGTCGAAAAAGTCCGCGTGAATCCCGGCAACTACGCGGACAAAAAGAAGTTCGCTGTCAAAGAATACACCGACGCGGAGTACGCCGCTGAAGTAGCCTACATGGAGGAACAGTTCGTGCCGCTGGTGAAGGAATGCATTCGTTTGAACCGCGCGATGCGCATCGGCACGAATCATGGCAGCCTGAGTGATCGCATCATGAACCGCCACGGCGATTCACCGCATGGCATGGTCGAGAGCGCCCTCGAATTCGCCCGCATTTCGCGCGCGCATGGCTTCCACAACTTCCTCTTCTCGATGAAGGCCAGCAATCCGAAGGTCATGATCGAGGCGTATCGTCTGCTCGTTGCGCATCTCAACCAACTCGGCTCCGACTGGAATTACCCGATCCATCTCGGCGTCACCGAGGCCGGCGACGGCGAAGACGGTCGCATCAAGAGCGCCATCGGCATCGGTTCGCTGCTCGCGGATGGCATTGGCGACACCGTGCGTGTTTCATTGACCGAAGACGCCATCTTCGAGATCCCCGTGGCCCAGCAGCTGGTGAAGCCCTACAACGAAGGTCTGCCAGCGCACTTTGAGCGCATCGAAAACGCGCCATCCGTCAGTTACGACCCCTTCGACTACGTGCGTCGTGAATCACAAGTGCTCACGATCAACGGCGTTAAAACCGGCGGCCACGAAACCGTTCCGGTCTTCACCACACGCAAGAAGTGGGACGCCGTGGCTCACAAGATCGACAAGCTCGGCGACTACAAGCCGGAGATCGTGATCGAAGACAGCGGCGTCATCGAAATCGACCCCCGCGACGATGCTGCCATCGCCAGTCTCAACGCTTCGGCAGAAGTGAAGCTCGTTTCCATTAAAGACGGCCTCAAACTGCCCGTCATCGCCGCGTATCGCCTGCTCGCCGCCAAGATCGACAAGAAACATCCGATTCTCCTCAAAGACACGCTGCAAGCCACTGGCAGCGATGACTTCACGGAGAACCTGCTCATCGCCGCCACCAACATCGGATCATTGCTTTGCGATGGCATCGGGGACGCCGTGATCGTGAACGGCGAAGAAGCGCCGGGCCAGGCGCTGCGCATCAGCTACAACATTCTGCAAGCCGCCGGCGTGCGCATTTTCAAGACCGATTACGTCGCCTGCCCGAGCTGCGGCCGCACGTTGTTCAATCTGCAAACCACCACACAGAAAATCCGCGCCGCCACCGGTCATCTCAAAGGCGTGCGCATCGCCGTCATGGGCTGCATCGTCAACGGCCCCGGTGAGATGGCCGACGCCGACTTCGGCTACGTCGGCGGCGCACCCGACAAGATCAATCTCTACGTCGGCAAGACCGCCGTGAAGTTCAACATCCCCGAAGGCGAAGCCGTCGAGCGCCTCATCGACCTCATCAAAGAGCACGACCGCTGGTTTGATGCACCCGCAGCCGTCTGATCGCCTCGGCGTTTGACTCAAACGCGAAGTCAGCAAGTGGCACGTCATGCAGCGGGCAGATCATGAACTCCATGACTTCGGAGGGTTGAATCACCACATCATTGAAGTCCGGCACGCGTGCGACGAAGAACAAATCGAGCGTGGGCCATTCGTAGCCTTGGAAGAGGTAGCGGTTGTTGAGCGTGAGAAAGTAAGTGAAGGCGCTCGCAGGCAGGTTGATGCCGACTTCCTCCTGCGTTTCGCGGGCGGCAGCCATCTCACCGGTTTCTTCGGGTTCAATGACGCCGCCGGGCAGGCCGAGTTTGCCGAGGCCGGGTTCATGTGCGCGGCGGATGACGAGGATGCGGTCCTGTGCGTCGAGAATTAGCGCCACGGCGGCGGCGATGGGCGAGATGAAATGCCGGTGGCCGCAGGCGGCGCAGACGAACTCGCGACCACCCTGGATGATCCAGTCGTTGCTGCCGCAGTTGCTGCAAAATTTGAAGGGGGAGTCAGCCATGCGGCTTTCCCTGCCGCCGATGCGCCCGCCATGCCAGCAGAAAGACCAGCACGCAGGCCGCTTTCATCACCAACAGCCACCACGGCTCCCACCATGCCCCGGTTTGCACTTCGATGAGATCCGAAACACCGAACACCGCGAAGGCCAGCGGCAGCAGCCAGCGCCAGGGCGTTTTCATGCGCAGCCGCACGGCCAGCACGAGCGCGATGATGAACCACAGCAGCGCTTCGGCGTAGTTGAATGCGGCGTGAATGGAAAGCGCGGCCTGCCCGGTCATGGGGTGATGCTCTCAGCTCGCTGAGAGGCAGGCAAGCCGCAAGCGGGTGAGAATTCTTTAGAACGTTTCTTGGCGTAAGCGCCATCCTTTGCCAGAATACCCACTCATTGGCGCTATGAGCAACAACCTCCTCCAGTCCTGGCTCCGGCTTCCCGACGGGGAGCGACATGATTTGAACGGGACATGCAGCATCGGCCGTGCGCCGGACAACTCCCTGCCGCTGGCAGATCACGAGGTCTCGCGCCGCCACGCCATTATCCAGGCGCAGGGCGAGCGTGAATTCTGGCTGGTGGACCTCGGTAGCGCGAACGGCACCTATGTGAACGGCCGCCGCATCGCGCAGTCGGTGCGGCTGCACAACGGCGACATCATCCGCATCGCCAACCACGAGCTGGAGTTTGCCACGGAGATTCTGAGCGCCATGCACCCCGCCGGGCAGCAGGTCATGGCCTCGACGATGATCCACATCCGTCAGGCGCAGTGCTGGCTGATGGTGGCCGACATCATCGGCTCCACTCAAATGGCGCAGACACTTCCCGGCGCACAGTTTCCGCGCATGACGGGCACCTGGTTCAAGAACTGCCGCCAGATCATCGACGAATGCGGCGGCCACATGTCGAAGTATCTCGGCGACGGTTTTTTCTGCTACTGGGATGACACCCCGGACGGCTCGATCCAAGTGCGACAGGCCGTGGCGAAGCTCTATGAAGCTCAACTGAAGGCCAATCCGCCGTTCCGCCTCGTGCTGCACTTCGGTGGTGCCGCGCTCGGCACGGTGCCAACGATGAACGAGCTCAATCTGCACGGCCCCGAAGTGAATTTTGTCTTCCGCATCGAAAAAGTGGCCGCCGGCTTGAAGCAAAACGTCATCTTCAGCGAAGCTGCCATGAAAAAGATGGGAGCGGAACGAGAAGTCCACCTCGCCGGTGAATGCGCCGTGGAAGGCTTCTCAGCGCAGCACAAGTTCTACGCACCCGGCGCTGCGCCGAGGGCGGGCTGAAGCAGCTTCTGTAGCGCTCAATCAACCGCACTCGCCGTGCCATCAGCTTCCTTTGGCTCAGATGGCAACATGAGCGCAACAGCGGCGGAGGGAATGAAGAGGAAGCCGGCGTAGAGCAGCGCAGTACGGAAGTCGCCGACCTTCACGAAGATGCCGAAGAACACGGTGCCGCCGGCGGCAACGATGCGGCCGATGTTGTAGCAGAAACCGGAGCCCGTGGTGCGCAGCAGCACAGGGAAGAGCGGCGGCAGGCACATCGTAAACAGGCCGAAGACGCCCTGGCACGCGCCGATGACGGCGAACTGCCATTTCGTGGCCTCCCAGCTCCACGTTTGCGAGAAGGAGAGGTACATGATCGCAAAATACGCGAGCATCAGGCTGACAATGGCGTTGCGGTAGCCAAAGAGCTTCGCGAGGCCGCCAGCGATGTAATTGCCGATCAGCGAGCCGAACATGATCCACATCAAGCCGGTGACGACGGCGGAATCCTGACCTGCTTGGTCGAGCGAGGTGATCTCCGGCAGGCTGAGCACATGCTTCTGCTGCCAGAACAGGAAGGTCCAGTGCGCCGTCAAGGACACGGCGCAGATGAGCATCACCCGCCATGTCACACCGCGCACGGCGGGGCTGAACAATGCGCTGATCTTCGGCACCTCCTGGCCCTCGCGTGCCTGCGTCCACTCCTCGGTTTCCGGCACCGCTTTGCGAATCCAAAGCGTGATCAGCGCCGGCAGAATGCCGATGAGGAAGATGTAGCGGGGCTCCTGACCCGCGAGCATCCAGCCTGCGAAACAGGCCAGCAACACGCCGCAGTTCACCGCGCTTTGCAGCGTCGCCGCGATCCATGGCCGCCATTTCTTCGGCCATGTCTCAGACAGCAGCGATGCGCCCACCGCCCACTCGCCACCGATGCCCAGCGCGGCTAGGAAACGGAAAATCATGAGATGCCACCACTCCTGCGCGAAGAACGAGAGGCCCGTGAAACAAGCATACGTCAGGATCGTCAGTGTCAGCGCCCGGCTGCGGCCCAACACATCGCCAATGCGCCCAAAAAACGCCCCCCCAACTGCCCAGCCGACCAGGAACGCCGCCTGAATGATCGAACCATGCATGCCCACGGTGGGATCCTCTTTCGGGACATGCATTAACTGCGCCACGAACACCGTGGCCACCAGCGTGTAGAGATGCATGTCGAGACCGTCAAACATCCAACCCAGCCACGCGGCGAGTCCGGAACGGCGTTGTTGCGGCGAAAGATCCCTCAGGCGGGTGATTTCAGGAGTGGCTGGCTGGCTCATGCGGGCGCGAGTCTTTCGCAGGCAGGCATGAATGGCAAGGCTTTTGGAGTGCGGTCGCGAAGTGAGGAACGAACGCAGCCACCGCTTTCCGCTGGCTGATGAGTTTTCATACGCTGGGCGACGCTCGAAAGCGGCAGCTAGCGCAGCCGCAGTCCAAAGATCAGCGGCCTTTCGAGAGCTTGTTGTACTTCTCGACCACCTCATTGAACTCAATGGTGCGAGCATTGAGTTTTTCAATGGCGGCGTCGCGTTCCTTGGCGAGCTGCTTGAGCATCTCGTTCTGTTTTTCGATGGCGCTGTTCTGGGCGGTGATGGCAGCGCTGTGCTCCTTCATCACATTACCACCTTTGCCGAGAGCTGACTGGGCGGCGGCGAAGTTCGCCTGCGTTTGCATGAGTTCGCGCATGTAAATGGCGATGGTGATGCCACGGGCGACGGAATCGGCGGAGAGGTCGTTGTACTCGCGCGTGACTTCGACGAGCTTCGCCTCGACTTCGGCACGCAGTTCGGTGAGGCG
>JAYVIO010000087.1:0-2106 GCA_043770175.1 Verrucomicrobiales bacterium | reverse complement strand
TGAAGACATTCGCCAGCGGCACGCCCCACATGCCCATCGGCATCGCCGTGCAGAAAAACAGCGTCGCAAGAGAGCGGCGGCTGGCTTTGGCGTCCGTGGCGGGGTCAGGCATCGTTTTGGCATAAACCGGGTTCGTGCAATCTCCAACAACGAGACTGGAAAAAGCGTTGGTTGCGCGATCAGCCTGCCTTTCCATCTTCCGCGACTCTTTCTCCCCGACCTCCCATGGAAAACGTCATCATCATCGGCACCGGCTGCGCCGGCTATACAGCAGCGATTTACACCGGTCGCGCCAACCTGAAGCCCCTGATCCTCTCGGGCAACATGCCCGGCGGCCAGCTCACCACGACCACGGAGGTCGAAAACTTCCCCGGTTTCCCCAACGGCATCATGGGGCCGGAGCTGATGATGAACATGCAGACGCAGGCGGAGAAATTCGGTGCGCGCATCGAGTACTCGCTCGTCAGCAGCGTCAAAAAAACCGCCGCAGGCCATTTTGAAGTGCACACCGAAGGCGGCACGGTCTATGAGACGCACAGCGTCATCGTCGCCACCGGCGCCTCGCCGAAACATCTCGGCCTGCCGAACGAAAAATCGCTCATCGGCCATGGTTTGACCAGTTGCGCGACCTGTGATGGCGCATTCTACCGCAACGTCCCCGTCTGCGTCATCGGCGGCGGCGACAGCGCCTGCGAGGAGGCCACATTCCTCACCAAATTCGCCAGCACCGTCTATTTGATCCATCGCCGCGACACTCTGCGCGCCTCGAAGATCATGGCGGACCGCACACTCGCGAATCCGAAGGTCAAACCCGTCTGGAACAGCACCGTGTGTGAATACCTGACCGACGAGAAAGGCGAGATGCGTGCCGTGATGCTGCAAAACCTCGTCACCGGCGAGAAAAGCGAGCTGGAGCTGAAATGCGTCTTCGTCGCCATCGGCCATGTGCCCAACGGCAGTTTCCTTGGCGATCTCGTCGATACCGATGAAAACGGCTACATCCTGCAAACGCAGGGCACGCGCACGAAAACCGAAGGCTTGTTCGCCGCCGGCGACGTGGCCGATCACGTCTATCGCCAGGCCATTACCGCCGCCGGGCAGGGTTGTGCCGCCGCGCTGGAGGCGGAGCGTTATCTTGCGGATCACGGCGTGCATTGATTGACGCTGGACAGATGCCCCGTGGCGGAGCATACATCGACGCGAAAACGCGCCCACGTAACCCACACGCATGAGTCAACTGGCACTCCCCCAAGCCCTTCGTCTTTTTCTGCTCTCCGCACTCGCCCTGCTGGCCTCCTGCCAAGGCGGCAGCTCACGCGGACAAACGCAGTACCTCGAAGCCTTCGCCACGACCAGCGTGCCGCATTCTGCGCTCTACAATGCCGACCAGGTCTCCTACTGGGATGGCGATGGCATCGGCGGTGCCGCGAGCATCACCATCGACCTCAGCGACCAGAAAGCCTACTTTTACAAAGGCGGCACGCTGGCCGGTGTCTCCGCGCTTTCCACCGGCGACGAAAAACACGCGACCAAGACCGGCAATTTCAAGGTCATCCAGAAAGACCAGTGGCATAAATCGAACCTGTACGGCGACTTCGTCGATGGCGCGGGCAACGTCGTCATGGCGAACATTGATGTGACGAAGGACAAAGCGCCGCCCGGCACACGCTTTGAAGGCTCGAAGATGCACCACTTCATGCGCTTCGTCGGCGGCATCGGCATGCACGAAGGCTTTTTGCCGGGTTACGCCGCTTCGCACGGCTGCGTGCGCATGCCCGCCCACATGGCGGCCACTTTCTACCACAACGTCACCACCGGCACGCCCGTCACCGTGCGGCCCTGATCTTCACCCGCGCATGTCATGACACCGGAAGCACCGCTCGAAATCGGCCCCACGGATGTCAGCTACCTGCTGGAGCGTCCGGGCGAGCGCACCTTCCGCCTCATCGACTGCCGCGAAGAAGATGAATGGCACATCTGCCATCTGCCTGATGCCGTGCTGGTGCCGCTGTCACGCTTTGGCGAGCTGGCGCCGCAATTCTTCACGAACACGCAGGAGCATCTCATCATTTACTGCCATCACGGCATGCGCAGCCAGCGTGCGGC
>JAYVIO010000086.1:0-5525 GCA_043770175.1 Verrucomicrobiales bacterium | reverse complement strand
ATCTCCACGCGAAGAATGCCCGGATCGGAGATGCCCGCGAAGGGAGATTCCAGGGAATCTAAAACCACACGTTTGGCACCAATGGAATCAATGGCCTGCTCCAAACGAACCATTAGTCCTTCAAGGTTAAAGTCGATCTCTTGAACATCTTTGCGCTCTAAAATAACATGTTCGAGGAGAATTTTTTTTCGTGAAACCAGCCCCTTCAAATCCAGCTTGAGAGAAGCCACGTCTTTATAAAGCTCGTCTTGGTCCTCTTCAAAGGACATGAAGACGCCTGGTTCGTTAAAATCCGTCGCGCCTTTGATGAGAAAATCGATGCCCAAAAGAGTTTTCCCGGAACCGGCACCCCCACAAACCAAGGTGGTTCGATTTCTGGGAAACCCGCCTTTGGTGATTTCGTCCAAGCCTTTGATGCCGGTGGGACACTTTTGCAGCGAGTGATTAACGACCTTTGTTTTCTTGATGGTTTTAGTCATAAAAAAGCTTGTTGGATGTAGCAGCACGAGTCTGCGCTGTTTCTTGAGTTCGGGTGTGCTGCTGAAGTTGCAGCCATGCCCGGCAGTCATGCCGGACATGGAATGCGGAGCGGGTTACTTGGCCATTTTGCGGCACTCTTCAGCGCACTTTTTGCAGGCTTCCGCACATGCCTGGCAATGCGCCATTTTGTGCTTGGCGCATTCTTCGCCGCAGGCTTCACAGATCGATGCGCAGAGCGCGGCGGCCTTGCCAGCATGGGCGGAGTCGCGCGCCATGAATTGCGCCGTCAGGGCGCAAATGTCCGCGCAGTCGCGGCACAGCTTGATGCACGGCACCATGGCTTTGACGTCCTCTTCATTCAGGCATCCGGTCACGCAGCTTTCGCAGGCGGCGGCACAGGCTTGGAGGGCGTTGTGGCCGGCGGCGTGTTCTTTGTGGGCCGGGGTATCGGCGGCTTGGGTGGTCATGGGGGCGAAGACGGCCAGGGCCATCGTGAGTGCCATTGTCGAGCGGGTGAGCTTGTTCATGGATGTATTATTGGGTGTTTCGTAGCGTGGCTTTGTAGCCAACGCCCATGCTGCTTGGACCGGGGGTATCACCGCCATGGGGTGTATCCCCACCTAGCTGCTCGCAAGCCGTGCAGTGGGCGTTTTAGAACGCGTGTTTGGAGACAGCCTCTTTGAGCATCTGCCGGGCGCGATAAATGCGCACTTCAATGGCTTTGGCCGAACAACCCAGCGTGGCGGCGATGTCGGCATGGCTCATGTCTTCGACGGTGAAGAGCAGCAGCGCCTCGCGCAGGTCGGCGGGCAAGGCGGCGATGGCCTGATTCACCAGCGTGGTCTTTTCATGCAGGGCCGCCGCAGCATCGGGGGAAAGCTGCGGGTCGATGGGTTCATGCACGAGTTCGCCCTGTTCATCCTCCATCGGCACGGTGGGGTGGCGGCCTTTCCAGCGGGCATGGCTGCGGGCGAGATTCGTCGCGATGTGAAACAGGTAGGTCGAGAAGGCAGCCACGGGCTTGTAGCTGTGGCGGCTGGTGTAGAGGCGCACAAAGGTCTCCTGCGTGAGATCCATGGCCGTGGCGTGATCGCCCACCATGCGAAGGAGAAACGCGGCAAGGCGCTCACGCCAGCGGGCCATGAGTTCGTTCAAGGCCAGATCCTCGCCGCCAGCGAGTCGCTGCATGAGCACTACATCAGCATCGTGGGTGAGGTCCATGCGGCGGTGGGGATCAGTGGCCGCGGTGCGTGGTGGCAGGTTCCATCTTCATGTCGATGACCTGCGGCAGCATGGCATCGAGATAACTGCGCGCCTGCTCAGGCGAGAGGCAGGCCGCTGTCTGGTAAAGATGGGTGAGCAGGGCTGTCTGGCACTCCACATGCAGCGTCGCCTGCTGCTGCAGAGCCGCCGAGAGTTCCGGCGAGACCTGCGTGCCACCATGAACAAGCGTTTTGATTTTCTCCTGAGACATCATCACCTTCATGCACAGGTCTTCACAGGTCGGGCGATAGGCCAGATGCAGCTCGGAGGCCTTGGCAAACTGCGCATCGTTCAGTTTGAACTCGTGCCGCAGCCATTCGAGTTCAGGCAGGCGTGAGCTGCCATCATGCGGGGCTGTGTTGGCCATCACGACATCACAGCATGATCGCTGAGTGATGACAAAGCCTGCGATGGCCGCCAGCACTGCCGCGAGGATGATCCAGAGACCGCGCTTCATGGTTGAGTCGTGAAATGGGCGGCGACCAAGGGGTTGATGGAGGTCACATAAGCCGTGCGCAGAGCGGCGTGATCGGTTTCAGGCGTGATCAGCCGGCCAAAACCGGCTCCGACGAGCAACATCGCAGTGACCACCGCCATCGCAGGCGCGGGCTGTGCTACCCAGCGGAAGAGTGACTCGCTCCACTGTCGCCACCGGGCCGTCCACGATTGCTGTTCAGCGACGGCGATGCGCGCCCAGATCTCGCGCTGGAACGAGGAGGAAAACTCCGGCTGCGGGTGTGTCTGCCGGATCAGATCATGGAGTTCGTCGTCATTCATGGCAGTAGAGCTTGGCGGATGACGGGTGAAACACAACCCGCCAGATCATCCGATGCTGGCGGGTTGCGGACTCGTGGAGCCATTACTTGCAGCAGCCCTTGGCTTTCACCGGAGCAGCGTCCTTGGCCGCTGGCGCATTCGAGTGGCAGCTCATGCCGGTGCTGGCAGGTGCGTCTTTGTCAGCGGCTGGTGCAGAAGCCTTTTGGCCCTTGGCGCAGCAGCTCATGCCAGCAGGTTTGTCAGCCGCTGGCGTGGTGCTGTCGAGGGCGATGCTGGTGCCGATGCCTGCAAGGATGACAGCCGCGAGGAGGGTGAGTTTCGTTTTCATGGTGGGGTCGTTTTGTTTTTTGGTTATTCGCCATGTGAGGCGTTCATCCAGTGCAACTCCGCGCCGCCACCAACCCCTCCAAATAGTTTCAAATGCTGAGCCAGAAGATCATCGCAGGATGACAAAGCTGCCGTCAGGTCGTGCATAAGTGGCGGCGTAGCTCCACACGGGCAGCTTTTCGCTATCACCGGAGTCGGTGACGCGGCCCTGGGCATCGAGCAGATCCCAATGCAGGCTGCCGGCCTTGCCAAAACCGGAGCCGATGACGCTGGCGATGAGAGTCTGGCCTTTCGCGTTCTGCGCCAGGACGGGATGCTTGGCTTTCTGCGGGCCGATTTTCTGCGCGGCACTGGCGGGAGCGCCCAGGATGCCGGTGACGATCTGGCCGTCATTTTCCCAGGCAGCGCGGAGCGTTTGAGCGGCGGGCATGAGGCTGGCACTGCTCATCGGGCACATGGCGACGCGCCAGTCGTCGAGCTTGGTCAAAGTAGTGCGACCGGCTTTGCTGGTGAGGAGGTGCATGCCACGGGCATTCGGGGTCATCGCCGCACGATAGAGCACGGTCAGCGTGTCATCGGCGGCCAAATGCGCGCGCAGCGAGCAGCAGGCGCAGACACCGGGCTGCTCCGCATTCAGCGGTGTGGGCGCGGAAAAGGTGCGGCCATCATCAGCGGAGTATCGCGCATAGACGAGGCGCGCGGCTTCACCGGTCGCCCCGGCAGGCGCGGCGTGCCAGACAACACTGACGTGGCCTTTTTCATTGGCGGCGATGGAGCCGCCGCCGTCGAGCGCGGTGGTGTCGCCCATCAGATTTTGCTGCGCACTGAAGGCTTTTGTGCCTGGCTGAAGCCGGGCATGCAGCAGCGGTGCGCGCATCATCATTTCCTTGTTGCCGCCGGTGTTGCCATTCCAGATGACCTGCACGCTGCCATCCTTGCCCAGCGCGATTTGTGCGCCGCGAATCGTGCCTGCGGCGATGGCGGAGCGCGGCGCACTGTTCACCGTGATGGGCGCAGACCATTCACCGCCCTCCACTTTGCGGGTCGTGTGGCGGATGTCGCAGGCCTTGGGTTCACCCTTGAGATAAACCAGATGAACGACACCTGCGGCAGTCACGATGACCTGCGGCTGGATGCCCGGTTCCGGCAGAGTTTCGATTTGCACCTGCGCATTCAGCGCAAGCGGGAGCAGCAACGAAAAAAGCAGAAGGATGGATTTCATAGCAGAAGCTGGGTGTGATGGTTGGGAGATGCAAGAGCGGCGGCTTACTTGACCATCGCCGCATACTTGGCCGGATCAGCCTCGAATTTCTCGATGCAGGATTTGCAGCATAACCGCACCTCCTTGCCTTCGTGAGTGACTTTGACGGGCGCACCCATGCTGCCAAGCTTTTCGCCGGAGACGACGCAGGTGGTGAGCGGGTAAGCTTTGGCATTGTCACCGCAGGCGGTGAGGCTGAGTCCGAGAAGGGTGGTGAGGAGGATGGATTTCATGGGTGTGTGTTGTTGGTGGTGTCATTCGCGACGAAATAGGCCGCGAAAATTCATGTCGCGTGGCTTTGGCCGAGGGATTCGTGCAAGGAGCCACGCTTGAACTCACGCCCGCGCAGCCAGAGGAAGATGACGGGCGTGACGATGAGGATGTGGATCAGGCTGGAGATCATGCCGCCGATGACGGGCGTGGCGAGGGGTTGCATCACCTCAGAGCCCTGGCGATGGCTCCACATGATGGGCAACAAGGAGGCGACGATGGTAGCGACGGTCATCACCTTGGGTCGCAAGCGCAAGCGTGCGCCGTCCTTCACGGCTTGCACGAGATCGGCATAGGCGAAGGCTTTGCCAAGCTGGGCCATGCGGGTCTTCACGGTTTCTTCGAGATACACGACCATGACGACGCCGGTTTGCACGGCGGTGCCAAACAGGGCGATGTAACCGACCCAGACGGCACCGTTGAAGTTGTAGCCGAGGAGTTTTTGCAGCAACACGCCGCCGCTGAGCGCAAAGGGCACGGCCAGCATGACGTGCGCGGCCTCCAGGGCGCTGTGATAGACGATGTAGAGCAGCACGAAGATGATGAGCAGCACGATGGGGAAGACGATCTGCATGGTCTGCACGAAGCGGCGTTGATTTTCATACTCGCCGGTCATCTTGTAGGTCATGCCTTCCCAGTCGATGGTCTTGAGCTTTTGCTCCACCTCCTGCACGAAGCCGCCGAGGTCGCGGTCCTGCACGTTGGCCTGCACATAGGAGCGCAGGCGTCCGTTCTCGCTGGCGATCTCGTTTGCACCGACTTCACGTGTGATCTTCGCCACCATGCCGAGCGGGATGTAAGCAATGGGGGTGGTGACGTTCATCGGAGTGGCTAAAGGCTGGACTCCGGTGGACATACCACCACCTGTCGCGGCAGCGCTGCCCGCACTCATGCCGGAACGTGCGGCGATGAGGATGCTGCTGAGTTTTTCGATGTCGTCACGCTCACCACGCTGCACGCGGATTTGAATGGGGAAGCGCTGGCGGCCTTCAATGGTGGTGCTGACGTTCTTGCCACCGATGGAAACCTCAACCGCATCGAGCACATCCTTCGCGCTCAGGCCGTAGCGGGCCATCGCTTGACGATCCACCTGCACATTGAGGTAGGGCTTGCCCTGCACGCGTGATGGCGAGACGCCAGCCGCGCC
>JAYVIO010000085.1:0-16625 GCA_043770175.1 Verrucomicrobiales bacterium | reverse complement strand
TTGTATTCGCTCGATAACAATGCGACAATCGCCCATGCTCATCAGAACCCCCAAAGAAATTGGCCACCTTGTCCGTGATCGCCGCAAAGCGCGTGGCTGGACACAGGATGCTCTGGCTCAGCGTCTCGGTGTTAGTCGTCTGTGGGTCGTGCAGCTGGAACAAGGCAAGAGCACGGCTCAAATTGGTCTCGTCATGCGAGCACTGAACGAACTCGATGTTCCGATACAGGTGGACATCACTCCAAATAGTACCGCTACACGTGCTACGGCATCAGGTGGCATCGATCTTGATAGCATCATTCGTGAAACCTCCACACCCTATCGAGCATGATCGAGGAACTTCACGCGATCTGCCAAGGACGCCGCATGGGCGTGGTGCAGTGGGATCGACGGCGCGATCGCTTGAGCTTTCGCTATGAAGTGGCTTGGCGCGGAGATGCTGAGGCGTTTCCGCTCTCGCTCTCGATGCCCTTTGCGGCCACCGATCATCAGCATGAGACGATCGACGCCTTTCTCTGGGGCCTGCTGCCAGACAACGACGGCGTGCTCAAACGCTGGGGCGAGCGCTTTCACGTCTCCTCGCGCAATGCCTTCCGACTGCTCATGCATGTCGGTGAGGAGTGCGCTGGCGCCGTGCAGTTGGTGCAGGCGGACAAAGCGGACGAATGGCTCGGCACATCGCCCACAGGCCGTGTCAAATGGCTCGATGATGCTGAAATCGCCGAGCGGATGAGCCTTTTGCTCAAAGATCACAGCGCCACGCGCATCAGCACTGACCAAGGTCACTTTAGCCTTGCAGGAGCACAGCCCAAAACGGCGCTGCATCACGATCCAAAGACGAATCGCTGGGGCGTGCCCTCTGGCAGCACACCGACGACGCACATCTTCAAGCCCTCGACCGGTGACTTCGACGGCTACGTGGAGAATGAGCACTTTTGCATGACCTTGGCGCGTAAAGTCGGCCTTTCAGCGGCGTCTTCGATCATTCGCCATTTCGGTGATGTGCCCGTGATCATTGTCGAGCGCTACGACCGCATGCGCAGTGGCACAAAGGTGCTTCGAATTCACCAAGAGGACATGTGTCAGTCGCTAGGTCGCATGCCACACATGAAGTACCAAAATCAGGGCGGCCCCTCCGCTTTGGAGGTCATGGAACTCATCCGCCATCACTCGACTGCACGTGCAACAGACACACAGCGCTTCCTCGATGCTTTGATTCTCAATTGGCTCATGGCCGGAACAGATGCACATGCCAAAAACTATTCCTTTCTGCTCGCCGCTCGGGGTCAGGCACGACTTGCGCCGCTTTATGACATCGCCAGTTCGCTGCCCTACCCGCAGCAGGTCTATCCACGCAACGCCACCCTGGCGATGAAGATTGGCAATCAATACAAGATTCGCCAAATCGGCCTGCGGGAGTGGAAAAAAGCCGCCAGCGAACTGCGAATCGACCACGATGCCATCCGTGTCCGCATTGTTGAACTCGCCAAGCAAATTCCCGAGGCTGCCACGCAAGTCCAACGCGACATGAAGGACAAAGGCATCACGCACGACGTGATTCAACGTCTTGTCTCCGCCCTGCACGAACGCTGTACGGCGTGTGCGAGTCAATTCAGCGCTTAACTGTTTTCGTGACCGTGTTCAGCACCACGCCGTGATCGTCATAATGCTCCAGACTGAGCTTGGCATCGTCGTTGATCGTGACGTGCAAAAAGCCGCCGGTTGGCTCTTTGTAGATGTAGGGCTGCTTGATTTTGCCTTCGGGGTCGGTGGTGTTCTTCCCACCGGGCTTTTCGCCTTTGATGGCATTCTCGTCGTTCAATGCGCCGACGGAAAACTCCTCCACGCCGAGTGGGTGGATGCTGTGATACTGCCAATGACGATCCCCGCAGAAGGTGAGGACGTTGCGCAGGTTGTTGTCGAGCAGCCACTGAAAGAAGCTGTCAGCTTCTTGTTTGAAGCCGCAGAGGTTCGTGTGGTTGTCGGTCTTGCTGTTGCGATCTGGGCCAACCATCGGCGTCGGGGTGATGATGACCTTCCAGGCTGCATCGCTGGCTTTGAGCGTCGTTTGTAGCCACTCGCGTTGTTCGCGTCCCCAGATCGTTTTTTCCGGGCCATCGGGCATTTTGTTGTTTGAGCGATAGTCGCGACCTTCCATAAACCAGAGCTGCAAATGTTTGTGAACGCGATGCGTGCGGTAGGTCGGCGTGGTGCGATCCCAGGAAACGAAGATCGGCATCTGCTCGCGGAAGATTTCGATTCCCGTGGCAGGCTCTGGCAATTTCTTGCCGCCGAGATCCGCGTCGTTGAAACGGAAATCGTGATCGTCCTTCGACCAAAAGGCGGGTGTGTGAGCAAAGAACTCGATCAAGTGCGGAAAGCGGAACTGCTCATGCCATTTCTTCCGCAACTCGGGCAAAGTCTGCGCCGCCGTCTGCGGTGGATGGTCGTAATAAACGAGGTCGCCGGTGCCGATGAAGAAATCCGGCTTTAAAGCGGTCATAGCGGCAAAAGAAGGATATCCGAGCTTCTTGTCTTCCTCCGTCGCCGTCACCGGGCCTCCTCCGTTGGCCTTGCCGTGCATGAATGCGTGGTAATTCATGCAACTACCCATGCAGAAACTCACCGGGCCACTTTCGCTCAGCGTCTTGAAGCTGCGCACCGGTCCGGCTTGAGTGCTTTCGCGATTTTCTCCAAAAACGATCCGGTAGTGGTACAACGTGCCGGGCTTGAGATTGCTGATCATGGATCGAACGATGAAGTCGTGATCGGCCTTCGCTGTGCTCCACTTGGTGCTGGTGACTTGAGCAAAATCAGAAGACTCGCTCCACTCAAAACAAGCGACGCCTTCTTTCCCTGGCACATCACCCGATTCATCCATCGCCGCAGCGGCAGTTAGGCGGGTTTGCAGCAAAACAGAGGTCGCCGTGACTTCACCGGCCATCTCGCCCTGTGCATGATGGATTTCAGCGAAAGCA
The DNA here is from genome assembly GCA_043770175.1 of Verrucomicrobiales bacterium. Taxonomy (GTDB): domain Bacteria; phylum Verrucomicrobiota; class Verrucomicrobiia; order Verrucomicrobiales; family Verrucomicrobiaceae; genus Prosthecobacter. The sequence continues at coordinate 13,647 of JAYVIO010000085.1, read as the reverse complement.
GAACTGGAGACCAGCAAGAGCGTGAGGATGGATTTCATACAGAAAATTAGCGGGCCGCATCACGAATGGCGGGAACAAGCAATTCAGCAACCAGTTGATGCCCAAGCTCCCCAGGATGCATGCCATCGGTCAGCATCGCATCGATCGTGGTTTTGTTCTTCGCTGCGAAGGCGGGATACGCGGCGTGTACATCGACGAGCGTCACTTTCAGCTCGGCAGCAAGCTTTCTCACGGCTTCGTTGTAGCTGAGGAGATTCAGCGACTCGAAGCCATCCTCGGCATCGACGTTGTAAGGCGGCTTACCGTAAAGCTCACGAAGCTTGGAGGTCCAGCGCAGTGGGTTGGTGGTCATGACGATCACTTTAGCTCCCTGCTTCTGCGATTCGGTGATCATGGCGCGGTAGTTGTCGATGTAGGCATTCAATGACACACGAGGCACAGTGACTGGCGGCTTCTTCCACACATCGACAGCTGAGTCATTGATGCCGAACTGCATCACCACGACTCGCGGTTTGAAACGCAGCACGTCTTCTTGAAGGCGCTTGCGTGCCTGCACAGTCGTGTTGCTTGGAATGCCCGCATTGTGGACGCTGAGTGATGAGCCGATGCTTTGCAGCGCTTTCCCCACCAACGTTGCATACACTTGGACGCTTCCACGCGGTGCGGTGGTCGAATCGCCAAACATGATGATGCCACCGGTCTTTGGCATCGCTTTAGGAGGTGGCACGAAAACGGGAATCTCACCCGCCAGCAGGTCCGCAGTGTTGATTTTCATGCGCAGACCACCCTGCATCGTCGTGATCCACAATTCGCCAGGCTTTCGCTCATAAAGATAAGGATAAGACACACGACCTCCCGGCACATAACTGACCGCCACGATGACGGGTTTCGACCACGAGGCCGTTTCGTCGCTCGAAAAGGCCAGCGACAACTCAGCACGGCTCGATCCACTCTTGGGATCATGCCGCGGCGGCGCATTCCAGAGCAAGGCGATGCGTCCATCGGCGAGGCGTGCCATTTGAGGGCAGCAGGTGACTGATTGAATCGCCGTTTGTTTCAGGCCATTCCATTTCAAGCCATCGCGTGAAGTCGCTTCCCACAAAAATCCCGACTCCGTGCGCAGCAGGAGGTAAAGCGAGCCATCTTTTCGCTCGATGACACTGCCTTCGATCGAACCCGCGTGATCATGCGCGCCGATGCCGTAGTCGAGCACATCGCCGCGCTGCCAGGTCTTGCCGAGATCATCGGAAGCCCACATCACCGTCGCATGCCGCCACTGCGGGATGATTTCCTGCCCTACGAGCACGATGCGGCCAGATTTCATCTGAATAAGCGAGTGAATGCAGCCGCACCACGGATCGCTCAGCTTCACCGGCTTCTCCCACGTCTTGCCATCATCGGTGCTGCGGCTGGTGTAGGTCGGCAGCACGAATTCTTTCCAGCTCACATCTTTCTCACCCCAGCGCCAGCCCTTCGGCTGCTTGCGCTCTGCACCGTTCATCCATGCGGAGATGATGACACCTTCACGAGTGCGCAGCAGCGCGCGTTCATTGCTCACGGCGAACTTCGCCGGATCAGCAAACAGCGGCGTGCTGGTCCAGGTGCGGCCTTCGTCCGTGCTCCGCAGGGCATTCTTCAAATCGATGCACAGTGCACCGCCGTCCGCGGTAGTGACAAACGGACCCTGATGACTCAAGGGTAACACTGAAGCTTTGGGATGCAGCACTGGCGCATCAGCGGCGTAGATCGATGCGACACAGAAGAGTAGTGGAAAAAGTTTCATGCCAGATTCAGACGCCTGTAGCTCCACGGAACTGTCTGATTATTTCCGGGATGTACAGCACAGACGAACAAACCTTGAGGCTTGCGAAGAAAGCCAACATGCCAGCGTTTGTTGAGACCACCCATCCACATCCCATGATTCGACTTTCACTCCCAGCTTTGTTCATCCTCGCTGTTTCCATGGCCTCCACTGCCCTCTCAGAGCAAACTGGGACCGCTCGACGGGTGTTCGCTGCCGACTCAGACACCAAGGTGCTCGCCATTGTGGGAGCGGATGGAAAGCCGGAGTGGGAGGTGAAGGTGGGAGCGATTCATGACGCGCATCTTTTGCCAAACGGCAATGTTTTGCTCCAACAAGGCTGGACGAAGGTGCAAGAGATCACGCCAAAGAATGAGGTGGTGTGGGAGTATGATGCGGGAAAGGCGAATGCGGGACAACGCGTGGAAGTGCATGCCTTTCAGAGGCTCGATAGCGGACTCACGATGATTGCTGAGTCGGGGACGTCGCGAATCATTGAAGTGGATAAGGACGGCGCGGTGAAGCACGAGATGAAGCTCAAGGTGGCCAAATCCAATGCCCACAGTGATACGCGGCTGGTGCGCAAGCTTGCGAGTGGCAACTACCTCGTCGCGCATGAGAAAGACGGCTTCGTCCGCGAGTATGAACCGACAGGAAAGGTCGTGTGGGAGTATGAAGTGCCAATGTTTGGCAAGGAGAAGAAGGGCGGGCACGGACCCGAAGCCTTTGGCAACTCAGTATTCAGCGCCACGCGTCTAGAGAACGGCAACACGCTCATCGGCGCGGGCAATGGTCATAGCATTCTCGAAGTAACACCCGCGAAAGAGATCATCTGGAAGATCGAACAGAATGACCTGCCTGGAATCACGCTTGCATGGGTCACCAGAGTCGCGCGACTGCCGAATGGCAACACCATCATCGGCAACTGCCACGGTGGACCGAACAATCCGCAGATCATCGAAGTCACACCGGATAAGAAGGTCGTGTGGACTTGGAAGGACTTCACCAAGTTCGGCAACTCGACCACGGTGGTCGAAGTCCTCGGTGACAAGAAGTAGGCACAAGCCATGCGTGCTCGATTTGGCCTATTCGTCTGCGTCACGCTCACGGGCTCATGTCTTGATGCCGCAGAGCCTTCCGCGGCAGATGTCGAGTTCTTTGAGAAACGCATCCGTCCTGTGCTGGTCGAGCGGTGTTACGACTGCCACAGCGTGAGCGCGGACAAGGTCAAAGGCGGGCTCTTGCTGGATAGTCGTGCGAGCATCCTGAAAGGTGGCGATACGGGCCCCGCCCTCATTCCGGGCGATACAAACGCGAGTTTGCTCATCCACGCGGTGCGCTGGTCGGACAAAGACCTTGAGATGCCGCCGAAGAAAAAGCTAAGCGATACTGAGATCGCTGATTTGGCGACTTGGGTGAAAATGGGGGCACCCTGGCCTGCTGGCGATGCGGCCCCGGTGGCAGTGCGGCGCGAGTTTAAGATCACGGACAAAGATCGTGCCTACTGGGCTTTCCAGCCGTTGAAAAAGCCGACTCCACCTGCTGTCAAAGCAAGCGCACAGGTCGCGAATCCCATCGATGCTTTCATCATCGCGAACCTCGAAGCGAAAGGCCTCAATCCCAATCCCGCAGCAGACAAACGCGCTCTCGTTCGCCGCGTGCATTTCGATCTCACGGGCCTGCCACCGACACCGCAAGCAACGGAGGCATTCGTTGCCGATACTTCACCGAAGGCTTGGGAAAACCTCATTGCGCAGCTGCTGAAGTCTCCGCGCTATGGCGAGCAATGGGGTCGGCATTGGCTGGATCTCGTGCGCTTTGCGGAGACAAACAGTTACGAAACGGATCACGCGAAACCGAATGCCTGGCGCTATCGCGACTATGTCATCCGCGCCTTCAATGACGATAAGCCTTACGACCAGTTCATCCGCGAGCAGCTTGCAGGTGATGAATTTACCGAGGTCACGGCCGACAGCATCATCGCCACCGGCTACTACCGCCTCGGCATCTGGGATGCAGATCCGGCAGACAAGGAACTCGCGCGGTATGACATGCTCGATGACATCGTCGCTACCACCGGACAAGTGTTTCTCGGTCTCACGGTCGATTGCGCGCGCTGCCACGATCACAAGATCGATCCCATCGCCCAGCGCGACTACTACTCCCTGCTCTCATTCTTCCACAACGTGAACCATTACCGCAATGGTGGCCCCACGGATGAAGTCCCAATGCCGAAAGTGGCTGGAGTCGTGGACGATGCGCAGACCAAACGCGAGACCAAGCAGAAGGAACTCGAGATCGAAGCAGGAGAGATCGAAGAGCACTTTCGACTACTCACGAAGCGCGAAAAGACACCGCCGAAACAGATCCCAGGCATCATTCGCAAAGAGGGCGCGGAGTTGCTCGGTCCCAAGGTGTATGGTCGCTACATGAAGCTCAGAGCTGAGCTGCGAGACATCGAGAAAGCCGTCACGTCCGCCGGTGCCGCGCTTGCCGTGACGGAAGCCGGCGCGAAAGCCCCCGAGACATTCATCCTTGAGCGCGGCAACACCTCCAGTCCCGGCGCATCAGTCACGCCCGCCTTCCTGCAAGTGCTCTCGCCGCCAGCGCCGAGCATCACGCCACCCCAGTCCGGCAAATCCACCGGACGCCGCACCGCATTGGCCAACTGGATCGCATCATCACAAAACCAACTCACCGCGCGAGTGATGGTGAACCGCATCTGGCAGCACCACTTCGGACGCGGCCTCGTGCGCTCCAGCAGCAACTTCGGCACACAAGGCGATGCGCCCACGCACCCTGAGTTGCTCGACTGGCTCGCGTCCGACTTCATCGCCAACGGTTGGAGCATCAAGGCCATGCATCGGCTTATTTTGACCTCCAACACGTATCGCATGTCATCACGCCCGAGTGCCGATGCTCCGAGCAAAGACCCGCGCAATGATCACCTCTCGCACTTCGACATGCGACGACTCACCGCGGAGGAGATTCGGGATTCCATCCTCACTGTGTCAGGTGCGCTCAGTGACACGATGTTTGGCCCCGGTATCTACGTGGACATTCCGAAGGAAGTGCTCGCGGGTCAGTCGCGGCCCGGCAGCGGTTGGGGCAAATCAACGCCGCAGGAGCAATCACGCCGCAGCATCTACATCCACGTGAAGCGCTCACTCATCACGCCGATCCTAGCGTCGTTCGACGTTGCCGAAACCGATCACACCACACCCGTGCGCTTCACTTCCACGCAGCCCACACAAGCCCTCGGCATGCTCAACAGTGCCTTCATCAATGAACAAGCGAGCGCTCTAGCCCTCCGCGTTCAAAAAGAAGCCGGCAACGCTCCCATAGCACAGATCCGCCTCGCACTTGAGCTTGTCACCTCGCGCCCAGCCTCCGAGAGCGATGTCCAACGCGGCCTCAAGCTCATCAACACGCTGCGCGAACAAGAACACGCCTCACCCGAAGTCGCGCTCACCTCCTTCTGCCTGCTCGCGCTCAATTTGAACGAGTTTCTTTACCTCGACTGATCCCATGACACCGAACTTCTGCCAACGCACACGACGCGAGTTCCTTTGGGAAACAGGCGCTGGATTCACCGGCCTCGCGATGACCGGGATGTTGTCCGCAGATCACTTTTTTGCCTCGCAAGCTCATGCCGCGAGTGATTTCGCAAATCCACTCGCCGCCAAGAAGCCACCGCTTCCCGCCAAGGCCAAGAGTGTCATCTTTCTCTTCATGTATGGCGGTCCCAGTCATGTGGACACCTTTGACTACAAGCCCAAGCTCTATCCGCTCGATGGCAAGACCATCGAAGTGAAGACCTTCGGTCGCGGTGGCAAACGCAACCAGAGTCGTGTGGTCGGACCCAAGTGGCAGTTCAAGCAACACGGCCAGTGTGGCAAGCATGTGAGCGATCTCTTTCCGCATCTCGCCACCTGCGTGGATGACATCGGATTCATTCACTCGATGACCGCCGACTCGCCCATTCATGGCTCGGCGATGTTGCAGATGAACACGGGTAAAATCCTCTCCGGCAGCCCCTGTCTCGGCTCTTGGGTCAACTACGGCCTCGGCAGCGTGAGCGAGGATTTGCCTGGATTCGCCGTGATGCTCGATCCCACCGGCGGCCCGATCAGCGGAGCCAAAAACTGGTCCAGCGGCTACATGCCTGCGAGCTATGAAGGCACCGTGTTACGCAGCTCTGGCGATCCCATTCTCGATCTGCAACCACCCGCAGGCATGACCGCGCCGATGCAGCGCCGCATCCTCGATACGTTGCGAGATTTCAATACCGAGCACGCATCGACCCGCGCTGATAACACCAGCCTCGCGGCACGCATCGCCAGTTATGAACTCGCGGCCAAGATGCAAATGCACGCGCCCGAGGCCGTCGATTTGAGCAAAGAAACCGAAGCCACCAAAGAACTCTACGGCATCAACGACGAGAAGACCGAGGAGTTCGGCCGCCGATGCCTGCTCGCGCGGCGCATGGTCGAACGCGGAGTCCGATTCATCCAACTCTACTCCGGCGGAGCTCATAACGACAGCAACTGGGACGCACACACCGACATCGAAAAGAATCACAACTACCACTGCGGACGCACCGACAAGCCCATCGCTGGTTTGTTGAAGGATCTCAAGCAGCGCGGCCTGCTCGACAGCACGCTCATCATCTGGGGCGGCGAGTTTGGCCGCCAACCAACGGCTGAATACGCCAAAGGCACCGGACGCGATCATAACGCCTACGGCTTCACCATGTGGATGGCCGGTGGCGGCGTGAAGGGCGGCGTGAGCGTCGGACAAACCGACGAACTCGGCTCCGCCGCCGTGGAGGACAAATTTCACGTCAAACACCTCCACGCCACCGCCCTGCACCTCATGGGCCTCGATCCCGACAAACTCACCTACTTCTACGGCGGCCTCGATCAAAAGCTCACCGGCGTGGAAGGTGCCAAGCCGATCAAGGCGCTGATTTGAGCTGCTAAGGAGAACCATCTCCAAGGCCCACGTAACGGCTACTTCCGCGCTTTTTGGACTTCCTCGATGGATTTGAGGATGTTCGTCTTCCACACGCCTAGGAGTTTTTCAGGCTCGGCGCGGTTCAGGGTCTTCATGGCGTCGTCAAACTGGCCGCGACGGGTTTGAACGCGAGCAATGCCTTGCAGCGCCCCGTATTCATCGGCGCCGCCGATGCGGGTTTTGCCTTCGAGGATGGTTTGGTAGGCGGTCAGAGCCGTTGCGTCGTTCTTGAGATTGGTTTCACGATTTTGAGCCGTCAGCAGCAAGATGGCATCGCGCGTGCGTGGCTCACTGGTGAACTCTAACGCGGCGTTGAGATCAGCCTCGGCCTTGTCGCCATTCTTGGTGATGGAATAGGCTCTGCCGCGAACGTGGAAAGCATCGCCACGTTTCCAGAAAGGCCACTTGGCGATGTCTTCGTTGCCGAACTTGGCAATGACTTCGGGTGCTTTGAAAGTGGCGAGCAGGTGTTGCATCTGCGCGGTCTTCTTCACGGCTTCGATGGGGATGCGCTCGATGATCGCTTCGGCATTCGCTTTGTCGAACAGCGCGGCCTGTTCGAGTGCGGCGGACTTTTGGAAGTCGTTGAGCTTGCCTTCGGCGAGGGCGAGGAAGCCAGCGGCTTTGCGTTTCTGCGCGGCATCGCGGTAGCCGATGACGAAGTCGGTGACGCTGGAATCGGCGTCGAACTGATGCGAGCGACCGTCGTAGAAATGTGCGAACTTCATAGGCTCGTGAAAGCCTTCCGTGCCGGTGGGTGAGAGAGCGCTGACTTCCTGGCCGTCGTCGCGGATGCGCTGGCGGCAGAGGTTGATGTGCCAGGGCAGGCTTTGCGTGGGGTGGCGGCCGATGACTTGATGCAGCGGATCGTTTTCATCCTGCGTGACGGGGATGCGAATCTCGAGGGTCCAGTGATCGTCCGCGATGTGCGTGGCGACTTCGGCTTTTGAATCCCAGGTGAACCACTGGCTGCGTGGCGCACCGCGATCGAGATCGACGATGTGTCCGTTCGGACTGATGGCGATCTGATAATAAGAGTGCGTTTCGGTGGCGAGTTCGATCTCGATGGCGTCACCATACCAGAGCGCTTGATCGTCTTCACGCGTGGCGGTGATGTTGAGCTTCTCGCCGCGTCTTTCATCGCAGCGAATGGCAAAGACGAGGTTGCTGCCCTGCCATCCCGCTTTGAAGGAGGTGCCAAAGGTGGGCACACGGCCTGTCTGCAACTCGCGGAACTTGCCCGTGGCGGCAGCGGGGCAGTTTTGCCAGTATTCGTCGTCGAGTTTGCCATCGATTACGATGTCCTTCGCGTCGCCGACGAGTCGCACGGTGGGCACAGGACCGCGTTTTTGGCCGAGCTGCTGCGACTTCATGCGCAGGCCTTTGAGAAAGTCGTCGATGAGGGCGAGGCGTTTGCCAAACACGCTCGCGGCATCGGTTTTGGCCTTTGCTTTTTCAAAAAGGGCCAGCGTTTCATCGGCCTTCGCCTTGTCCACATCCATCACCTTCCAGTTTGCTTCGCAGTGCGTGAAGAAGGTGTGCATTTCGCTTTCTGCGGGGCCGTAGAAGAGTCGGCAATACTCGCGCAGGGCTGCGGCAGGCTCGTAGCCGGGCCAGTAAGCGCGGGCGGTGAAATAGACGAGGAAGTGATTGAAGCCGGTGCCGACTTTGTCGAAGTCGTTACGCACGGTGAGCCAGATGTCCTCGCCCTGGGACATGCCTTTGGTGGCGATCACCGTGTCGCCCATCGACTGCGCGGCATAGGCGGGCAGATACCAACCGCGATCTGTGAAGGGATAGTTTTCGAAGTTGATGATCGGGTTGTCGGTCTTCTTCGCCCACGCGGCACGCAGAGCCTCCGGCGCAGCTTCGCCCTCGGTCTTTGCGTTCGCTTTATTCATCGGTCGGCGACCACCGACGATGCCGACGAGCACGTTGGGCTCTAGTTTGTCGATCTTCAGCGGCGGCAGCGTATAGACACCATACGCGCAGTTCAGCACTTTGGCGTTCGGATGGGTTTTGCCGATTTCTTTGGCCACGCGATTGACGAAGTCCCACACATAATCGCTGAGCAGGCCGCGCTCGATGCGCTCGGGCGAGTCCTTGCCTTTGCACTTCTCGCATTGGCAGATGGAGGTGTAGCCATCGGGCGGCATGATGGAGACACTTTCAAGCTGGAAGGTGTCGAGCAGCGCCCGCGCATAGCGCACGGTCTCGCGGAAGAGTTCGTCGTTCGAGTAGCACAGCTGGCATTTCGAGTCGCCGGCCTTGAAGTCGGGCTTGCCGCCGTAGATCGCGAACCAGTCGGGATGTGCATCGAACACAGGCTGACGATTCGTCATGTTCGCCATGCCGTGGGCGATTTGCAGGCGCTCGTCATTGCGGATGCCGAGTCGCATGACCCACAGCGAGGTTTCAGGCCCGCAGGTGGCGAAACGGAAGTTGAACTGCCGCAGCGCAAAGTCCGGCCTCAAGGTTTCGTTGAGCTTGGGCAGCTCGATGTTTTTCAAACTCGGCAGCACCTCGCCGAGTTCGCCTGGCAGATACCAGCGAGCGCCGAGCTTCTGCAAAAAGGCCGTCACCGCATTGAAACTGCCACGTTCGTCGAGGCCCCAGACTTCGAGTGTTTCGCCGTCGAGAGTGATTTTGGTGCGGTGCTTATACAAACCGGGATTCGGCAGTCCATACGGCGCGGCGACGATCTTTTCCCACTCGGCCTGCGCCCGCGGGATGTCGCCATTGTTTCGAGCAAACGGTCCCACCGGCTCGAAGTCCGCATCATCACCGATCAGCGCCAACCAATCCGCTCCCGTAGCCATGCGATACGCGCCATCTTTGAGTCCCTCCGCCTTCACGGGCGAGTGAGCGCTGGCTCCGATAAACACTTTGACCGCGTTTCCCGAAGGCTGCGTGACGATGGGCAGCTTCGCGCCGCTGATCTTCTCGATCTGCTGCCGAAACTCATGCGCGGCGACTCGCTCCATGCGCGTGGGCTTTTCGCTGATGATGATCTCTGCACAAGGCTGGCCATTTTCGACGAGGAATCTGCCAGCAGCCTGGAGCGGAAGAGAGGAGCAGATGATGGCGGCGAGTAGGATGTGTCTCATGGGTTTAAGTTAGAATGAATATCCGGCAAAAAGATGCACGGTAAAAAATGTGGAACAAATGCTTCCATCTTTTACCGCACATCATTTTACCGGTTTCTGTCGCCTTCACTCAAACACGACCTCACCCATCACGGCAGTGTCCTCCATGCTCGTGCTCGTCAGCGAGGACGACCAAATCGCGCGGTCGATGACTTCGCGAGGCAGGGCGTGGTGGCGGCCGAAGTTGGCTTTCCAGGTGATGCCTTTGGTTGGGGCTTCGACACCGAGGGTGGTGAAGGGAATGATGAGGTGGGCGTGCCAGCGTTTCGTTTTGGCATCGACGCGGGTTTCGCTTTGCCAGTCGCCGTTCCAGGTGGGGTCGTCTTTGCTGTGGCGGGGGTCCATGACGTCGGTGATGCGGCCGTTGAGGGCGTCATATTTCGATGCGGCGTTGGCGCCCTGGGTGAAGCGGTAAAAGAGCGGCTGGGCGGGGTTCGGGGCGAGATAGAGGTCGATGGCTTCTTGATTGGTGAGGACGCGGTCGCGGTTGTAGGCGGTGAACTTTGTTTCATCGCCGAGCGTGGCCTCGGCGCGGAGGTGGAGGGCGTTTTCGTCGTAGAGGAGGCGGATCGTCGTCGGGCGCGGCAGCGTGCGCAGCGGCGGGAGGAGCGTGAGTTCGTGCGCGGCGGCGGTTTGCCACTCGGGGCTGTCGAGCGTGAGTTTGGCGGTCGTTTTGGCGATGGTGAGTTTCTTGAGGCCGGGCGGCGGGGTGTTGCGCATGGCTTGCGTGTCCCAGTTGAAGCAAGTGTTCGCATACGGCTCCTGGTAGCCGTCGTGGGCGAGTTGCAGGTGCTTCGCGTCGTGACCGGGAAAGGGGAAGAGGACGTGGTTCCACTCCTTTTGATGCCCTTTGGCGTAAAGCGTGGCGATGAAGGCGTTTCGCGCGTCGATGGCATCGAGCAGGCGATGCAGCGAGGGCTGATCCGGTGCCATCTGCCAGGCCTGATGCAGGTGCACGACCTTCGCGAAGTGCTTCAGGTAATCGAACTCGGCGCGGACGAGCGCGAGGCGTGTCTGGATCTTCGGCGTGCGGGCGAGTTGCTCCGACTGCGCGAGGTGGCCCTCCATCGCGGCGAGCACGCGCGGCGTGTAGAGAAAGGCGATGAGCTGAAACGGGTCCTGCACCGTTTTGCGTCCGCGAGCATCGGTGGGCAGCGGTTTGTAGGTCCACACGTCCGTGCGCGTGCCGATGTGGTCGGAGTAGAGTGCGATGGCGTGATACAGCTCGTCGTAAAAGGCCCGCATGTAGAAGGCGATGCTCTTGTCCGGGAACGCGCCCTCGCAGAACTCGGGGATGAGATCCTTCGCGTGGTTGTTCGCCGGATCATCAAACATGCGGCCCATGGTGTAATACACCGGCCCTTCGAGACCAAAGAGCTGGCCTGGGCCGTCGCGATACAGCGACTGGATACGCGCGGCGGCGAGCCTTTGCACCTGCAGCTCGATGTAGCCCGGCGTGCGCATCGGCGTGTAGCGCGTGCCGAGGTTCGGGCACCAGTTATAGACGTAGCCGGTGAAGCCGCGCGGCACCTCGATGCCGCGCCACGGGGCGATGTCCTCCTCGTTCGTGCCGGTGAGCATGATGCAGGTGTTCGCAGGAAATTGGTTAAACGTCTTCGGCGGCTGCGCGGTGAGGATGTAGCTCATCATCGTGATCTGCCCGCCGGGATGCGATTTCTCCACGCGCTGCGCCACCTCGCGGTTGAAGATCCAGATCTTCTCCGACCAGTCCTTGCCCGTGCCGTAGAGCGCGTCGCACGTCTCGCACTGGCACTCGCGGAAGCCATCCGGCTGGCCGAGATCCACGCTGTCAAAGCCGCGCTCCAGGTGCGAAACGAGGTCGCGGTAGATGCGCTCCTGCACGTCGGGATTCGACAGGCAATACTGCCCGTTGCCCTCCGGCTTCAAACGCGATCCGCTGATCAGCGCGAAGTATTCCGGGTGCTCCGCAAACAACTCCGCCGGCACCGCCCGCTCCCACGTGTGCCCACCGAACTGCTCATCCACGCGAGGGAAGCGATTGTGCGCGAGATCGTAAAACGAAGCGCCCGCCGGATGCGCCGAGTTCACGCGCAACAGCGGTGTCTTCGTCACGTTCAGCGAGTCCGGCACCGTGATCGTCTTCATCGGCAGGAACTCGATGGCGGGCGACGCCATGAGGTCGATCTTCGCCGCGCCACTCACCGGCGTGTAGCCCGGCAGATCGGGATACAGGAAACGCACGCCCATGAACTGCCTCGCAAAATCCACCGCCGCCTTCGCCGTGCCCACGCGATCCCAGTTCGGCCTCCGTGCATTCTCCACCTTCGCCTTCGAGGCCTGGTCATTCCCCGCGAGGATCACATCCCGCCCCGCCACCCGCAGCACATAGCTCCAATCCCGCAGCTTCGTGACCTCCACGCCGTTCTTCTGCGAAAAAATCGTGTTCCCGAGCATCAACGCCGGTTTGGAGGCATCCCGCTCCCTTTCACGCACGATGGCGATCTCCGCCTTGTTCGCCAAAAATGCCGTTTGGAGCAATCTCGCCGTCTGCTGAAGACTCGCGTCGATGGCCGGAGTCGGTGCCGCATCCGGCAACACGATCTGGTAGTCCGTTTTGCCTGCGTCGAGCAGCGTGAGGTCCGCAGCCGTTGCGGCGGTGATGGTCAGGAAGAACGCGAGGAGGGGTTTCATGCTGGGACATGAAACGCTTTGCAGCGAAAATGTTAATCTTCTTGTTTTGTATTGAGCCTCAGGCCAAGAAGGGCTGAATTCATCTATAACTCTAAAGCAGCCACAAGTACCGTTGCCTTGAACCTATTTAATGGTCACTGTCCGTTGTTGGGAGGCTGGTTTCGGGCGCGGTATTCGTCAATGCGCTTCGGGAGTGTGTAAAGATACTCAAGCAGGTAGTCGAGAAAATATACAATGTCCCGGGCATCCCTTGGGTCAGCCCCGCAAGACGCCGGGTCTGGGTGAGCCGAATCGTTGCCAAGCTCACGCAGGTTATGTGCCCAATCCTTCATGATTGGCGGAAGCAGTCCCTTCGCTGCCAAATCGTCGATTTCGTTCTTCAAGCTTTTGCCAGTTGCTTGCTGATCCCGTAGCGCTGCCTGCAAGGCGCTTCGGGCCATGAGCGCTGCTGCATCCCAATTCTCAGCAGACAATGAGCGCTTAGCCTGTAACCAATAACGGCCAACTGTGGCTGGCCACGAATCTGGGTGCTTCTCAATTGTGAGGGGCCACGGCAAAACACGCGAGGCGTGCATCCCGGGACTGTTGAAACTGCCTGAAGTCGATGCAGACCAAAAAGCCATTACATATCCTTTGCAGTTGCCACATTCCAATGTGTCAAAGTTGAGCTTCTTACTGGTGTTTGGTTGCTTCTTCTCGGCGTGATACGCGGTTTTAAAATTTCCCTTCTCCATGCAAAATGGACAAGTGATGTCGTAAAGCGCCAGGCTCTCGCCATGTCTCCCTGAGTATTCACCGAGTTGCCACCAACTATCCATTCTCCGAATTCTTGGGTTTTTAGTTCACCGTCAATCGGCGACACTCAATCATGGACGAGTCTAGTTCGTCCACTGCTTTTTGCTGCTTCGTGGGCGTCCGTGAGGTGAAAGTGAGGTGAAAGTGAGGTGAAAGTGAGGTGAAAGTGAGGTGAAAGTGAGGTGAAAGTGAGGTGAAAGTGAGGTGAAAGTGAGG
>JAYVIO010000084.1:0-2120 GCA_043770175.1 Verrucomicrobiales bacterium | reverse complement strand
TAACCGGCGAGCAGGGTGGCGAGGCGATGTTCGAGTGAGGGTGGTGCTTCCATGCCCTACTTGCGTTGTCGAAACGCGCGCTCGGCCATGGCCTTGAGCTTTTCAGCAATGGCGTGCTGCAAGCGGAGCCGCGCGCGACGTTCGGCATGACGCAGTTGGCCATCGTCGCAGGCCTGGGGTGCGTAGCTGACCTGGTTGGTGAGTTCCACCGTGGAGCCTTTCTCAGCGCGCTTCACTGCGGCACTGCCATGCGAGTTCTTGTGCGCGCCGGTATTGGCCCAGCGCGGAATCCCTCGGACGGTGCCTCCGAGTGCCTTGGCTGCGGTGATCCAGCCGGCCTTTACCGCGCCGATCTGCTGCTGCACTTTGGCGATGTAGCGCTCGAGTGCAGCGCCTTTGGAAATGATGGCGACTGTTTTGGCATTGTCAGGCACGCGGCCGTAGTGAGCAGTGCGCGCGGCCTGATGCAGTTCCGGACGGATCGCACCGATGGCAATCCCGGCCTTGGCGCTGAGTTTGCGCAGCAGACGGCGAGCACGCGCCTCATCACCGGATTGCTGGGCCTGCCAGTATTGCTGCGCGAGGGCGGGATCTGCGGCTTCGAGCTGCTGGAAGGCGCTGCCCAATTGATCTGCTCGTTTGAAGATGCGGAGGATGTCCGACTTGATGCGTGCGGCTAGTTTCTTGTAGGTCTTGTCGCTGAGACCGAAGGGCAGTGTGACTCGCGCGCTTTCCACGGCGAGTGTGCGCACTTCCTGGATAAGTAGCTTGTCCATCGGGCGCTGCACTTCCTTGGGGAAGAGTGCCATTTTCTTTTTGAGCGGATCAAGGCCCGTGACTCTACCGGTAACGCGCATGTCAGGGATTGGCGGGACCCAGTTCGAGGGTGATGATGGCGTGTGGTGAGCGGTTCATCACAGCCTTGATGCGGTAGTCCTTCTGATCCCAGTGGACGATCTGGCCGCTGCGCGGGAGTTCGGAAAGAGCTGAGCGCAGCACCTTGGCAGTGAAGCGCACGTCATCGACTTCACCACCAAGCACGAGTTCGCCAGAAAGCATGGGCTCAGAAATCAGTGCCAGCAGTGTGCGGCCGAGGAACTGAACCGGCTTGCCGAACTCCTGGAGGATTTCAGAAAAGTCGGCGGCGATTTCGTCATGAATGGTCATGCTCAAGACGGGGCGTCAAAATCAAACAGCCCTCCCCGCACGAGTCGAAGGAGGGCTGCACCCGAACCCGAGGCCTGCGCCCCAGGAAATCAGAACACCAGAGCGAGGGTGAGTTTGTGCGCGGTGAGATCGCCAGCCGCTGCTTCGGTGGCCACAGTGGCGCGAAGGTGACGACGGGCGTTGGATGGAAGTCGCACACGACGTGTGGCGGCATTGGAACCGTTGCCACCGCTGCCTGTAACCGTGAACTCGGCAAGCTCGGGGATGGCGGCGAATGCTACGCCATCCTCGGAATCCTCCAGCGTGGCGGTGACCGACTTGTCATTGGCGAGACCGGCGAGTTCGGGAAGCGCCAACTCCACCTCGAAGCTGTGTTCGTTGGGCGGTGTCTGGCTGAGATCGAGTGACTGGGTGGAGACCGCAGCGCCTGCGGCGGCAAGCGCAATGGACTGCGTGAGTTGAGCGTCTTTGAGAGCGTGCATGGTGAATCAGGATGATGAAGCTGAGATGGGTTGGATCACGCCTCGTCGTTGGCGATGGAGGCGGTGCGGATGATCGGAATGCCTTCCCATTCAAGCGGCAGCGGCGCAGGCGTGCCGTTGGTGGTGGTAGCCGTGCGGCTGTTGCGCAACTGCTCGCGCGAGCGGCCATTCATGAAGATGTGTGTCGGCTCCAGGCCGAACTCGGTGAACTTCTCGTAGGCCGAGTAGAGGATGGTGTCGTTGAGCATCTTTTTGCCCGCACCGGTTTCCTCGACGTTCTTGACGCGCACAGCACAGTTCTTGTTCGCCAGACGCATGCCGATGCGGCCCGTCATCCAGTTGGTGTAGGCCTTGTAGGGATTGCCGTCAGTATCATAGACGGTTTCCAAGTCCCAAACGTCTTGCAGGCGGATGGTCTGGTTGTTGCCAAAGAGGAACTCGACGCACTCGCGGCCCAGGCGCAGGAACCAC
>JAYVIO010000083.1:0-5557 GCA_043770175.1 Verrucomicrobiales bacterium | reverse complement strand
CCTTCGATGTGACGGTGCAGCCGCTGTGGGAGCTGTATCACAACGCGAATAAACAAAACCGCCTGCCAAGTGAGTCGGAAGTGATGCAGGCGCGTGCCTTGGTGGACTGGCAGCGCGTGAAGATCTCGCCTGCACGTCTGCAACTCGATGGCGCGGGCACGGCGGTCACGCTCAATGGCATCGCGCAAGGTTTTGCGGCGGATGCGGCGATGGCGGTGCTGCGGCGCAGTGGTGTGGCGCATGCTTTGATTGATGCCGGTGAAATGAATGCGCTCGGTGGCAAACCGGACGGCGCGGCATTCACCGTGGGCATCCAGCATCCACGCCATGCCGATGCGTTTGTTTCGATGGCGAAACTGCAGGACCGCTGCCTCGCGACCTCGGGCGACTACGAGACGCGCTTCAGCGAAGATTGCGTCCACCACCATCTCTTTGATCCGCACACCGGCCATTCGCCGACAGAACTGGCAAGCGTGTCCATCGTCGCGCCGACGGCTATGGCCGCCGATGCGCTTTCGACGGCGGTGTTCGTGCTCGGTGTTGAGCGTGGCATGGAAATGGTGCGCTCGACCGTCGGTGTCGATGCGCTGTTTGTGACGAAGAGCGGCCAGATCACCGCCACCGCAGGCTTTCCACTCAACGCCTGATTTAACCATGACCTCTCTCCTTCGCATCGGCAGCGCAATGCTTCTGCTGGCTTCCTCGGTCAGCGCGGACACCATCGAACTCATGAACGGCAACAAGGTGGAGGGCAAAGTCCTCGCCACGGATGCCACCGCGAAGACCATCACCATTGAGGCGCTGATCGGCGGTCAGACGATCCAGCGCACGCTGCCGCAGACTCAGGTGCATGCCTTGACCGTAAACGGCCAGCGCACGGTGCTCACCGCCAAAGCAGGCGCTGTGACAACTGCGACCTCGACGACACGCTCACCCGCCGAGGTGCAGGCTTTGATCAAACAAGCGGGAGAAACGCCGCCGGATTGGTTTGCCACCACCAAACTCAACTACCCGCAGACGCTCGACCTCACCTGGGCGCCGCCGCCGCAAGGCAGCCGCTGGAACAACCAGCAGAATGTCGGTCAATTCATCTGGGACATCATCAATCCCAACGAGAGCCGCTGGCGTGAGGGCATCAAGTTTGTGGATCATCTGCTCGTAGTGAACCAAGGAGACCCCAAAATCCGCGAGCGTGCCACCATGGAGCTGGCGAACATGTATTTCCGCTTCTTCCAGGACTACGCCCGCGCCGCGTATTGGTGGCAGAAAGCAGGCGTGACGGAACAGGAGGACGCGGCGAGCGTGTTCCTCGCCGAGTGCTACTGGCGGCTCGGTAACAAGCAGATGGCGCTCGATTTGATGCAGGATCCCGACGGCTACCTCAACAGCATCAAACTCCTCGGCGACATGGGTGAGATCGACAAATCCATCGCCATGGCCGAGCGCTACATCGCAGGCACACGCGAGCCGCAGTGGCCGCTCCTGCTCGTCGCCGATGCCTGCCGCCTGGCCGGCCGCACTGAAGCTGCGATTGCCTATTATCAAAAGGTGCTCGATGCGCCGGTCGATCCGAAGAACAAGAACCGCTTCCAACGTCAGCTCAGCCGTGCACAGGCCAGTATAGAGGCCATCAAGCTGTTCGACCTCTTGAATGTCGCGAAAGTGGCCGATGGCACCTATCAATCGAGCAGTCTCGGCTACGAAGGGCCGGTGCAAATCGACGTGAAGGTGAAAGCGGGTCGCATCGAGTCGGTCAAAGTCACGCAGCACAAAGAGAAGCAGTATTACTCGTCCATGCGTGACGTACCTGCGCAGATCATCGCCAAACAGGGCGTCAAAGGCGTCGATGCCACCAGTCGCGCCACCATTACCGGCGTCGCCATCATCAACGCCACCGCCAAAGCACTCGCCGAAGGCGCGAAATGAACGAGCCGAGCGCAAAATGCGCGGAGAATCTGATTGCCCGGTTATCGCCAGCGGCGTTTACTCCGCTCATGGTTTCGATGCATGACATTCAGCGCTACTGCGATGCTGTCGCTACGGCCTTCAAGCCGCAGCGGATCATCCTGTTTGGCTCGCACGCCTATGGCAGACCGACGCCCGACTCGGATGTGGATGTGCTGGTGGTGATGCGCAAGGCGCGGCGGTTCTGGATGCAGACGACGCAAAAGATTCATGAAAAGGTGTCCGCCGGTTTTCCGGTGGATGTCTTGGTGCGCGATCCTGATTTTCTGCGCGACCGGCTCCGGGAGGGCGACTGTTTTTTGGAGGAGATCACCACGAAAGGGCGCGTGATGTATGAAGGCCGCCA
Source organism: Verrucomicrobiales bacterium (assembly GCA_043770175.1). Lineage (GTDB taxonomy): Bacteria > Verrucomicrobiota > Verrucomicrobiia > Verrucomicrobiales > Verrucomicrobiaceae > Prosthecobacter. The sequence continues at coordinate 3,246 of JAYVIO010000083.1, read as the reverse complement.
CGCGTGACTGGATCGAAAAGGCGGAGGCCGATTTCCTCGCTGCCGTCGATCTGGCGCGGCGCAGGAAGCTGCCATTGCATGACATGGTGTGCTTTCACTGTCAGCAGTCGGCGGAAAAATATCTGAAAGCCCGCTTGGAGGAAGGCGCGGTAAACTTTCCCAAGACTCATGATCTGGAAAACCTGCTCACCTTGCTGCTCCCATTGGAACCCTTGTGGGCGGCGCTGAATGCGGCCACAAAGAGATTGAAGCCTTTTGGCGTGCTGATCCGCTATCCCGGTAACGATGCATCAAAGGCACAGGCCAAACAGGCGATGACAGACTGCAAGGCGGTCCGTCGTGAGGCGCGAATCGCACTCGGCTTGAAGGCATAATCTCGAGGTAACAAAAATGAATCCTCCCGAGCCGCCCCAGCGCAAACGCAGCTTGTTACGGCTGGATCACTTTTTGCCCTTCCAACGTGCGTCGAGCAAGCCGCAGGCGAAAACGGCCGCGTCCTCCGTGCGCAAGGTGTTGCGACGCATCGGGCCGACGATGTTGTCTTCACCGGTTCGCCGGATGGTGCAGACGATTTGCTTCCTGACCTTCCTGTGGCTGTTTTTTTATGTCTGCTGGCCGTATGGCGCCAGGCCGCAGGCTGCTGGCATGATTCAAGCAGGCTGGCGCATCGCGGAGTTTGATCAAAACACCGGCGGCTTGAGCTTGGAACGTGATGACGACGCGAAAAATCTGCGGGCAGGTCAAACACGCTTCCTGGTGGATCAAGGCGCCGCAGTGGGTCGCTTCAATATCATCGGCATCGAGAGCAAACGTGTGCGTCTGATGCCAGAAGCGCCGCTGAGTGCAGAGCAAATCGACCGCGTGCTGTTTGGAACTGGCTCGTGGGCTTTGCATGAAACGGAACCCGGCAAATGGCCGTCGCATTACACCGACGACCTCGCGCGCAAAGAAATCGTGCCGGCTGAAACCTTTCTCGTGATTGATCCGCTCGTCAGCCTGTCCACCGCCATCGCGGCGCGGAGCTGGGTGTGGTCGCTGGTGTGCGCGGGCATCATCTTGCTGGTATGCGTATTCATTCCGCGTGGGTTCTGCGGTTACCTTTGTCCGCTGGGCACGCTGATTGATTTGTTCGACTGGGCCATCGGCAAACGTGTGACACGCTTCCGCGTCGCCAAAGACGGCTGGTGGGTTCACATCAAATACTACCTGCTGCTGGCCGTGCTCATCGCGGCGTTTTGTGGCGTGCTTATCTCCGGCTATGTCGCGGCCATTCCAGTGATCACGCGTGGCCTGCTTTTCATTGGTGAGCCAATTCAGAGCGGATTCGCACGCGAATGGCATCTGGTGCCGCCGATGAATGCCGGGCACGTCGTTTCCATCTTGCTCTTTCTCATCGTGCTCGCACTCGGGCTGCTGAAGCCGCGTTTTTGGTGCAAATACGTCTGTCCAAGCGGCGCGGTGTTCTCCGTGGCCAATCTGTTTCGCGTCAGCGAGCGCAAAGTCGAATCAAGCTGCATCAACTGTAACAAATGCGTCGCCATCTGCCCTTTTGATGCCATCAAGCCCGACTTCACCACGCGCGTCACCGACTGCACACTGTGCCAGACTTGCGGCGGCGTCTGTCCAACGCAGTCGATCAAATTCGTCGAGCGCTGGAACGTCATGGATCTCAAGAAGGAGAACGATCCGCCCACCGGCGAGACGGCGCTTGGTCGTCGCGGCTTCATGTCGCTGCTCACCGGCTCAGGCATTGGTGTGGCGGGTGGCGGAGCCATCGTAGCGACAACCAAGCTGTGGGGCGCGAATCTCGATGATCCGAATGCCTTCCGTCCCGTGCGTCCGCCCGGCAGCGTGCCAGAACCGGCCTTTCTCGACATGTGCATCCGCTGTGGCGAGTGCTTCAAAGCCTGCCCCAACAACGTCCTGCAGGCCGAAGGCTTCGAGCAAGGCCTCGAAGGCCTGTGGGCGCCGATGGTGAAGGCCGACTGGGCCGGTTGTGAATCAAGCTGCAATGCCTGCGGCCAGGTTTGCCCCACGGGTGCCATTCGCGCCTTGCCGCTGGCAGAGAAAAAAGTCGCGCGCATGGGCCTCGCCATCGTCGATCAACACGCCTGCCTGCCGCACGCGAATCGCGAAGCCTGTCAGCTCTGTGTCGATGAATGTCACGCCGCGGGCTATCACGCCATCGAGTTCGTGCAGGTTCACACCGAGGTCGATGCCGCCGGCCAGCCCATCGAAGGCACCGGCCACCTCGCCCCCGTCGTCCTCACCGACAAATGCGTCGGCTGCGGCATCTGCCAGACGCGTTGCTTTGGCATCAACGGTCTCGAAAAAAACCTGCTCAAACAATCGGCCATCATCATCAAAGCCGGTGAAGGCCGCGAAGACCGGCTCATGTCAGGATCGTATCTGAAGTTGCGGGAAGCCGAAGCACTACGCCGTAAGGCTGGAGCATGAAACACCTTCCCCTTCTTCTCGCCACCGCCTTCGCCGTGCAACTCCACGCGGAAGATGCTGCCGCGCTCGGCATCTTCGGCATCGGCAGTTGCCACATTCACAACCGTTCCGCGCAGGACGCGGCGCATTGGGTGCCGCAGATGCAGACCATTGGGCTGCGCTACTACCGTGCGGGGCCGACGGGCTGGGCGCAGGTGGAGCCGGAGCAGGGGAAGTTTGATTGGAAGCATCTGGACGAGCACATGCACTATCTCACGGAGCATGGATTCGTCTTTGGAGGCTTGCTCAATGGCGGCGTGAAGTGGAACACGCTCGACAAGCCCGGCACGCTGCCCGTGAACAACCTGCCCGCGTGGTCGAACTACGTCTCGGAGATCGTGAAGCACTCGAAAGACCGGATCAAACGCTGGGAGATTTGGAACGAGCCGCCGAACGGCACGGGACGTGATCAAACGGCGGCGGATTACGCGAAGATCGTCGTCAGCGCCTATGATGCGGCAAAAAAGGCTGATCCGGACTGCCTCATCGGTCTCGCGGCGAAGTCGGTGCACATCAATTACCTCGAACAGGCCATCAAAGCAGGGGCGAAGGATCACTTCGATTACATTACGCTGCATCCGTATGAGGTGCTCAATGGCATCGCCGACAACATGGGCACGGAGGCCGTCTTCATGAACATCGTGCCCACCGTGCGGAAGATGCTCGCCGCGCAAAACCCCGCGAAGGTGGACGTGCCGGTCATCTTCACCGAATTGGGCTGCGATGTGAAGAAGGGCGCGGACACGCAGG
>JAYVIO010000082.1:0-16692 GCA_043770175.1 Verrucomicrobiales bacterium | reverse complement strand
ACCGGCCTCATCCTCCAAGACCACCTCATCATCGGCACGCCCTCCGAATCACGCGCCCTCCCGTATTTCAGCTTCAAGGAGCACGGGATGCTGTGAAGTCGCGTGAGCATCTTGGAGTACAGTGGCAAGCGTAGCGCCACACTGCTTTCCGTCGGCCGTGATTCTTACGTAAACCGCAGCCCGCTCGAAAAGCGGCGTCACAGCCGCCGCACTCCAAGACGCTGTCGCGCTGCTCACCACTCTGGCGCAACATCGTAGTCGTCCGGCACACGCACACGCTCCGTTTTAAAGCGATAGATGGACTGCACCAGTGCCTTGCTGGTGTGTCGCTCAAACCACGCAGCAGAGCACCATGGGTAGTCGGATGCTCTCGTCACCAAGCCATGCTTCACCGCATTCTGATGCGTGTAGTGCAGCCGGGCAAAATAGGACCGTTCATACGTCAGCGTTGTCTCCCGGTAATTGTGCCACACCTTCCTGCCGGCCGCCTTGTCGAGCTTGTTTACCCATTTCGCGGTCTTCTCATGCAAGAGCCCCAGTATCAGCGGCAAGCTCTCCGCTGTGTCTGGTGACTCCGCGACGAAGTGATAGTGATTGGAAAACACCGCCCACGCCTCCAGCCGCCAACCAAAATCCGCGCACACCTTCAGCAACCCGCGCTGGAACACTCCCAGTTTGTCCGCACCGCGAAAATGATGTTCCTTCAAATAAGTGCCTGCCGTCACGAAATAGATGCCATGCGTCCCCAGCCGGTGCAGCGGTGCATGCGGCCACGAAACTTTCGGGTCATCATCGGGATGCATGTCCTCATGCTACGAAATGGTCTGGTATTTCGCAAGCGCACCAGCGTCGTGGAGTGCGGCGGCAAGCGCAGCGCGACACCGCTTTCGTCAGCCGGACGCGTTTTGAGGTCCAAGATCATCCATCACCGGCACAAAGCGGTGTCGTCACCCTTCCAGGGTTATGCCACCGCACTCCAAGACGCTTCGCGGCTTTACTCACCCCTTGTTCGCCTGAATCACCTCCTTCTCGCCCTTGAGCTAGTTCATGAGGTTCAGGGTCGCGCGCATGGCTTGGCTAAGCATGCGCATGGCTCGAATTCAGATTGCAGATGGCGGTTTGCGGCAGGAGAGAGTGGCATGGGACAAGACGAAATCGAGCGCAACATGGGCGTGCAGCCTCTGGACGGAATCATGACTGAGCATGAGGTGACCAATCATGCCCTGGTGGCCGCCAGCACCGAGCCGATGACCCACAAAGCCGTGCAACGCGCCCGCAAAGGCCGCCGCCTGACCAAGCACATGAAACAGCGCATGGCCGATGCCCTGAACCTGCTAATGAAGCAGCAGGGCAAAGAGATCGAGCGTCCGTGGGGCGTGAAGGATTTGTTCACGTATTAAAGTGGTCCGCACACTCCGTGTGCGGTGTCAGGAAACGCCCGAACCCGCACAGAGGACTGTGCGGACCACTTTGGTGGCAAATCAGATAGCCGCAGGTGCATTGCGCGGCTTGCCGTCGTGATTTCATCACGCTAGCATCGCCCACCATGTCTGACTCCATCTCCAACCGCCGTTTCGTCACCGCTGCTGAAAAAGTCGATTACCTCTCGCCCTGGACGCTCGAAGAGTGGCTCTGCCGCAGCGACATCGTGAACAACGAGCACCTCATGATGGTGCGCGCAAACATGGAACCGGGGCGCAGCCATCCGTTTCATTCGCATCCGACGCGGGAGGAGATGATTTACATTATTTCGGGCAAGGCGGAGCAGTGGGTCGGCCGGCAGAAGAGGATTCTCGGCCCGGGTGAAATGGCGTTCATCCCGATGGGAGAAATCCACGGCACTTGGAACGCAGGCAACGAAACGCTCGTCTTCCTCGCGATTCTTTCGCCTGCGAAGGCGGATGAGGCGGGAATCGTCGATCACAGCGAGGAAGAGCCGTGGAAGTCGCTGAGAAAGTAGCCCAACTGCGCTGCAACCGGGCTACTTTTCCCGCAGCTCCTTGCGCAGATCGGTCATCCCATCGCGCAGGGCGAACAACTCGGTGCGAAATTCAGCGAGCAGATCGAGACGTTTCTGCGACACAGGTGATTCCATCAGCTCGTTGAGCGCGGCGAGCGCTTCGTTGGCCCAGTTCAGGCAGCGGCGCAGGATGGCGAGCACATAGCCCTTGTTCTTCGACCCGGCGAAGCCACGCATGCCGAGCGCTCCGGCGAGCTTGCCGCTGATGTTCATCGTGTTGCGGATGAAACGGTCGAGCGGCGTGTCGGCCTCGCTGATTTCGGCGTTCTCCTCACGCTCGTCATCAAGTTCAGTCAGCAGGCGCAGGACGAGATCGTGAGAGCGCTTGTGCAGCGGATGACAGGCCGGACTGTCCTCGTCAATGAACTCGCCTTCGTCATCATCTGCGTCATCCGCAGGAGTGTACTCGGGTTCTTCACCTTGCCATGTCTCATCATCGTTGTTCGTGTCTGCCGCCGCAGTGCCGCCGCCAAGCATGTGATCCCAGCCCATAACGAACACCACGCGGTCGTCATCGAGGCCTTCCTCGCCGTATTTTTCGAGCGCCTCCATGTGGGCATCGTTCAGTCGGTCGGATTGTTTGAGCGAGTCTTCCCAGGATTCCTCGCTGTCGTCGAAGTCCTCATTGTCATCGCTTTCCTTGGGCTCGGGACGTTTGATGATGCCGGCCAGCCAGTCACGCATGGCCTGCATGTTGGCCATCTGCTGCGCCTGCTCCTCGGCTACGTCCATTTCCCACACCCAGGCGGAGAGGGTGAGCTGGAAGTCGGCGCTCTCGATGACGACACGGCCGTTCGCTTCGGAAAACCACTCGATGTAGAGCGCATTGCGCCATTCGACGGGCATTTCCTTGATGCGGCCTTCGTCGTAGGCCTCGACCCACTCCTCCTCGGGCACGGTGAAGACTTTAACTTTGCGCGAGGCGGTGATGTCGCCCACATGGCCGGTCTGTTTTGCCTGAAGTGAGGCGGTGGCGGGCTGGGCCTCAGGCTGCGGGTTGGTGAAGGTGATCTTGCAGCCGGCGGCATCGCGCCAGGCATTGCCGCGCAGGTCGAGCGTGATGGGGGCAGCGTGGCCGACGAGCCAGAGTTTCCCGCGCACGTTACCACGCGAGGTGTTGTCGATTTCGCCACGGATGATTGCTTGGTCGAGACGCAGAGCCATGGCGGAATGAGAGCGTGGGCGGGGCAGGGGTGTCAAGAACGGGCAGCCACGAGGGCGAAAACAGGCGTTTTCCTCGTTTTGAACTTCGTTCCACGGCTTGACTCGCCTCTCAGCCTCGCTTGAGATTGTCCGCCCGCGTCATGGAACTGATCTCGATCGTTGAAGCCCTTCTGTTTGCCACCCAGGAACCCCTGGGCGTGCCGCAGATGTGCCTTGCTGTCAAAGACACGGCCAAGGACATCGTGGATGCGGCGACCGAGAGCGCGCAGCTTCCGGGCGAGGTCGTGCAGATCCCGGAATGGGTGGCTCCGCTGGCAACAACGACCGAGGAGCAGGTGCGTGCGATCCTAGATGAACTCATCGCCCGCTACTCCGCCGAGAAGCATGCCTTCACCCTCGTCGAACGTGCCAACGGCTGGCGCATCGCCGCGCGTGGCGAGTATGCCGAGTGGTGTCGTGCGTTGTATCCAGGCAAGAAGGTGCAGCGTCTCAGCCAGCCGGCGCTCGAAACGCTCGCCATCGTCGCTTATCGCCAGCCGATCACAAAAGCGGGTATCGAGGCCGTGCGTGGTGTTTCAGTGGATGCGATGGTGCAGCAGCTCATTGATCGCGGGCTGATGAAAATCGAAGGCCGCGCCGATCTTCCGGGCCGACCGCTGCTGTATGGCACCACCGAAGCCTTCCTCGATCATTTCGGCGTGCGCAGTCTCGATGACATGCCCAACGCCTCCGAACTGCGCCGCGTGAAACTGCCCACCGCTGAAGAAGGTGCGCCCGCCGTCAACGATCAACCGCAGGAGCAGCAGCTTTCCCTGGCACCGGTCACTCCGTCAGCGGACGAGTCTTAACCCTTTCTTTCTCCTGCGGTCATGTCCCTCGATGAAGTCCGCCAGAAGATCGACAGTATCGATCAGCAGCTTCTGCGTCTGCTGAACGAACGCGCCGAGCTGGTGCATGCCGTTGGCGAGATCAAGCGCAAGGATGATCTCGACATCTATGTGCCGGGCCGCGAAGATCAGCTACTCCGCAAGCTGGCGGAGATCAATCGCGCACAAAACGGCCGCCTCACCGAGCGCGCTATCCGCGCTATCTATCGAGAGATCATGAGCGCCGCGCTGGCTTTGGAAGACAGTCTCAAGATCGCCTATCTCGGTCCCACCGGCTCATGGACGCATCAGGCGGCGGTGAACAAGTTCGGCCACTGCGTCGAATACCTCGCCGAAGCCAGCACTGAGGGAGTGTTTGGCCGTGTCGCCGCGCAAACGGCCGATTACGGCGTGTTGCCCATCGAGCACTCCACCGAAGGCGCGGTGCATCACACGCTCGATCATCTCGCCGACAGCCCCTTGCAGATCTACGCCGAGATTTTGTGGAAGGCCGACGCCGCTGTCATGGCGCAGGGCCCCAACAGCACCATCACCGAGATTCATGGCCGCGCCCAGATGCTCGCGCGCTGCCGTCCGTGGCTCGCGCAGAGTTTTCCCGCCGCACAACTCATCGAGTCCGCCAGTTCCAGTGCTGCGGCCACGCTGGCAGCACAGAGTTCATCTGTCGCTGCTCTAGGCACACCGCTGAGCGCCGAGCTGCACTCGCTGCGCGTCATCGCCACCTCGCCGCGTGAGTACGCCACGCAAACCCGCTTCATTATCCTCGGCCGCCGCTCGGGTCCGCCCTCGGGCAACGACAACACGATGCTCATGATCCATTCCAAGGATCGCGTCGGCGCGCTGATGGAAGTGCTGCAAATCTTCGTCGCCCGGAACATCAACGTGCGCCAGATCGAGAACCGTCCCACTCCCTGCGGCACCCAGGCCCGCTTCTTCCTCGAAATCAGCGGCCACCACTCCGACGCCGCGCTCCAGCAGGCCATCACCGCGCTCGAAGAACATGCCGTGCAGGTGAAGACCCTCGGCAGCTATCCGGCTCCTGGCTGGGTGGAGGAGCGCTAAACACAAAGCCGACAGGCAAACAGCATAAGGTGCTTGTCCGTGCCCCGGCTGCCAGCCTATCATCCGTGTCCAAAAAACCGCTTGAGTTGTCATCGAACAGTCAGAGTCTCATTTCATGAAAACTATCCACACGATTGGATGGTCGCTGTTTACAGCGACGATGTTAGTGATCAACCTTGGTTTCGCCGAGGATGCAAAGGACGAAAAAGGACTGCGTCAGGCCAACGATCAGCTCTACTCCGCACTCAATGCCATGTTCACCGGTGAACTTGCTCCGTTGGAAGCGATCTGGTCGCATCAGGAAGATGTGAGCAATCAAGGCCCCTTTGGTGACCGATTGGATGGCTGGGCCGCAGTGAGGGATGAATTCAAAAAAGAGGCAGGCATGAAGCTCGGTGGCCGCATCACCTACAAAAACCTGATTGTGCGTGCCGGGAAGGACATGGGTTACACCGTCTGCGTGGAGCAGGGAGAAAACATGACGGCCGATGGCAAGCCTGTGGTGGTGAGTTTTCGGGCGACCAATATTTTCCGTCTGGAAAACGGCCAATGGAAGCTCATTCATCATCACACCGACCTTTCGCCTCAACTTAAAGAGGCGGTGGCCAAGCCAGGGAAATAAGATCGCCTTAGACTGAGGTGGGCTCCATTTTTCGGTTTAGGGGTGCGCAAAGTTATTTATGAAGGAAACCCCCCCAGCATTGCTGGGGGACTCCCAGACTTTGACAATTCCGGGAGTCCCCGGATGGCTGGTGATGTGTGGCCTCTCAAAGTGACACAAAACCAAGCAATCCAATGGAACAACAAAGTCTAAATCATACGTGAGGGGAGTGTAAATATCGTGTGTTCTTTATCCCGAAGTGCCGCTGCAAGGTGCGCTACAAGGAACTGAGGTCCCAAAACACAGAAAAACCCGCTTTGAGCGGTTAACATATTACAAGCCCCCCGGTTTTGCCGGGGGTATCTGACTAATGATTCGGGAAGTGCAATTTTCGTGAAAGACACAAGCGGGCTCTGGACATTAAGCAAGGTCTTCCAATGTGCGTATGTTTGGAAGGTTCATGTCGAGGTGAAATGACAGTACTGCCTTGCCGAACACTGTGGCATGCCCGCATAGAAATATGAATGACTACAGCCAGACAGGTTGCTGCTCTGTTGTCAGGGATCGATCATAGCACCGGGCCTTTGACCGCCCAGCGCTTGAGGACGAAGCCGGGGCCTTTTTCACGCCATTTGGCGACGTGTGGTGTCGTGTAGTGGAGATCAAAGGCGGCTTGATCGACGTAGCTTTCGCTGAGGGCAAAAAGATTCGACTCCGTGTTGTCGCGACTGACTTCAAAGCGCAGGCAGCCGGGCTCCAGACGCGAGGCGGCGGCGTTGGCGAGGATGACGGCGAGGAATTCGTCGATCTTCTGCGGATCGATCTCAAGGATGACAATGACGTTGACCATGAGCGCAAGAGAGAGGCGATTTTTGTTAAACATGCAACCTGCGTTATGCGTATGATGGCAGTAGCATCTCTCCAGCCATGAAACTCCGTCTCATTCTTCCCGCGCTGCTCGCCCTCAGTCTTCATGCCCAGGAGACCAAGCCAGCAGCGGCTCCTGCGAAGCCAGCCACACCGCCACCGGCACCTGCTGCGACGCCCAAGCCGGAGACCAAGCCTGCTCCAGCAACACCGGCCAAGGTGGAAACGAAACCGGCTGCTGCACCTGCAACACCTCCAGCGGCCGCAAAGCCTGCAACGCCCGCTGCCGCTGCCAAACCGGCAGTGCCAGTTCCCACGCCTGTGACCGCGAAACCGGCCACGCCTCCAGTCAAGCCCGCTACTCCAGCACCGAAACCTGCCACACCTGCTCCAGCTCCCGCTGCGGCAGTCAAGCCACCGGCGCCTAAGCCGGTCGCGGTTTTCCCTGACAAGGCGCTCGAAGCTGCGGTGCGGAAGCAGGTGTTCGCGAAGCGTGACAACCAGGAGGTGCTGACGGCGGAGGACGTGGCGACGGTTTCGATCATCGAGGGCAAGAAGGCGGGCATCAAGGATCTCGCCGGTCTCGAAAAATGCATCGCGCTGGCATCGCTGACGCTGCCGGAGAACCAGATCACGAATCTGGCTCCAATCAAAGGGCTGGAGCGGTTGCAGTTCCTCGATGTATCGAATAATCAGATCAGCGACATCGCCCCGCTGGCGGCGTGCAAGGCGCTGCAATACATCGAACTCACCGGGAACAAGGTGACGGACGTCTCCGCGCTCAGTGGCATCCCGGCACTCACATCGCTCTATCTGGCGAACAATCAGATCAAGGATGCGACGCCGCTCTACAAACTGCCGAAGGTGTGGACGCTGTATCTTGAAGGCAACCAGGTGACAAACATCGCCGGCATCGGTGGCATGAAGTGGCTGTCGATGCTTTCGCTCAAGGGCAATGGCGTGACGGACATCTCGCCGCTGGAGCCGCTGACGGAGCTGCAGTTTTTGTTTTTGGAAAGCAACAAAATCACCGATCTCACGCCGCTGCACCGCATGTGGAAGAAGGACAACGATGGTGCGCGTGAATGGGCGCCGTACTGCCAGATCTTCATCGAGGGCAATGCGATCGACGAGGCCTCGAAGAAACTCGTGGACGAGATGAAGAAGGCCGGGGCACGCATCACGCCGTGAAAGTGGGCGAGTAAATTCTTGCCGCTGAGGGCACAACTAACAGGCTGGAATGGCGAACTTTGGAGTGCGGTCGCGCAGCCCCTGAAAAGGGCGGAGCCACCGCTTTCCGCCGGGTCAGCGGACGCACGCAAGGCCGCGGCACGTGCGAAAGGCCGTGGCACGCTCGAAAGCGGCAGCTTTACCCTTTCAGGGTGCCGCAGCCGCACTCCAAAGATGCTCGCAGCATTGCAGAAAACATTTGGACTGCGGTTGCGAAGTGAGGAACGAACGCAGCTACCGCTTTGCGCAGGCCGGGCAGGCCACGCACACCAAGGACACTCGAAAGCGGCAGCTCTACCCTTTCAGGGTGCCGCAGCCGCACTCCAAAGATGCTCGCATCATTGCAGAAACCTTTGGAGTGCGGTTGCGAAGTGAGGAACGAACGCAGCTACCGCTTTGCGGGGGCCGGGCAGGCCACGAAGACCACGAGACGCTCGAAAGCGGCAGCTTTACCCTTTTAGGGTGCCGCAGCCGCACTCCAAATGCCTTGCATCATGCCCTGCTCCAGCAAATCATCGGTACCATGCCCAAGACCATCATCGCATGGCCGCACGCCCCGCCGCATCGTCTCACCGTCGGCGGCACTTACTTTGTCACGGCAGGCACCTATCAAAAGGCCCAGCACTTCCGTGGTCGTGAGCGGCTGGAAGTCGTCCAGCGCGGCCTGTTGAAGACACTGCAGGACGGTGGCTGGCAGCTCGAAGCCTGGGCGGTCTTTTCCAATCACTACCACTTCGTCGCCAGCGCCAGTGCTCCCGCAAACCTCGGCACGCTGCTCAAAACCTTCCACTCCAAGCTCGCCCTCTGGATCAATCGCCTGGATGCCACACCCGGCCGCAAAGTCTGGCACAACTTCCGCGAAACGCTCCTCATCTACGACGAAAGTTACTTCGCCCGACTCAACTACACACACCACAACGCCGTTAAGCACGGCCTCGTCCCAGTCGCCCGCGACTATCCCTGGTGCTCCGCCCGCTGGTTCGAAGAAATGGCCGATCAAGCCCGCGTCAAAACCATCTACGGCTTTAAATACGACCAAGTGAAAGTCGAAGACGACTACCCCATCGCCCCCGACTGGTGAAGCGCTCCTGGACTGCGGTTGCGAAGTGAGGAACGAACGCAGCTACCGCTTTGCGCAGGCCGGGCAGCCCACGCACACCACGAGACGCTCGAAAGCGGCAGCTTTACCCTTTCAGGGTGTCGCAGCCGCACTCCAAATGCCTCGCAGCATTGCAGAAAACATTTGGAGTGCGGTTGCGAAGTGAGGAACGAACGCAGCTACCGCTTTGCGCAGGCCGGGCAGCTCACGCACACCACGAGACGTTCGAAAGCGGCAGCTTTACCCTTTCAGGGTGCCGCAGCCGCACTCCAAAGGTGCGGCGAACTCCGGCAGCGCTGATGAGGCTGAATAGTTGGCAAAATTCTTGCCGCTGAGGGCGGGAGCGGCTTAGCATGCGGCATGAATGCGTTTTTTTGCCTCCTTGCTCTCGGACTGCTGCTCTCCAACGCACAGGCGGCCAGTCAGCCCCGTGAGTGGACTTCCAGTGACGGGAAATCGAAGTTTCTTGGCGACCTGATCGAATTCTCTGACAAAGAGGTCAAAATTCGCCGCAGGACGGACTTCAATCAGTACCGTCTGCCGTTGGATCGGCTCTCGAAAGAGGATCAGGACTACATTCGCGGCCTGCTGCGTGAGAAACGCCGTGATGCGGGACTGAAGGAAGGTGTTTATGCTGAGAAGGTGACGGGGCAGTTGGTGAAGGGCGTGTCGAAGCAGGGCCTGAACTACCAGCTTTGGGGCAATCCCAAGCTCGATGGCACGAAGCGCTATCCCATCGTCATCTGGCTGCATGGCTCAGGGCAGAGCGGCACCGACAATGAATCGCAGATTGGTGGGGCACCCAAAGTCTGGACCAGCGAGGACAATCAGGCCGAGAGGCCATGTTTTTTGCTCGCACCGCAGTGCCCGTCCGCCGACATCGGCTGGAAAAACCAGGTGGCGGACAACCTGCTCGCGTTGATCGCTGATCTCACGGATCATCTGCCGATTGATGAGAACCGTCTTTATCTCACCGGTTCGTCGATGGGCGGCTTTGGCACCTTCAGCATCGCCGCGAAGTATCCGCAGGTGTTTGCGGCGTGCGTGCCGCTGTGTGGCGGGGGTGATGTCAAAAACGCTGAGATTTTGAAGCAGACGCCGTTCTGGGTGTTTCATGGCGACCAGGACGACATGGTGCCCGTCGAGCGTTCGCGAGCGATTGTGGCGGCGGTGAAGCAAGCGGGAGGCGAGCTCATGAACTACACGGAACTCGCGGGTGCGGGTCATGGCATCACGGGTCTGGTGTATCCACGGACGGATTTGCATGAGTGGCTGTTCCAGCAGAAGAAACCCAACCTGACCGCCAAGTAATGCTGCACCATCATCATTCCGCCACCTGCCAGCATCATGATGCGGATGCAGCACGCGATCTTGCGGCCTCAATGTTGTTGCGTGCGCGTGAGGCCGGTCTAAGGCGCACGAAGGCACTGGAGAACATCCTGTCGATCCTCGTGCATTCGCATCAGCCATTGTCGCTGGCGGACATCGCCGAGTCACCTGAACTCACGAGCGGAGCGGACAAGGCCACGGTTTATCGCGTGCTGGTGAAACTGGAGGAACTGGGTTTCATCCGTCGCCTGGGCCTGCATGACCGCAGCGCGTATTACACGATCCTCCAGGCCGGTCATCATGATGACTATCTCATCTGCACGCAGTGCGGTCGCATCCAACGGCTGGACATCGCGTGTCCCGTCGAGGCCTTGGAAAAGCAGATCGAGAAGCAGTCTGGCTTCCGCAAGCTCTACCACGAACTGGAGTTCTACGGGCTGTGTCCGAAGTGCTGTTGAACTCAAATAAAAAAGCCCCCTGTCCGTTGCAAGGACAGGGGACAGATTGACTAATTCCGAATCAGGGAGAAGTCACTTGAGGGGCGGTTGCAGTCTGCCCAGGTGTACTAAAGCCGGATGGGCTGCCACTTGGAGTTGCAGATGTACCAAGACTATCAGAGGTGGTTCCACCAGCAGAGGATTCGGTGACTCCGTTGGTCGTCGTCGTTGTTGATGCGCCTGCACCTGTTGTTGAAGTAGCATCCGTGGAGGTAACCATCGAAACGGCTCCCGTCTCATTATTGATGACCGCTTCTCCCACAATCACTTGCTGCGATCCGTCCAAAGCAGCGGCTGTAGCCGGGTCTGGACCACTTGTAACCTGCACACCAGTCGGCGTAATAGTCGCCCCTGTCACATTGGTATAAGTGGTTGTCGTAACCGTTCCATCTGGTGCGGTGATCGCAACGGTCACAGTGCCATTCCCTTCACTACTCCCTGCTCCAATAGCGTCACCAGGACTGACTGTCACAGTGACCGTATTATTTCCAATCTTCACCGTTGTGGCTGTTGGACCTTGAATTTGCATGACGTTCCCTTTACCACCTACACTATCAACCAAGAAAGCGGGAGGATTGAAATCCGGTTCCCAGCGCAGCGCTAAGTACCTTGTTTTAACCGGGTTGGCTGGCTTCGCGTTGATATGCCCTGTCCCAATATTGTCTTCCACGGCAACCACGGGAGTTTTGGCGTTGAAATCATCCGGATTGAAGGCGAGGCGACCTCTCCAGTCTTCCTTTTCCGGCAGTTTTTCGAAGGAGAAGACTTCAAAACGCACCGGAGAAGGGGAATGGACGGAGGAAAATTCGTTCAAGACACGCACCTGACCAAAGTCATAGATAAGCGTGCGGTATTTTTCATCGGATTCGGGGAATTCAAACTTGTTGAAGTTGGCGGCGGTATCAATGCCGTTGACGGGCTTGGGTGCGGCATAAATCAGACGCGCACCGCCAAGGCCCCCGATGAAGTTCATCGGCTGGCCTTTTTCACCTTTGGGATCCTGCTTGAGGGCGTAGCCATGATCCGTCACGCCACCCATCACCTGCAAGGCACGAATGGAGCCGCCTTTGGAGAGGAGAAATTCAAACTTCAGGAACTTGGCCTGAATGCCCGCAAATTTAAACTGAATGTCACGATCTGCCGCCGAAACCACTTTTTCCTGCAGCACCGCCCAGCCTTGTTTATCGGCGCTGGCAGAGAGAGTGATTTTCCCCTCAATACCGTCATTGGCCAAAGAAGAGGTGTTGATCATGACCGGCTTCGCGAAGCTGATGACGAAAAAGCTTTTGCCCGCAGACAACGCAGCCGGCGCTGTGACATCCGCACCAAGAAGGCTGTCCACCTGACCAATGCCGGAGGAACTGTCAACGCTAGTCCCTGTAGGCGAGCCTCTCACTGCCAAGTTGATTGGTTTTTCGCGCATCACAGGAATGCGCCCCCACTTCGCGTGAAGGGAACCTGCAGTCAGCAGGCTGACGAGGATGGCAATATTGGTGGCGTGCTTCATGATCGTTGGATGGAAATTGGGGACGTTGAATCTGGTGTTGGAGAGCCAGAAAAAATCGGCGTTCGTTTTTATTTGTTGAATCAGTATCATTTACACCACAAAGGCCCTTTGGTGTAAACATATTTTCTGTGTCATGTGTGATGAAATAACGCTTGATTTGTTATAATTACCATATAATTTATATCAATGAAATGTCCACGTTGCAACGCCCCGGTTTCGCCCCTGCAGAACGCCTGCGCTGGGTGTGGGTTTTCTGCCGCGCTGCTGCACAGCTACCTTGGGAATCAATGGGTTAGGCTGGAACGCATCACGGATGCCGCCCACTGTCTGCGACTGGAAGATGCCCGCAGCACGGAAGTCGTTTTGGACGATTTTGAACGCGTTTTTCCACAAGCCTTTTTTGCCGCCTACCTAGGCGTTTTACCGAGCGGCTTAACTGTCGCCGAGCTGGGCTTCTGGCTGCTGAACCAAGGGGCCTTTAACACCCACTCGGTGAACCGGCGCAATGACTTTGGGATTGTGCTGGTGGTGGACCCCACCGCGCAGACGGCCAGCATCACGCTGGGGTATGCCATTGAAAAATGTTTCAGCGCCCGTGCCATCAACTACCTTTTGCAAACCACCGGACGCCACCTCAAGAGCGGTGGCTTTGGTGCGGCGATCAAAAACGCCTGCACCCGCTGTCGCAAACAACTTCTTAAACACGCGCACAGCATGGAATGGCAGCCGGATGCCAGCATGCCTCCCGACATGGCGCTGCAGCCACTGCGCGGGGGACACAAACCGGCAACGCGGCCCTTGACAGGATTTCCCCAAACGAGGTCATGACCACCGTATCCACCAGCCTGACAGCGGGTGCCAAGCAGCACTGTAGATCCCTCGGATGTGCGCTGCTGACACTGCTGTGCGTGGGTGCCGCCGCCGAGGTATCTGAGCCAGCGGCGAAAATGGATGAACCGGGGCTGCCGCTGCCGCGCTGGAGCGAGCAAGAACTCAGGGCATTCCGCGAAAGCCTCCCGGCGGCGAGTGGTCCTGGCGTGCTGCTGCCTGAAAACGGCGGACCCATCACCGACATCAACGAACTGCTCCGCAAACCAGTGCCCAGCGGCCCACGGCTGGATCAGCTTTTTAACGAACCGGGCGGAGAACTCTCCCCCCGCTTGCGCCCCGAGGACATGCGGCTGTTTCTTCCGGAATCGATTCTCGGTCTGCCCACCCGCACCCAGACAGACAGTGCGCGAATGCCCACGCCGCTCTCCGCGCTCAAGGATGTGACCCCCGAGTTTCTAGCCGCATGCGCGCAAAGTCTGCCGAAAGAGTATCTCATCGATCCTGATCTGCTCGTGCCGGAAATGCAAAATCACGACATGTTGCGTTTTCTTGAGTTTCATGCCCGTGATGCACGCATCAAACTCTACGTGCTGATCATCGCAACTGACAGCAAGCTTCCAGAAGGGGCCGAACTGGAGAAAATCGCCTCGGGGAGTTTGCAGCAAACCGATGCCTGCCTGCTGGTTTACCCCCAGGGCGAACCTTGGCGGGCCCGGTTGTTTGTCAGCAAGTCGGTGCATGACCAGACCTCGGCCGAATTTCTCGGCGAAACGATCCAGGCGTGCTTGCGAGAAGCGCTGCAGGCCAGCGATGTCCATGATCAACTGCACCGCTACGCCGTGCAGCTTTCGACACGCCTGTTCTGGCTGCAACGCGCTCTTGGTTCGAACTCCATGGCTGAGACGGACAAAAACCAACCCCTTGCCGAAGTCACGCCTGCGGTGAAAACAACCGGCCAAAGAACCACCGACGTTCTGTCCCTGGTCATGTGGTGTTCACTGAGTTTGCTGATCGCCGGGCTCACCGGGATCGCAGGCCTTCAATTTCATCGCTATCGACGACTCAAGCGGCAAAATCGTGTCTGGATCCTGCCAGAACCTGAAACCGTTCCCCGGCTTGGTGGTGCCTTCACGGGAGGCGGTGGCGGCATGATCCGATATGGATGAATTCCCGCTCAGAAGTCGCCCTTAATTCCTAGACTTTGTAAACTTCGATTTGTCAAAACCAATCCTTGAATGATAATTGCTGAAATTGACCATAATGATTTGATGGGATGAACCCAGACACACTCCAGTTCCAATGCGGCTTTTGCCACACCGTTCTGACGGTGCCTGCCCAAATGGCCGGTGTCTCAGGCCCCTGTCCCTCTTGTGGACAGAAAGTCACCTCACCCGTGCCCGCAGCCGCTGCACCGCAGGCACCCCAGTGGCCTCAAGCACCAGCGGCCGCCCCAGTCACTGCGCCATCTGCCCCAGTCTGGCAACCGCCACCACAATCCCCATTAATGGAGGGCATGGCAGGATCAAACACACCAAGTGCTGCCTTGCCGCCGAAGCGTGCTCCAGGACAGTCCCCTCTCACCAATAACCTCGGTGGAACTCCGGGCCAGATGCCTTATTCATCCCCACCAGCATCACCCGCCGGGATGCCAGGTCTGGGTTCTCAACATATTCCGTCAGGAGGCCTTCAGGTTCCGGCAGCAGGTTCGAGCGGTGGTCTGCCCAATCATTCACGTCTCATTCCCGGCGCACCCGCCCTGCCGAACATGATGCCCACAGGTAGCTCGGCTCACATGACCCATCCGCTGTCAGGATTATCTCTCCTCGGCAGAGAAGTGCCGCCAGCCCCCATGTCCCCGATGACTTTACCACTCCAGCCGGGAGGCGTTCCCACGTTAAATCTGGGTGGTGTGCTTGGGCGCGAAGCCCCCGCCGCACCCGTGCCGGCCAACCGCAGCATCGCCAGCCTGCGTGCACCGCGTGGCACGAATTTCGTCCGGCTTGCCTTTGCCGCCATGTTCCTGCTGGGATTCCTCGGTCTGGTTGGTTTTCTATTAAAAGATCATCTCCCGGAAATCTTCCCCAGCCTGGCTCATCACGGTGAAACGGCGGCATCCGCTGGGGAGGATGGTCGTATTCCAACGACAACTCCGCCGCTCCTCTCCAGGCCGGCGCCAGACGCATCTTCCCCACTATCCGAGAGTGCCAGCCTGAAAGGCACCCCGCTTGAAACTGCTCCGCCTCTCGTTGCGGAAGCCAAAACCAAACTGGCCCCGATGACCATCGGGTTTGATCCCACCGAATCTGTTCCACCCAAGGCACAACCTCCCGGGCCCGAGGAAATCTCCTCCACTGTTCCCTCCACACCCTCTGTCATAAGCACAGTGCCGGTCGATTCCACGCCCAAGATGCCTCAGTCAGCCGGTGCACTGCTCGAAGTGCCCGCCACTCCTGCGAGGAATGCGTCCTCGCCCGTTCCGCCGACTGCCTCGCCCACCAGCCTCATGCAGACGCAGAGCATCGAAGAAGACGACGCTCCACCCGAAGCCAAGCCCGCTGTGACAGCGCTCAAACAATTCCTCGCCGCCACTTCCCTCGCCGAACGCCTGCAGCACACTCTTGGCGCTGAACTCATGAAGCCGCTGATGGAGCGCTACTACGGACGCTCTGCAGACGGTCCCGTCATCGTGGACCGCATTCAGTTTGTCCGCATGGATCCCAATCCTGAGCTCGGTTCCGGCAGGCACTGCATCTTCAGTCTGGAAAACAAAACCTGGGAGTTCCCGGTGCCCGTGATGATGGAGGAGCAATCCGACGGCTTCAAAGTGGACTGGCTGGCCTTTGTCGAATTCAAAGACCGCCTGCTGGAGAAATTTTTCCAAGGCTATCAGGAAGGCGCAGCGCGGTTTCATGTCGGCATCATCCGCCATCACTATTTTGAGGACGGCGTGCCGAACTTGGATCGCAAAGACGCCTTCCGTGTCAGCCCGGCACCGCCCAACTCCTATCAAGCCTCGGTCTTCCTCGACAAAGATACCAAACTCGCCCAGGAACTGCGCGCCCGCCTGCCTTGGGAGACGCATGTCTGGGCCGTGGTCGAACTCGAATGGAAAAAACTGGGTTCCCAGCAATGGGTCGAGCTCAGCGCGGTTCCGCAGATGCATTGGTATTCGCTGCCGACGGCCCCCAGACCCATCTCCACGCCGCAGCAAGCCCTCGAAGGAGAACTGCCGCCAGGGATTTCTAAAAATGGCGTCAGTGGCAAATCCAGTGGTCAGTCAGGCGGAAACATGCCTCCTCCTGGCATCAAAAAATCCAATCCCAACCTGCCTTCCACCATCAAACGCCCGCTGCCTGCAGGACGTTGATGCGAACACACCAATGAACGGGAGCGTGAGCTTTAGCCTCAGAAATCCTGCTGCGCTTCTGTTTTAGGAAGACCGGCTGGAAATGGCGTGATCTCAAACGGCAAAAGAATGGGGGCAGAAGAATAAAATGCCGTAACTATTCAGCACCCACAGTGTGGCAGGTGCTGGCCGCGCTTTTGGAGTGCGGCTGCGGCACCCTGAAAGGGTAAAGCTGCCGCTTTCGAGCGTCTC